>CBFIGH010000091.1:0-8728 GCA_965662115.1 Cyanobium sp.
GGCCGGATCCCCTGCCGAGCGGGGGTGATCTCAGCATGGGGCACCGAAAAGGTGGGGAACCGGTGCCTGCTCAAGGGCCAACGCCTGACCCAGGCAGAACCGGAAAGCTCGTCCGAGTTGACCACCTGGAAGAGGGCATCAGGCTTGGAGCGGAGGCCAATGATTTCTCCTGATTGGATGATCACGGGTCGCAAGCTTGAACTGGTATCAGTCAAACAGCACTTTTGACAAGATGCCGCAATAATTCGAAAGCCCTGACAGCTAGGGGCCCGGGTTGGCGGATCCAACAAAAAAGTGTTGCATCACCTCCGCCAATCCATCGGCCAGGGGCCGATGGGACTGCAGCCGTGGGCTCCAGATCGCGCCACTCAGCAAGTCCTGCGGTGCCACCAGCGCCATGTCCTGACCCTCGAGCAACTGCAACTGCGCCAACGGAACCCCCAGCCGAGCCGAAAAAATATGGGCAACACGCCTGGGGTTGCGGTGCTCCATGACGTAGCGCAACCCCTCCGCTTGCCAGCTGATCTCCTCGAGCAACTCGCGCTGCAGCGCCTGCTCTGCGGTCTCGCCCGGATCAAGGTGACCTCCAAACAAACCCCAACAACCCGGCGCCACGATGCTGGGAATGTCGTCACGCAGCTGCATCAGCCAGCGGCCATCCCGCTCCAACATTGCCAGGGCAACGGCTACGGGCATGGGTCCGCTCAGCTTCGGGGGGCCGCCGTGAGCTGCTCGCTCAACTGCCACAGCTGCCGACGCTGTTCGCCATCATTGGCGGCAGGGGCGATCGGCACCTCGCGGGGATGGCCGCGCAATCCACCCAGTTGATCTGGACCGTAATGGCCGCCGGGTTTGGCACCAGGCGCCGTGGCGGCAAACAACTGGGGCAGGGCCCCCATCGCCGCACTCTGAAACAGCGGGCCCATGGCGCCATAGGCCACAGATTCAAACCAGGACCCACTGGCGGCGACCGAGGCGGGCTGCAGGTTGGTGCGGGCCATGCCGGGATGGGCGGCCAGCGAGAGCACGTCCTCTCCCGCGGCCAAGAGCTGCTGCTGCAGCTCCAGGGCGAACATCACATTGGCCAGCTTGCTCTGGCCGTAGGCCGCCCAGCGGTCATAGCGGCGCTCACCCTGGAGATCATCAAAGGCGATGCGGCCGAAATACTGGGCACCGGACGTGACGGTGACAACCCTGCTGTGGGGCCGTCCCCGCAGCAGGGGCAGCAGGGCCATGGTGAGCGCGAAGTGGCCCAGATGGTTCACCCCAAACTGCTGCTCAAAACCGTCGCTGGTGAGCTTGCGCGGCAGGCCCATCACGCCGGCATTGTTGATCAACAGGTCGAGGTGGCCGAAGCGATCGGCCAGGTCGCGGGCCGCGGCCCGCACCGAGGTCAGATCGGCCAGGTCGAGATCGAGCAGTTCGATCGAGCCCCCAACGGCGTCGGCCAGCAGGTCTGTGCGGGCCTGTTCAGCCCGAAGGCGGCTGCGGCAGCCAAGCACCACCGTGGCCCCACGGGTCAGCAAGGCCCGGGCCGTCTCCAGCCCCAGGCCACTGCTCGCACCGGTGATCAGGGCCAGACGGCCGGACTGGTCCGGAATGTCAGCAGCGGTCCAGGGCATGGGGGCCTCAAACTGGTCAAATGCTACGAAACATGAAGCTCTGCTGGCGGCCGCCTGTTCATTCCTCCACGGCGTTGGCCTGCAGGTCTGGGTAGATCGGCAGCCATCGGGCTTGCTCCAGCAGCAGGGGCACCTGCTCTTCCCTGACCCCATCGGCTGCCAGCCCCTCCCGGACGCCAGCGATGGCCACCGCCTGCGCCACGGCTGCAGCCACCGCCGCCCCATCGCCCAGGGCTGGCATCAATGGGGCCGCGGGATTGCGACTGGCGGGGATCCACTCCGCCAGCGCCTGGAGGCCCGCATCGATCATGCCGTCGCTGATGCGGCGCAGCCCCAGGGCCACCGTGGCAAAGCCGAGCCCGGGGAACAGGAAGCAGTTGTTGCACTGGCCGATCACCCGCGCGCCCCCGGGCAGCGGCACGGGCGCAAACGGGCTGCCGGTCGCCACCAGGGCCCGCCCCCCGGTCCAGGCGAGCAGGTCGGCCGGAGCGGCCTCGGCCAGGGCCGTGGGATTGGACAACGGCAAGATCACCGGACGGGCGCAGTGGCGGGCCATCGCCTCGACCACCGCCTGGCTGAAAGCCCCTGCCACCGTTGAGGTGCCGATCAGCACGGTGGGGCGCACCTGGGCGACCACCGCGGCCAGATCGATCAGGCCGTCGGGGTTGCGGCCCATAGCCACCACGTCGTGGGGATCGCGCGCCAGGGCTGCGGCGCCAGGGTTCATTCCCGCCATGCCCTGCACCAGGAGGCCCTGGCGATCAATCGCCCAGATCCGCTGGCGGGCTTGCTGCGGGCTCAGGCCATCGGCTTGCAGCAGCCGCAGCAAACCTTCGGCAATGCCGCAGCCCGCCGTCCCCGCCCCGAACACGACGATGCGCTGGTCGGCCAGGGCCTGGCCCAGGCCCCGGCAAGCCGCCAGCACCGCGGCGCTGGCCACCCCGCTGGTGCCCTGGATGTCGTCGTTGAAGCTGGGGAGCTGGCCGCGGTAGAGCTCCAGCAGCTGACGGGCATGGCTGGTGCCGAAGTCCTCCCAGTGCAGACAAGCGCCGGGGCACTCCGATTGAACCGCCTCGACAAACTCATCCACGAAAGCCAGATAATCAGCCCCAGCCAGGCGGCGTTGATGCAGCCCGGGATAGAGGGGGTCGGCCAACAGGCTGGGCCGATTGGTGCCCACATCGAGGGCAACCGCCAGCACCCGCTCTGGGTCGACACCGGCGCAGAGGGTGTAGACGGCCAACTTGCCCTGGCAGATATGAATCCCGCCAACCCCCTGATCGCCGATGCCCAGGATCCCTTCCGAATCGGTGACCAGCACCAGATCAATCGGACCGCTTATCCCATTGCGCAACACCTGGCGAAGCCGCCCCTGCTGATCGGCGCTGATAAACAGCCCCTCGATGGGGGTGCGGTAGCTGCGGCTGAAATCCTGAATCACCGCCCCCACGGTGGGGGTGTAGACGATCGGCAGTACCGCCTCCAGGTGATCCCGCAGGAAGCGGTGAAACAAAACCAGGTTGCTGCGCCGGAGCCCCTCCACGAAGGCGTAACGCTCCAGGCTGCCCTCCAGCTGGCTAAAGGCTGCCCAGCTGCGCTGCACCTGCAGGGCCAAGCTCTCAACCTGGGGCGGCAGCAGCCCCTCCAGCCCAAAGGTGCGGCGCTGGTCGGCTGAAAAAGCGGTGCCCTGATTCAGGGCCGGGTCCCTGAGTAGATCCAGCCCCCGTTTGCCGGTGTGGCGCTGGGCTGGCTGGGATGGGGCGACAGGCACTGCCGGCAGAAGCATGGGGTGGCAGGCAGGGAGGGACTGGGGTCAGCCGCTAGCCAACCTCAATGTCTGACCTTAAATTTCTGAATTTCAAAGATCCGAATCTTGAATATCTGAGTGGAGAACATCCATGACGTTGAGGATATCCGTTGTGAGGGTGCTATCGAGCTCCAAAACAGAGGCCAGATTGACCAAGATATTCTGCTCATCCTCTTGAAGTGGCCCATCGGAGCGCATGATTTCTGCCGCCACGGCAAAGGCAGAGCCCCGCTGCTTGGCATTCAACACGGCTGCCCCATCAACCATCAAATGCTGGGCGCCCTTGTCCCTCAGTTGC
The DNA here is from genome assembly GCA_965662115.1 of Cyanobium sp. Lineage (GTDB taxonomy): Bacteria > Cyanobacteriota > Cyanobacteriia > PCC-6307 > Cyanobiaceae > Cyanobium_A. The sequence continues at coordinate 3,728 of CBFIGH010000091.1, forward strand.
TTCAGCAGGGTATCCAACAAATGCAGCATCTGGGCTTCGTCAAAGTCCCGAAAGGGCAGGCGATAGTCGAGGGCATGGCGCAGGGATCGGGACCCCGCCATGGTCAAAACTCCATCCCAACAGACAGCCGCAAGGGCTACGGCTGCAAAAGCGTCGGCAGCGCTCATCGAATTCATGGGCCTTCAAGCGAATTGGCGAAGGGGGTGGTTGGCTGCGTGGTGGGCGCCCTAGCTGGATAAGCCCAACAGCAGGGACTCACCCTCATTTTTAACATCGCATAGCTGCCAGTTGTGCAACAGCAGATGGCGAAGAAACGCGATCGCCGTCTCCTTGGCCTGAAAGTCGAGCTTCTCAATCACACAGCCTGGGCCTTGACTGGGGTGGAAGGTGGTGTGGACCGCGGCCAACTGCTGGGTTGGGTCAAGAATCAGGCTCCAGGTGCCCTTGTAGGAGGCGCGGCCATCCTCGAGGGTCATCAGCGACAGGCCCGAACCACCCATGGAACTAGAACAGAGGTTCTCTACTGCACTCGCCCAGGCGCGGCCCGGCTGTGCCCATCGCCACCAATTTTTGATTCTTTACATCGGACGCCAGCGACCCGCCGGGCCTCAACCTTGAACCCGGCGCCTGGCGATCTGCCTGGCCCAATCGCCGAACGGCCTTTCCAGGCTCGCCCGGTTCAACTCCCGTTCCAGGCTGGTAATGCGCATCTCACGCAGACAGTACTTACAGCCGCCCGTGGTTTGGAGATGCTTTTCAGGGGTGATGGAAATCTGCTTCACCGGATGGCTGGTGCAGCGGATTCGAATGGGTGTCTTGTAGCTTTTGTAGATAATCTCCGAGTAGTCATAGTGATCACCAAAGCGGAAGTTGGCCCGCTCCAAGAACAGCTCACGACTGATTGGGTTGCCCATCACCAGGCCCCTTCAGAACACCCAGGTATACAAGCTTAAACAACCAAGGGGCCAGGCCCGCCGCTCCGTGCCTAAGAACCGGGAAGCTGCGATCCTGGCAAAAGCGCCTCCGTGCTGGCCGATGATTCCCGAGAAGCCCCAACGCCCTGCCTGGCTGAACTGGTTGTTCCTCTTGGCCTTCCTGTGGAGCTCCTACCAGCTGGCCGGGCTCTGGGCCCAGCGCCTGCATGGCTAGGCCAGCCTCAGGGGCGACCCGTGGGCTGGGGCCAGAAGGCCTGGATCAGGCGAATCAGCCCCACCACCACCAAAGCCAGCGCCCCAACGGCCGCCAACACCAGCAACAGCACGATCAACAACTGCAGCACCCCCCAGAGGGCCTGCTGCACCCCGGCGATCAGATTGACCAGGGCCGTGCTGAGCACCAGGAAGGTGTCAAATCGATCCGGCACCTGCAACAGGGCCAAAATCAGGCCGACCCCGCTGCCGCTGAGCAGAAAGGCCGTGCCCAGTTGGCGCCAACGGGCCCGAAGTTGGCGGCCCCGCAACACCCTGCTTCGCCTGGACTTGCCGGCCTTGGCGGGCTTGCCGCCCTCTGGCAGCTGAAGTTTGGGGCGACGGCCTGACCTCATCCCTCTAGAGCGTAGCCGGCACCACGCATCCAACGCTCGAATTCGATCAGCACCAGCTCATTCGGGCAGTCAATCAAGGAGAGATCAGCCACCGTGCAATCCCCATGACCGCCGTGGTGCAACGAGAGGCGAAAGTCGTCGCCACTGAGCCCGCAGACCTCCGGATCACTGCGCACCACCACCCCGAGCGTGGCGCCAAGCCGGGCAACCCGAATTCGCAGCTCTGACCAACTCAGCTTCGCCATGGCCCCAGCTGGAACAGCTTCAGTGTGACCAGCCAAGCGCCAAAGTCAAGATGAACTGCGTTGGGCCGGGCTGGGGCTGGGCGGGGGCACGACCGCTGGCTTGGGTTCAGGCATCAACAGGCCCAATCCGGCCACCAGCCCCAGGGCCAGCACACCGCCAACGGGGGCAGCAAGCCTTTGGGCCAGGGGCCGGCGCTCCAACAGCTCACGGGCCTTGAGGGGAAGCGGCGCCGGCAGCTCCAGGGGCAACTGCAGCCTGGGATCGAGGCGCAGCTGGTCGAGCACGCGCACCAGGTCGGCCAACTCGGCGTCATCGAGCACCAGCTGCAGGGGGGGGGTATCGGGTTGGCTGCTGCGCAGCATCAACAGGTGGCCCGTGCCGGGATTCGGGCCGATCTCCACGGGCTTGGGTTCGGCCCCAAAGCGTCGGGGCACGCCGCTGATCAGGTAGCGGGCATAGGGCAGCACCACCTGCATCAGGGCCAGCAGATGCTCCTTGCGACCCTCCAGCTCGGGGCGACCGGCCCACTGCAGGCTCCAGCCCGTGATGATGCCAAGGGCCTGACCGCTCTGGCCCACGGACACATCCGGCAGACCCTCCACCCGCAGGCGACAGCTGAGTTGATCGAATTGCAGGGTCTGTTTCATGGCCTGGGCACGATTAAGGCTGGGCGTCGAGGAGACTGGCCCGCAGGCGCTCAAAGCCTCCCAGCCCGGATCCCAGGGCCAGGGACTGCACCAGCTGGCGGGCCTGGTGGGCACCAGCATCGGGATCGAGCCAGAGTTGCACGCCGCCACGGCGGGGGTTCATCCGCTCACGGATCAGTTCGAACAGGCGACCTCGGAACAGGTCCCAGCGCTGGCTGAGCACCTCAGCCGGCTCGGCACTGGTGAGCAGGGCACGCAGCAGGGGGTAGAGGCGATCGGCCAAGGCACAGAGGATCCTGATCAGGGCGTCGGTTTCGGCCGGGTCGAGCCCCTCGCGGCGGGTGGTGCGGCGCAGGGGGTTGGTGCAGCGCCGCTTCCAGAGTTCCACCCGGTTGGGGAAAAGGGAGGTGAAGCCCATCTGTTCGCTCATCCACACCATCGACTCCCCACCGTTGAGGTCGAGCGCCTCGACGCTGAGCAAGAGCAAATCGAGGCGTTCGAGGCCCCGACGGGGGAGCCGGGTGTTGGCAGCCGGCACGGATCGGTCCTGGGGCATGGCTGCGATGATGCCAGCAAGTGCCCCCCCCCGTCACGTCCATGGCCCCAGACCTGCGGGAACTCGTGCGGGATGTGCCCGACTTTCCCAAGCCCGGCATCCTGTTTCGCGACCTCACACCGCTGATGCGTGACCCCGAGGGGTGGCAGGAGGTGATCCGCCAACTCAGCCTCCTGTGTGAGCGGTTGCAGCCCGAGCTGATCGTGGGCATCGAATCGCGGGGCTTCATCGTGGGAACGGCCCTGGCCACCGCCGTGCGCCTCGGTTTTGTGCCGGTGCGCAAGCCGGGCAAGCTGCCCGGCCAGGTCACCGGCGTCGACTACGCCCTCGAATACGGCAGCGACCGCCTGGAAATCCACAGCGATGCCCTGGCCGACGGCTCCAGGGTGCTGATCATCGACGACCTGCTGGCCACCGGCGGCACCGCCGCGGCCTGTGCCCAACTGGTGGAGGCGGCCGGCGGCCAGCTCTGCGGCTTCGGCTTTGTGGCCGAGCTGGCCGCCCTCGCCGGCCGCCGCAAACTGCCGGAACACCAGCCGGTGGAGTCTCTGATCATCTACAGCTAGGAGCTCAGCCCGGCTGGTTGTCCTGCCAGCTGATCAGGGCGTCGAATTGCTCCAAGCTGATCAGCCCGTAGCGCCACAGCACCACCGGCAGGGGGGCCTGCTCCTGCTGGGCCTGGCGCAGGCCGAGGTCAAGGGCACTCTGACTGAGGCCAAACTGATGGCGCAGCAGACGCACCATCGCCTGGGAGGGTGGGGATTGGGACGGGCTGCTGATCACCATCGGCATCGAGCCGTGTTCGCACCATGCTGATCATGGGCGCAGCAGCTGGCAAGGCCCGTGGGTCATCGCCGCCAGGGTCAGCTGCCGCAGCGGGGGCAGGCGAGCCAGCAGCAGCAGCGCCAGGCGGCGGAGTGGCAGCAGCAGGGGCGAGCGGTTGGAGAACAGCCGCACCAGCAGGTCGGTGGCCAGCAGAGTGAGCAGCAGATCGGGCCAGCGGCGGCGCCCATAGGCGGCCGGCAGCCGCTCCACCGCCAACCGGCCAGCCACCACCTGCCCGGCCAGACGGTGCAGCTGGGCCACATCCCGCCAGCACAGGTTCAGCCCCTGACCACCCACCGGATGGCAGCGATGGCCACTTTCCCCCACCAGCACGGTGCGGCCCCGATGCAAACGATGGGCCAGCAGCAGACCCACCGGATAGGCCCGCGGCGAATCCAGCAGGGCATCGGGCTGCAATCGATCCGGCAGGGCTCCAGAGAGGGCATCCAGATAGGCCGCATCGCCCAGACTCTCCAGCTGCCGGCAGCGGCGGGCCGGCGCACTCCAGACCAGCTGGAACAGGCCCTCCCCCAGGGGCAGCACCGCAAAGGGCCCCTCGGGCCGCAACAGTTCCCAGGCCTGGTCATGGGCACTGCCCCGTAGCTGCACCAATGCGGTCAGGCAATGCTGGCCGTAGGCCCATTGCAGGGCACCGATGCCGAGGGCCCTGCGGCTCGGGGATTGGGGACCATCGGCCGCCACCACCAGGTCGGGCGGTGGTTGGGGCAACGGGCCCGGGGGCTGGCCCAACTGCAGGGCAACGGCCGGATGGTTGGCCAGGGCCGCCAGCAGGGGCGGCATCAACAAACGGTGCTGGGCGATCCAACCGACGGCGGCGGCTGGCTCCACCGCCAAGCGCAAGCCCAAATCGGCCGCCGAAAAATCCACCTGACGCCCAAGGGCCTGATCGATCAAGGCGAGAGAGCGGAACGGCACCATGGCCGACTCCAGACGGCTCCAGAGGCCTAGCTCCACCAGCAAGCGCTGACTGGAATAGTTGAAGGCGTAGGCCCGGTTTCGCTCCAGCAGGGCCGCAGCAGGCAGCGGATCACTGAGGCACACCTGCCAACCGGCCCTGGCCAGGGCGAGGGCCGCCAGGGCACCCGTGGGCCCCGCACCCTTGACCTGGGCCCGGAAAACCGGATTGGAATCGACCATGGCAACCGGCTGCTTGATCAGCCCGG
>CBFIGH010000092.1:0-29521 GCA_965662115.1 Cyanobium sp.
ACTCGCAGAACTGGTTCCACGCAGAAGCGCCTTGGCGCTGCTGAATTGTGGTTGTCATGAGAACGAGAAGAGAGTGTTCCGGAGAACGGGTATGGAAGGCAAGGATCCGCAGGAGCGCAAACTGCCGGACGGAATCCCGTCGACGCGAACTGTAACGGAAGATTGCGGCAATCGTGAGAAGGCCGTGTCCAGGATGGTCAAGGGCTACTGATGACTTTGATTAGCCGCACTGATCGGACGCCGCGGCTGGGCGCCCGGGTCACCTGGAGCCCCAGCGTCACCCTGGTGCCCACTCGCAGCTGTTTCAACGCCTGCGGGTACTGCAGTTTCCGCCGCTCGCCCGATCCCGGCGACCCCCTGGCCGATGCCCTCGCCGATGATCAGGCCCAGCTCCTGCTCGCCAGCCGTCCGGCGGCGGCGGAGGTGCTGCTGCTCAGTGGCGAGGTGGCCCCTGGCTCTCCCCAGCGGCGAGCCTGGTTCGGTCGGTTGGTGGCCCTCTGCCGGCTGGCCTGGGCCCAGGGGCGACTGCCCCACACCAATGCCGGGCCCCTGGCCCTGCAGGAGATGGCCGCCCTGGCCAGGCTGAATGGCTCGATGGGGTTGATGTTGGAGGGCATTGGCCCGGCCTATGAGCTCCTCCATGCCCACGCCCCCAGCAAGCAAGGCGCCTTGCGCTTAGCCCAGCTGGAGCAGGCTGGACGCCTGGGGATTCCCTTCACCACCGGACTGTTGCTCGGCGTGGGTGAAACCAGCGCCGACCGCCTCGCTGCCCTGGAGCTGTTGGCCCAACTGCAGCGCCGCTGGGGCCATTTGCAGGAGGTGATCCTGCAGCCTTTTCGGCCTGACGGCAGTGAGGCCCAACGGCTGTCGCCGGCCGAACAGGCCGACTTGCTCGGCACCATCGAGGCGGCCCGAGCCATTCTTCCGTCGGAGGTGCACCTGCAGATGCCGCCCAACCTCTGGCCCCTGGAGGCTTTGCCTGCAGCCGTTGGTGCGGGAATTGACGATCTGGGCGGACTTGACTGCATCGATGTGATCAATCCGGCCTACCCCCAGCCCGGCGAGGCGGGGCTGGTCGCGGTTTTGCAGCGTGCCGGGATCAGCCTGGTGCCGAGGCTTTGTGTTCATGATGCCTGGGTGCGCTTTTTGCCCGCTGCGCTTCAACGTCAGGCCCGCCGCGTTGAGGCCCAGTTGTTAGCGTCTCGGCCTTCCGGGCCCTAGGGCCAGCGGCCGTGAGCCCCACAAGCAACCACCGGGTGCTGCTGGTGCGGCTGCCCTGCAATCCCATCTTCCCGATCGGGCCGATTTACTTGGCCGATCACCTGCATAAGCAGTTTCCGCAGCTACATCAGCAGATCTTGGATCTGGCCGCCGTGCCGGTGCTGGATGTGGAGCGGGTGCTGTTGGAGGTCATCGCCGCATTCCGACCCAGCCTGTTGGTGTTCTCCTGGCGCGACATTCAGATCTATGCGCCCGTGGATGGCCGCGGCGGTAATCCTCTCCAGAACTCCTTTGAGGTGTTTTATGCAAGCAATCCGCTCAGGCGCTTGCGTGGGGCCCTCGGAGGGCTGCGGTTGATGGCCTCCTTTTATGGCGAGCTCTGGCGCAACCTGGCCCTGGTGCGCCGGGGTTTGCGCCGCGCTCGTCGCTTCCACCCTGAGGCCCGGGCCGTACTGGGTGGAGGCGCCGTGAGCGTGTTCTACGAACAGCTGGGCCGCCAGCTACCCAAGGGCACGGTGGTGTCGGTGGGGGAAGGGGAGCCGCTGCTGGAGAAGCTGCTGCGCGGTGATTCGTTGGCGGCGGAGCGTTGCTTCATTGCTGGCGAGGCGCCCCGGCCAGGCCTGATCCATGAACAGCCTGGCGGGATGGAGAAAACCGCCTGCAATTACGACTACATCGCATCGATCTGGCCCCAGTTGGATTGGTATCTCGAGGGAGGTGATTTCTACGTGGGCGTGCAGACCAAGCGCGGCTGCCCCCACAACTGCTGCTACTGCGTCTACACGGTGGTGGAAGGCAAGGCCGTGCGGGTCAACCCAGTGGAGGAGGTGATCGCCGAGATGGCCCAGCTCTATGCCAGGGGCGTGCGGGGCTTCTGGTTCACCGATGCCCAGTTCATCCCGGCCCGTCGCTACATCGAAGACGCCAAGCAGCTGCTGCGGGCGATCCAGGCCCAGGGCTGGCACGACATCCGCTGGGCGGCCTACATCCGTGCCGACAATCTCGATGCCGAGCTGGCCGAGCTGATGGTGGCCACCGGGATGGACTACTTCGAGATCGGCATCACCTCAGGCTCCCAGGAGCTGGTGCGCAAGATGCGCATGGGCTACAACCTGCGCACTGTTTTAGAGAATTGCCGCCTGCTGGCCCGGGCCGGTTTCCGCGAGCACGTGTCGGTGAATTATTCATTCAACGTGATCGACGAACGGCCGGAGACGATCCGCCAGACCGTCGCCTATCACCGTGAGCTGGAGCGCATCTTCGGGGCAGGCGTGGTGGAGCCGGCGATCTTCTTCATCGGCCTGCAACCCCACACCCACCTGGAGCAATACGGCTTCGACCAGGGCTTGATCAAGCCCGGCTACAACCCGATGAGCATGCTGCCCTGGACGGCCCGTCAGCTGCTTTGGAACCCTGAACCGATGGGCAGCACTTTCGGCCGCATCTGTCTGGAGGCGTTCGAGCGCAACCCGGCTGATTTCGGCCGCACCGTCATGGATCTGCTGGAGCGCGACTACGGCACTGCGCCCCTGGAGGAAGCTCTGCACGCCCCGGTGGAGGGGCGTAAAGCTCTTGCTACGGCGACCCGCTAGGGGCGTTCCACCAGCGCCAGCGCACCCAGAGGAGGGCCCCCAGGCCGACCCAGCCGATCAGGCCGCCGATCGGGTTGATGTCAGTGCCGCCGGGGCCCACCCACCAGGCAGGGGCTGCTGGGGAAATTTGCAGCAGGCCTTTCTGCAGGACAAACCAACCCCCCACCAGGCCGCCATGCAGGCCGATGGCACCCCATAGGGATCCCCCATCGGCGCGGCGCTGGAGTGCTAAGGCCAATCCCAGCAGGATCAGCCCGCCCAGCAGGCCCACTGCCTCCAGAGCCGGTGCCCGGTACCAGGGGTGAAGCAGGGCGAAGATCACCGCCTGCAGCAGTAGGGCCTGGCGAGCCCCAAGCTGCAGCTCAAGCTCGCCCCAGAGCCAGCCGCGAAACAGCAGCTCCTCGGCAAAGCCCACCCCGGCCAGCAGCAGCAGCCCATTCAGTAGCAAGCTGCCATTCAGTTGCCCCAGCCACTGGGCCTGGCCCGCCAGCACCAGAACCGCCGCCACCACCAGCAACAACGCCAGCGCCTTGAGCAGGCCGCGCACCCCGCTGCGCAGAGTTGCGGTGATGGGCACGGCCAGGCCCAGCCGCTGCCAGGGGTGGGGGTCGGGCCACACGCGCTTGATCCGCAGCGGCAGCGTCAGCAACAGCAGCAGTAGGGAGATGGCGAGCCCGGCGAGGTCCACCTGGTCGGCGCGCCAGCTGGGGGCGAGCAGCGCCAGGGGGCGACTGGCCAGCCAGCCCAGTCCATACAGCCCGGGCACATAGAGCAGCGTGCCCCACCAGTGGGGCTTCATTCGTCGGGTTCGATCGTGCTGGTGAGGCCCTTGGCCTTGAGGCTCTCGCAGTAAAACTCGGCCGGTTCGATGTCGCAGACGATCACCAGGCCCACGCCGGTGTTGTGGGCTTCCAGCATCACGGCGATCGCGTCCTGCTCGCTCAGGCTGGGCACCACCTGGCGCAGGGTGCTCACCACAAACTCCATCGAGTTCACCGGGTCGTTGTGCAGCAGCACCTTGTAGCGGCGCTGGGGCTGGCGCACGCGCTCGGGGGCTTTCTCCATCACGGCGGCGCCGCCGGGCGCACGGCCCGGCGTGGCGCTGGCTTGCACCATCGGTGGCATCACGGCGGGGTGGCTTCAAGGGAGCTCCAGTTTAGGAAGGGACGCCTGCTGCCCCATCCAGCCAGCTCACCGATTCCCGCCTATGCGCCATCCACTGGTAGCGGCCCACCTGGCCAATGGAGGCGATAGGCGCGGCTGCGGCCCTCGCCAGTTGGCTCGATCGCTTGCTGTTCCACCAGTTCGGCCAGATCGCGCCAGGCCGTGGCTCGGCTCACTTTGGTGAGGCTGATGGCCTTGCGCAGGGTCATGCCGCCTGTGAAACCCTCCGGCTCGGCATCCAGCAACCGATTCAGCAGTTTCTGCTGGCGGCTGTTGAAGCACTTGTGCCGGTGGTTCCACCAGAAGGCCGCCTTGCGCCGCACCGCGTCCACCACGGCGCCATGGCTGGCCGCCGCAGCCGTGAGCTGTTCCAGGAACCAGCTGAGCCAGCCCGTGACATCCAGATCCCCCCGCTGGCAGCGCTCCAGTGCCGTGTAATACCCCTCCCGCTCCCGCAGGATCTGGGCGGAGATGCCGAGAGCGCGGCCAGCCAACTCCTGTTGGGCCTGGGCCCTGCAGTCCTCGGCCAGAAGCCGATCGGTGATGGCACGGGCCAGGCGGCCGTTGCCGTCTTCATAGGGGTGGAGGGTGAGAAACCAGAGGTGGGCCAGGCCGGCGCGAAGCAGCCCATCCAGCTGTGCTGGCGGGGAGTTGATCCAGTGCAGGAAGGCCTCCAGCTGCTGTTCCAGCTGGGCTCGGGGCGGTGCTTCGAAGTGCAGGCGCTCACGGCCGATGGCGCCCGAGAGCACCTGCATCGGAGCCTGATCGCGCAGCTCGCCGATCCGGATGGCGCGCAGGCCATCGGGTCCAGCGGCGAATAGACGCTGGTGCCAGTGGTGCAGCGTGGCCAGGCTGAGGGGCGCCTCCAGGCTGCTGGTCGCCTCCAGCAACACATCCAGCAAGCCCTCCACCTGGGCGCTGGCGGCCGGCTGCCCGTCGGCCAGGGGAAGCTGCAGCCGGCGGGCAATGGAGGAGCGCACCTGGCCGGGATCCAGCAGCTCGCCTTCGATGGCGGCCGTGCCCAGGCTCTCGCGGCCCAGCAAGGCGGAGATCGCCTCGCGATCGAGCGGGTGCTCCAGCGTTTCCAGCCGGCTCAGCAGCTCCTGGCGTTCAGCGCGGGCCTGCGCCAGCAGCGGCTCCAGAGCAGAGCTGCTCCAGCGGAACTGGGGCCAGTCGCTCTGCTGCCAGATCCAGGATGAAGCCATCAACGCAGCCTAATCGCTTCATGCTGTGAAGCGATTTGTGGCAGGCAATCGCTTCATGGCCGCCACTAATCGCCCTGCAGGGGAGCTCTAGGGCGGCTGAGCGGATCAAGATTCGGCTGAATCTGATCGCGTAGCTGTTCGCGAGTGGTTATCCCGCCATCGGGATCTAGGAGAGCCGGTGCGTTGCTGGGGATCTGGATCCCATTCCCGTTGGCCCACCACCATGAACCATTGAGCAGGCTTTCTGGGCCAGCTTCACCCATGAGATCTGGCCATCAAGGTTTGTCCAATCGCCGCCGATCATGGGGTTCCGATTCATATCTCACTGGAACTTGGCGTCAAGGATCGCAGGGCTAAGGTTGCTATTCGCTTTTCAGGCAAGGCAAGATTGAAATCCAGCCGCTGTAATCCACGGGTACGGCGATAGGAAGGCGCTGCAGATCTATTTGGGCTGGGGGGGTACGGGCCAGTCCATGGCCTGTGGCCTTGCGATCGGCTTCGAGCTGGCACCAGGCTGAATAGAACGCATGGAGCTGTTGCTCGCCGTTGAGAGCAGCGAGTTGGCGAACCGTTTCGCCATCAAAACAACGGTTGGCGATGGCGAGGCAGTCGGGCAGCGGCCGATGGGCTTCGAGATCCACGCCGATGGGATCGGTGTGATGGAGGCCGATCAGCACCAAGTCGTGGGAGTGGGCAATGTTGAATTCCGGGCTGTGTTCTCTTGCTTCAGATCGCGCCAGGAACGGTTTCCCTGTGGGGCTGCGCTCGATCGCAAGTTGCTGGGGCGGCTCGCCGGTGATTGCGGCCAGGAGCAGGCGCAAGCCGGCCCGGGCGAGCAGATGGTGGGCCTGATTCTGCCTGTGCCGCAACGTTTGGGCGTGTTCCAGCTCCTGGCTGGCCAGTAGGGGCTTGGCAGCGGCCAGGGTGGGTTCGGGGCACTGCAGGCACCCATTGATCAGCACAAGCAGGCAGGCACCGCTGGCCTGGTGCTTGTTCTCCATCCACTGCCGGGCCGCCCGTTCAGCTCCGCGGGCTAGCACGTCCCAGTCTGTGGTGGACAGCCGCGCTGGCTCGAGCATGGCGATTAACTGGGCTGGCGGGCCCTGCGCTTTCGGGGTCATCATGGCCGCCGCTGGTGATCAGAATGCCGCTCAGATCCTCTGTTGGCTTGACTGGGGCCCAACGGATGGGGGCCCCATAGTGCGGCGGCGCTGAGTTCGCGTCGGATGATCGCGGCGTTCTCCATATAGAAGCCGATCAGCGCCTCTACCTGGGCCTGGCCTTTTGGGGAGTCCACCGCTTCGGCGCCGCGCTGCACGATGTAGCTCACGCCGTTTAGGATGGTGGGCGAAGACGATACCTTTGATTTTCATCTCTCTCGCATTTCTGTCATGACTGCTGATCTCTTTTCTCTGATTTCCGACTAGTACGCCCAGGCCCTGGTGGGGGTGGTGGCGACCTGAGGGAGTTGCGGCGCGATCTGCGCTGGATTGGGCCCGGGCTTCAGTAGTGGTAGCGCCCCTGCAGGAACTCCACCCGCTGGTTTTGCCCCAGATAGACGCAGCGGTGCTCCTGGGTGATCCGCCGCGACCACACATCCGCCCCCAGGTACTTGAGGGGTTCCGGTTTGCCGATGCCGCGGAAGGGGTCCTTGAGGATGGCGCGCATCAGCTCCAGCAGGCGGCGGGCTGTGCGTGGGTCATGGCGTATCCAGTGCTGCAGGTCGTCCAGGAATTCCGGATGCACCACCGCCAGCCAGGCTCCAGCCATCAGCCCTCGAGCTGGGCTTCCAGGTCTGCCAGATTGATCGCGGGCAAGTGCTGCTGCCGTGCTCGGCTCAGGGCCGTGAGCAAGCGCTCGGCGTTGGCAGGTGAGCGCAGCAAGTGAGCGGTTTCCAGCAGGCTGCTCAGCTCATCGGCGGCCACCAGGGCCACATCACCGCCGTTGCGGCGGCGCACGAGCACCACTTCGCGGTCCTGCACGGCCCGATCCATCAGGCTTTTGAGGCTTTCGCGAGCCTGGCTGTAGGTGGTTTCGATCGCCAAGGCCTGTCCAGGAGTCTTGGACAAGTTTAGGCCTCTCAGCCCTTTAGCGCCGCCCGAATCCGCCCCATCGCCTCATTCACGTTGCCTTTGCTGTTGAAGGCTGAGAGGCGGAAGTAGCCCTCGCCGGCGGCGCCGAAGCCGCTGCCGGGGGTGCCCACCACATGCGCCTGGCCCAGCAGCAGGTCGAAGAAGCCCCAGGAATCCACGCCCTCCGGCGTTTTCAGCCACACGTAGGGGGCCTGTTCGCCGCCATACACCGCCAGACCGGCGGCGCTGAGCTCGCGGCGGATGATGGTGGCGTTCTCCATGTAAAAGGCGACCAGCGCTTTCACCTGGGCCTGGCCCTCGGGTGAATACACGGCCTCGGCGCCGCGTTGCACGATGTAGCTGACACCGTTGAACTTGGTGCACTGGCGGCGGTTCCACAGGGCCCACAGCTCCACGCTCTCGCCATTGGCGGCGGTGCCCATCAGGCCGCGGGGCACCACGGTGAGGGCGCAGCGGGTGCCGGTGAAGCCGGCGTTCTTGGAGAAGGAGCGGAATTCGATCGCGCACTCGCGGGCGCCTTCGATCTCATAAATGGAGTGGGGCAGCGACGGATCCTGGATGAAGGCCTCGTAGGCCGCATCAAACAGGATCAGGGCGTCGTTGGCACGGGCGTAATCCACCCAGGCCTTGAGTTGCTCGTTGGTGGCTACCGCGCCGGTGGGGTTGTTGGGAAAGCAGAGGTAGATCAGATCCACCTTCTCCGTGGGGATCTGGGCGGTGAAGCCGTTCTCAGCACTTATTGGTAAGTACGTGAGGCCGCCGTACTGGCCGGCGTCATCGGCGTCGCCGGTGCGGCCCGCCATCACGTTGCTGTCCACATACACCGGATACACCGGGTCGGTGACGGCGATGCGGTTGTCTGGGCCGAGGATGTCGAGGATGTTGGCGCTGTCGCACTTGGAGCCGTCGGAGACGAAGATCTCTTCGGCGCTGATCTGGCAGCCGCGGGCCTGGAAATCGTTTTTGGCGATCGCTTCCCGCAGCCACTGATAGCCCTGTTCGGGGCCGTAGCCATGGAAGCCCTCGGGTGTGCCCATCTCGTCGATGGCCGCCTTCATGGCGGTGCGGCAAGCCTGGGGGAGCGGCTCGGTCACATCGCCGATGCCCAGCCGGATGATCGGCGCGCTCGGGTTGGCTTCGCTGAAGGCCTTCACCCGCCGGCCGATCTCAGGAAACAGATAGCCCGCCTTGAGCTTGAGGTAGTTGCCGTTGACCTGGGCCATTGCTGCGGTGTGGGCCGCCGCCGGGCCCGATGAACGTTGCCGCGATTGTCCTATGCGGCGGGTTGGCTTGGTTGGCTTCCAGCGGCGCAATCCACTCGGCCCGCTCTGTCAAGGGCAGAACCAGCAGCTTCAAGCGATCTCAGCAGGGAGGTCAAGGCCCTGCCAGGCCTTCAAAACTGAGTGCCTGGCGCAGGATTTTCAAGGCTTTGGCCTCCAGATGTGGAACGGCAGTGAGCTTGGCCGTTCGCTTGGCGTGAACCAGACCACCTGCCGCCGCTATCTCGATCTGCTGGCGGGTGTGTACATGGTGCGGCTGCTGCAGCCCTGGCACGCGAATCTGCTCAAGCGCCAGGTGAAGGCCCCCAAGATCTACTTCCGCGACTCGGGCCTGCTCCACCAGCTGCTGCAGATCCCCGATCAGGACAGCCTGCTCTGTCATCCCCGGCTGGGCGCCTCCTGGGAGGGCTTCGTGATTGAGCAGCTGCTCGAAGCCTGGAAGCCAGACGGCGCCTGGTTCTGGGCTACCCATGGCGGTGCCGAGCTCGACCTGCTGGTGAACTGCGGCGGGAAGCGCATCGGCGTGGAGGTCAAGCGAGCGGATGCCCCCCGACTGAGCGCTTCAATGCGCCAGGCGCTGGTTGATCTGGAGCTCGACCAGTTGCTGGTGATCAGCCCGGGCGCGCGCGCCTATCAGCTTCATGAGCGGGCGAGGGTGGTCCCTCTGGCGGAGGCCCTCGCAGTGTTCAGCCGCCAGGCCTCTGGCTGAGCACTGCTCCGGCGAACGTCAGGCTGGCGCTACGGCAAGGGCTGTTGTCTGGCTTCAGGATGGTGCGATGACCGCACAACCGAGAGCCACCCCCATCGACTTCGACGCCCTGATCGACCTGGGCATCAGCAAGCCTGCCCGCTACCTGGGCAACGAGCTGGGGGTGCAGGCGCGCGACTGGAACGCCGCAAAGGTGCGTTGGGCGCTCACCTACCCCGAGGTCTACGAGGTGGGGGCCAGCAACAGCGGCCACATCATTCTCTATTCGATCCTCAATGCCGTGCCCGGCCAGCTGTGCGACCGCAGCTACCTGCCGGCGCCGGATCTGGCGGCCCGCCTGCGCGAACGCGGCGCGCCCCTGTTTGCGGTGGAGAGCCGCCGGCCCCTGGCCGCTTTCGACATCCTCGGTTTCTCGCTCAGCTACGAGTTGGGCGGCACCAACATTCTCGAGATGCTGGCGTTGGCCGGCATCCCGATCCGGGCTGCCGAGCGCGGCGACCTGCCGCTCAGCGATCCGGCGGCACCGCCGCTGATCTTTGCCGGCGGCCCCACCGCCACCAGCAACCCCGAGCCCTTCGCGGCCTTCTTCGACTTTGTGGCTCTTGGCGATGGCGAGGAGCTGTTGCCGGAGATTGGCCTGGTGGTGGCCGAGGGGCGTGCCGCCGGACTGACGCGCCGGGCCCTGCTGCGCGATCTGGCCCAGGTGCCCGGCGTGTATGTGCCCAGCCTCTATGGCCCTGGCGCCGATGGGGTGGCGATCGAGCCGCTCGAGCCGGGCATCCCGGCGCGCATCCAGCGGCGCACCGCCACGCCCATGCCCCACTACGCCATGGGGTTGGTGCCCCACATCGAAACCGTGCACGACCGGCTGACGGTGGAGATCCGCCGCGGCTGCACCCGCGGCTGCCGCTTCTGCCAGCCCGGCATGCTCACCCGCCCCGCCCGCGATGTGGAGCCCGAAGCGGTGGTGGACGCGGTGCAAGAGGGCATGCGCCGCACCGGCTACGCCGACTTTTCGTTGCTATCCCTGAGCTGCTCCGACTACCTGGCCCTGCCGGCGGTGGGCGTTGAGCTGCGCAACCGCCTGGCCGACAAAAACGTCAGCCTCACCCTGCCCAGCCAGCGGGTGGATCGCTTCGATCAGAACATCGCCCACATCCTGGGGGGCACCCGCAAGGCGGGCCTCACCTTTGCTCCTGAGGCGGGCAGCCAGCGCCTGCGCGACATCGTCAACAAGGGGCTCACCGATGCCGAATTGCTGGCGGGCGTTCGCACGGCGATGGCCAGCGGCTACCGCAAGCTGAAGCTCTATTTCATGATCGGCCTGCCGGGGGAAACCGATGCCGACGTACTCGGCATCGCCGATACCTGCCGCTCCCTTCAGCAGCAGTGCAGCGATCTGGGCCGGCTGGAGCTGAATCTCACGATCAGCAACTTCACCCCCAAGCCCCACACGCCCTTCCAGTGGCACAGCGTCAGCACCGGCGAATTCCGGCGGCGTCAGGAGCTGCTGCGCCGGGCCCTGCGCCAGCTGCGGGGCCTTAAAACCAACTTCACCGATGGGCGCCTCTCGGCGATCGAAGACTTCATCGGCCGCGGCGACCGCCGCCTCGCTGCGGTGATCGAGGCTGCCTGGCGCGCTGGTGCTGGCCTGGATGCCTGGTTTGAGTCGGCTGAACGCAGCCATACAGCCTGGACCGGGGCAATTGAGGCGGCGGGCCTGGGCGGCCGCTACCGCCAGCTGGAGCTGGGGGCCTGGAGCGCTACGGAGGCCATGGCCGCAGCCGATCTGGAGGCCTTCTGCCGCCAGAGCCTGCCCTGGGACCATATCGATTCGGGCCTGGATAAGCGCTGGCTGGCCGAAGATCTGCAGCGGGCCCTGGCGGCGGCGGTGGTGCCCGATTGCTCCTTTGAGGGCTGCAGCAGCTGCGGTGTGTGCGGGCCGGAGCTGGGCCACAACGTGGTGATTCCGCCGCCTTCGATTCCGGTCGCCTTGCCCCAGCGGGCCCCGGCCAGCGAGCGGCTGGATCGGTTGCGGATCGGGTTCACCAAAACCGGCTCCCTGGCCCTGATCAGCCACCTCGACACCTTGCGCATGCTGGAGCGGGCCCTGCGCCGCTCGGGGTTGCCGGTGAGTTTCACTGGTGGCTTCCATCCCCTGCCGCGCCTGCAGCTCGCCCTGCCGCTGCCCCTGGGGGTGGAGGGATTCGGCGAGTGGCTCGACCTGGAGTTCACCGAGGAGGTAGATCCGGCCCAGGTGCGCACCCGGCTCCAGCCCCAGCTGCCGGCCGGCTTTCAATTGCTTTCGCTCCTACGGGTGCCTGTCTTCTCAGAGAGCTTGTCCCAGGAGCTGGCGGCGGCGGATTGGACCTTTGTGTTGCAGCCACAGGCCGGCGCACCGTTGACATCCCAGCAGTGGCACCAGGCCACCAGCGCCCTGCTGGCCGCCCAGGCGCTGGCTTGGCAGGACACCGATAAGAAAGGACGGCCCCGAAGCCGCGATTGCCGGCCTTTCCTGCTGGAGTTGAGGCTGGCGGAGCTGTTTGCCGATGGCGCGGTTGCTGTGCATCTGCGGGCGGCAATCGATGCTTCCGGCCGAAGCCTCCGCCCAGAACAGCTGCAACATTGGCTCGCCGGATTGCTGGGTCAGCCGCTGGCCTTGACGTCCCCGCGTCGCCAAGCCCTGTTGCTCAAGCCCGTGCTATCTTGTATATAAGGCGTCTAGCACGTTGATCCCGACGCTTCTCGGGTCTTCAAGGCCGTCGGTAGCCAGATTCGCTGGTTTCACCGCCCCAGGGCATTTCAGCCCCAGTATTCGCCCCACTGCTTTCGAGGAGTCGAATCCTCAAAGCTGTTCCGCGGCAGTTGATGCGCGCTTCATTCACAACAGGTTTACACCAAAGATTCTGCCTAGACGTTTCGGTTTCTGCCGTCGTCACCTTGATTCCAGAGCTTTGCTCCGGTCCAGATTTTTTCGTTCAGCCCGTTTGCGCAACGGCTGAAGATCTCTTTATTTTTCTATCCCTTGGCAGGCCCAGACGGGCCTAATTCCTTATCCCATGTCCCAGCAGATCGTCATTGCCGAGCAACTGCGAATCGCTGCAGTTCTCAACGACGAACGTGTTGATGAGCTTGTCGTGGCCCAGGGCCGCTACCAGATCGGAGATGTCTATCTAGGCACCATCGAAAATGTGTTGCCGGGTATCGATGCCGCCTTTGTGAACATCGGCGAGAGCGAGAAAAATGGCTTTATCCACATCACAGACCTGGGCCCGTTGCGGTTGCGCAAGGGCGCTGCAGGGATCACCGAATTGCTAGAGCCGCGCCAAAAGGTGCTCGTCCAGGTGATGAAGGAACCCACGGGTACGAAGGGCCCCCGTCTCACTGGCAATCTGGCTCTGCCTGGGCGCTTTCTGGTGCTGCAGCCCCAGGGCCAGGGCGTCAATATCTCCCGCCGCATCAACGGTGAGAACGAACGCAATCGCCTCCGGGCCCTGGGGGTATTGATCAAGCCTCCCGGGGCTGGGCTGCTGATCCGCACGGAGGCGGAAGCCGTCAGTGAAGAGCTCTTGATTGATGATCTGGAGGCTCTGCTGCGCCAGTGGGAAGGCATCCAGGCCGCCGCCGAGAGTGCCAGCCCTCCGGTGCTCCTCAACCGCGACGAAGATTTTGTTCACCGGGTGCTGCGCGATCTCTATGGACCGGATTTGGTTCGGGTCGTGGTTGATACCCCGGAAGCCGTTGCCCGGGCCAATGCATTTCTGGGCTCGGATCACACCAATGTGCTGGTTGAGGCCCACGGTGAATCGGCCGATATCTTGGAACATTTCAAGGTCAATGCGGCGATTCGAGATGCCCTGAAACCCCGGGTGGATTTGCCCTCAGGCGGCTACATCATCATCGAGCCCACCGAGGCGCTCACGGTGATCGATGTCAACTCAGGCTCGTTCACCCGCTCGGCCAATGCCCGTGAGACCGTGCTGTGGACCAACTGTGAGGCATCGGTTGAGATTGCCCGCCAGCTGAAGCTGCGCAACATTGGCGGTGTGGTGATCATTGATTTCATTGATATGGAATCGCGCCGCGATCAGTTGCAGCTGCTTGAACATTTCACCCAGGCGGCCCGGGATGATTCGGCCCGACCCCAGATCGCCCAACTCACTGAACTCGGCCTGGTGGAGCTCACCCGCAAGCGCCAGGGTCAGAACATCTATGAATTGTTTGGTCGGGCCTGTCCCAGCTGCGGTGGGCTGGGCCATGTGGCCGTCCTGCCCGGCACGGACACGCTCCAGCCCCTAGCCAGCCAAGCGGGCCTGGTGCGCTCAGCCGCCTCGGCCAGGGCTGAAGTCGCCAGCCCCGGCACGGGGGAGGCCAGCGGCGGCCGCCGCCGTCGGGGTGGCCGCGGTGGCCGCGGCGGCAATGACGTGCTGGAAACCAGCGCCCCAGCAGACAGCCTGGAATCCCCCGTCGAGGACTCTCCTCGGGCGCTCAGCGCTGCCAGCACCGAGCCGGCTCCACGTCGGTTCGATCAGGAGCTGGTTGCCGTGCCCATGGACGCCGACCAGGAGCTGGTATTCGGTTGGATGGGTCTGAACCCCGCCCTGTTGCTCGACCAGCCCCCCAGCGGCGACAACGTCGTGGTGCGGGTGGTTCGTCCTGGCTTGGATCCGGAGCTGGTGCTGGAAGAGGCGCGCCAGCAGCTGGCGGCGACCGGTTCCCGCCGCCGCCGGGGCCGGGGCGGTCGGGGCAGTGCTGGATCCCCAGGGGAAGACCTGGCGACCGACACTGCCGCCAGGACCACCGAGCCGCGCGAGGCAATCGCATCAGTTGACATCACCCCGCTGCCAGAGTCCCTTCAACCGGAAACGGTGGTCACCGTCTCGGTCCCCACTGTGTTGAGCATCGCTCCGCCGGAGGTGGAGGTGCCGGCCCGACGGGGCCGCACCCGCAGTTCGGCAGCCAGCAATGGCGCCAAGCCTGGGGCTGCCCAAGCCACAGTGGCCGTAGCCGAGCCCGAGCTGGACGAAGCCGGAGAGCCCCGCCGCCGCCGCCGCCGCTCCTCCGCGCCCGGTTGAGTGATGCTGCCGGATCCCTGGCAAGGCAGGGATCCGGTTGTCTGTGCCGGGGTGGATGAGGTTGGCCGGGGCAGCCTGTTTGGCCCGGTCTTTGCCGGTGTGGTGGTGTTGCCCCGCAGTGCGCTTGCGCCCCTGGCCGCCCGGGGGCTTACCGACAGCAAAAAGCTCACCGCCCGCCGCCGCGCTGCCCTGGTGCCGGCGATTCAAAGCTCGGCTGTGGCCTGGGCCTTGGGCCAGGCTTCGGCTGCCGAGATCGACCGCTGGGGCATTCGACCTGCGACGGAGTCGGCCATGCTGCGGGCCGTTCAGAAGTTGCCCCAGCCGCCTGAGCTGCTGCTGGTGGATGGGGTGTTGCCTCTGCGGGGCTGGAGTGGCGAGCAGGTTGTCCTGGTGCGTGGTGACAGCCACTGTCTGGCGATTGCGGCGGCCAGCGTGCTGGCCAAGCAGGCCCGTGACGGGCTGATCGGTGCGCTGGCGAAGCGCTACCCGGGCTATGGCCTCGAGCGCCATGCTGGCTATGGCACGGCCCAGCACCGCCAGGCCCTTGGGGCGTTGGGTCCCACGCCTTTGCACCGACTCAGCTTTCTGCGCCGGGTCGCCCTCAGTCCCCCTGGCACCAGAGCTGGAAGTCTTTGACCAGCTGGTTTGCCACCCGCCCCTTAATGCCCAACAGGATCCCAGCCAGCAGAGATTGGCCCGTTGCCTCCAGCACCTTGGCCGGGATCAGTTTCAGCAGGGGTGGTTGGCTGACTGCCACGGCGAGGGTGGCTTGCCCCTCCAACCCAGCTGCGCCCGCCGTGAGCCAGGAGCCCAGGGTCAGCTGGAAGTCGTCCACAAGCCCCAGGCCCTCCAGTTCGCATTCGCTGGATTCGAGCACCAGCGTCCCCGGCGCCTGGCTCGTGCGCAGCGTGACCACCGGATGGATCTCCAGTCTGAACACCTGCAGATGGGTGACGGAGTAGCGGTAGTAGCCAGGTTCCAGCACGATCAGTTGGCTGGGGTCGAACAGGGCTTTGACAACCCGCTCCTCCTGGCACAGGTAGGCGGCCAACCGGTCCGGTTGGTGGCTCACGGCAAGTTGAAGTTCCTGACTGGCGCTAAAGGCCAGGGGCATGGCCTGCGGGCCGGCGCGGCATGATCCTATCGGCCCGCTTGGGTGCCTTTCCTCGGTTTATGCAAACGATGCGCGTTGCCTTCCTCGGCCCGGCCGGTACCTACGGCGAGCAAGCGGCCCGGCAGTTGGCTGAGCTGGAGGAGGCTGGCACGGCTGAGCTGGTGCCCCAGCTGGGCATCCGTGCCGTCATCCAGGCCGTGGCCCACGGTGGCTGTGATGCGGCGGTCGTGCCGGTTGAGAACTCGGTCGAGGGAGGAGTGACCTCCTGTCTCGACTCCCTCTGGGAACACCCGGACCTCACGGTGGCCAGGGCCCTGGTGCTGCCGATTCGGCATGCCCTGCTCGGCAGTGGCCCCATGGAGGGGGTCAGCGAGGTGCTCTCCCATCCCCAGGCCCTGGCCCAGTGCAGCCAGTGGCTGGCCGATCATCTTCCCCAGGCCCTGCAGCTGCCCACCAGCTCCACAGCCGAGGCGGCCCGGTTGGTGGCTGGCAGCCGTTTCCGGGCTGCGGTGGCCTCGCAGCAGGCCGGGGCGGAGCACGGGCTGCAGGAGTTGGCCTATCCGATCAACGATGTGCCGGGCAACTGCACCCGGTTTCTGCTCTTGCGCCGTGGCCCCGGTGCTCTGCACGGCCCCATGGCCAGCCTCGCCTTCTCGCTGCATTCCAACAAGCCTGGGGCCCTGCTGGAGGCGTTGGGCTGTTTTGCCCAACGGGGTCTGAATATGAGCCGAATCGAGTCAAGGCCATCAAAACGGGAGATGGGTGAATACATTTTCTTTGTGGATCTGGAGCTGGCCGAGGGCTCCGCTCCCCTGGAGAGTGCCATCGCAGGATTGCAGCCCCTCTGCGCCCATCTGGCCCTGTTCGGGGCCTATCCGATCACCAATCTCTGTTAGTGGGGTTTTCTGCCCCGGAACACGCCGAACTGCATCAGCCCGGTGGCAAAGGCCCAGTGCATTAACAGGATGGTGGGGGTTTCGCGCAGGCCCTGGAGCACTGCCTTAGGCCCCAGGCCCAGAATTGCTCCGGGCCGGCGCAGCCCCTCGGCAATCGAGTCGATCCAGGATGGCAGGGTGGCGCGGCTCCAGTCGCCCGTTTCGATGGCCATGGCGCTGGCATGGGGGCTTTGTTGGAGATGGCGCTGCAGCCCGACAATGCTGGCGAATTCAGGATGGGCCCACTGCTCAAGCAGCTGCCGCATCACCCAGCGCTCCCGCCTGTCCATGGCCCCTTCGCGTCGGTTCCAATCGGCTACGGCCAGCAGGCCGCCCGGTTTGAGCACCCGTAGCAGCTCATCGGCATAGCGCTGCTTGTCGGGCATATGGGGACAGGCCTCCACACTCCAGACCGCATCAAAACTGGAGTTGGGCAACTCCAGCGCCAGGGCATCCATCACGGCAAAGCGGCAGTCGAGCCCGGCTGGGGTGAGCGACTGGGCCCGCTCGATTTGGGCTGGGCTGATGCTGATTCCTACAACCCGGAAGCCGTAGTCGCGGGCGAGGATCCGGGCGCTGCCACCGATGCCACAGCCCACATCCAGCAGCGTCGATCCGGCTGGCAGTTGGTCGAGTCCGCTCCAGCGCACCAGTTCATGAACAAAAGCTGCCTTGGCAGCTCGGAAATCCTCGTGCTTGTGGCGTCCAGACCCTGATGTTTGGTAGTAGCCCAGGTGGATGTGGTCACCCCAGAGGCGCTCCAGCAGCTGGTCGGTGGTCCAGCGGTCGTAGGCCGCCGCAACGCTGGCGGCGGATTCGTAGCGCCGCCGCTGGCGCAGCCAGAGGCTTGCAGCCAGGACCACCATTGCGGCCCCAAGGGTGGTGGCCAGGGGCCAGCTGAAAGGAAGCATGGAACCGGTAACCGGCAGCTTGGTTGTGTTACTGGGGTTGGAAGGTGTCTTTGAGCACGGTGCGGGCCGCCAGCTGCCTGCGCGTCTGGTCGAGTAGGGCGTACTCCTGGCGTAGCCGTTCGCTGGTGTCGGTGATTTCCAACAGCGCCTGTTGGTGGTCGGCAACGGGGCCGCCAAGGTGGGCTCCGATCCAGAAGGACAGTTCCCTCGGTAGGTCGGGCAGATCGTTCGGCAGGTTGGTCGGCTTGCCGATCAGTTTGCCGGTGAGCTCCACCACATCGCGCAGGGCCTGGGTGACATCTTCAGTCAGGGTCTCCAGTTCGGCGTGACTGGCCGCCGGCTCGTCTTCGATCCAGCTCACCAGGCCTACCCGGAATGGGGCCTCGCGCACAATGTCCAGCACCCTGAAGCGCTGCTGCCCCATGGTGACAATGTTGCTGCGGTCATCGTCCTGGGTTTGGCAGTCAAGGATTTCAGCGCAGCAGCCCACCGAAGCCATCAGCTTGGTTTGGGGATCCCAGCGCACGATGCCAAAGCGTTGGTCACCGGCCATCGCGGTGCGCAGCAGCATCCGGTAGCGGGGCTCGAAGATGTGGAGCGGCAGCACTTCCTGGGGGAAGAGCACCACGTCGGGCAGCGGAAACAGCGGCAGCTCCCTTACGGCCAGTTCGCCCATGGCTTGATCAGGAGAGCACACCCATCCTAGAAAAATCCATCCGGCCCCGGGGCGCCCTGATCAGAGCTTGACTTCGATGTCAACGCCGCTGGGCAGGTCGAGCTTCATCAGGGCGTCGATTGTTTTGGCTGAAGGGCTGTAGATATCGATAATGCGGCGATGGGTGCGGGTTTCGAAGTGCTCACGGGAATCCTTGTCCACGTGGGGGGAGCGCAGCACACAGTAGATCTTGCGCTTGGTGGGCAAGGGGATCGGACCGATCGCCGTAGCAGCGGTGTGGTCGGCAGTTTCGATGATTTTTTCGCAGGAGAGATCCAGCATGCGGCGATCAAATGCCTTCAAGCGGATACGAATCTTCTGCTGGGCGATGGCGGTGGACATGGGGGATCAGGCGTTCGGTTGGCCCCAGGGCAGCAGGCTCCTGGGGCAGCTGGGGATGGATTGTCGAGGTGCGCTCAGGCTGGGGGTGGATCCGGCGAATCCACCCAGTCAACCTAGCTGAGGGTTAGGCGAGGATTTTGGAGACCACGCCAGCACCGATCGTGCGGCCGCCTTCGCGAATGGCGAAGCGCATGCCCTGCTCGATCGCAACAGGGCAGATCAGCTCACCGGTCATTTTGATCCGGTCTCCAGGCATCACCATCTCCACATTGGCTCCGTCGTCTGAGGTGAAGGCCGTGATTTGGCCTGTCACATCGGTGGTGCGGATGTAGAACTGGGGCCGATAGCCGGCGAAGAAAGGGGTGTGGCGGCCACCTTCTTCCTTCTTCAGCACATACACCTCACCTTCGAATTTGGTGTGGGGCTTGATTGAGTTGGGCTTCACCAGCACCATGCCGCGTTCGATGTCCTCCTTCTGCACACCGCGCAGCAGCAGGCCCACATTGTCTCCAGCCATGCCCTCGTCGAGCAGCTTGCGGAACATTTCCACGCCGGTCACCGTGGTTTCGCGGGTGTCCTTGATGCCCACGATCTGAACGGTTTCACCAACCTTCACCTTGCCACGCTCGATCCGACCGGTGGCGACGGTGCCGCGCCCAGTGATTGAAAACACGTCTTCGACGGCCATCAGGAAGGGCTTGTCAATTTCGCGCTCCGGTTCCGGGATCGATTCATCCACGGCGTCCATCAGATCGAGAATCTTGTCCACCCACTCATCGGCGCCGCGGGAGGCTTTGTTGCCGGCTTGGATGTACTCCAGAGCCTTGAGAGCCGAACCTGCGACCACAGGGATATCATCGCCCGGGAAATCGTAATTGCTGAGCAGTTCACGCATTTCCAGTTCGACGAGCTCAAGGATTTCTTCGTCGTCAACCATGTCCTTCTTGTTGAGGAACACCACCAGGGCGGGCACACCAACTTGCTTCGCGAGCAGGATATGCTCTTTGGTTTGGGCCATGGGGCCATCTGTGGCGGCCACAACCAAGATGGCGCCGTCCATTTGGGCGGCACCGGTGATCATGTTTTTGACGTAGTCCGCGTGGCCGGGGCAGTCAACGTGGGCGTAGTGACGCTTGACCGTTTCGTATTCGACGTGGGCCGTATTGATGGTGATACCCCGCTCTTTCTCTTCAGGGGCACCGTCAATTTCGTCATAGGCTTGGGCCTTGGCCATGCCTTGAGATGCCAGCACGTTGGTGATGGCGGCAGTCAGGGTTGTCTTGCCGTGGTCAACGTGACCGATGGTGCCAATGTTGACGTGGGGTTTGTTCCTTTCGAACTTCTCGCGTGCCATGAGTAGAAAGAATCGGGGGGTTTAGGGTAGGGGAAAGATCAGGAATTGCCCTGATTCTTGGAGATGATGGCTTCGGCAACATTGCGAGGAACTTCCTCGTAATGGCTGAACTCCATCGAGAAGATACCCCGACCCTGGGTCATGGATCGGAGCTGGGTGGCATAGCCGAACATCTCGGCCAGGGGCACTTTTGACTGGACCTTGGACTGTCCATGGTCGATGGACTGCCCTTCGACCTGGCCACGCCGGGAAGAAAGGTCGCCGATGACCGACCCGAGATAATCCTCGGGGATCTCGACTTCCACCTTCATCATGGGTTCAAGCAGTACGGGGTTGCACTTCTTGACGGCGTCTTTAAAGGCCATGGATCCGGCGATTTTAAACGCCATCTCCGAGGAATCGACATCATGGTAGGAGCCGTCGATCATGGTGGCTCTCACATCGATCATCGGAAATCCCGCAATCACGCCAGATTGGCAGGTCTCCTTCATGCCCGCTTCGGCAGGCCCGATGTACTCCTTGGGAACGATGCCACCAACAATTTTGTTGATGAACTCGAAGCCTGAGCCCGGTTCCCCAGGGGTCATTTCGATCACGACATGGCCGTATTGACCCTTGCCGCCAGTTTGACGGGCGAATTTACCCTCCCCTTTGGAACTGCCGCGAATGGTTTCCCGGTAGGACACCTGCGGCGCACCGATATTGGCCTCAACTTTGAACTCTCTGAGCATCCGGTCAACCAGAATTTCCAGGTGCAGTTCGCCCATGCCGGCGATCACCGTTTGACTGGTTTCCGGATCGGTTGAGACTCTGAAGGTGGGATCTTCTTCCGAGAGAGATTGCAGGGCCTTGGAGAGCTTTTCCATATCTCCCTTGGTCTTGGGCTCCACAGCCACCGAGATCACGGGTTCGGGAATGAACAGTGATTCCAGGATGATGGGATCAGATTCGACGCAAAGGGTGTCGCCGGTGGTGGTGTCCTTCAATCCCAGCACGGCGCCCAGGTCGCCGGCGCGCAGTTCGTCGACTTCCTCGCGATCGTCCGCTTTGAGCAGGATCAGGCGGGAGATGCGCTCCTTCTTATCCTTGGTGGAGTTCAGCACGTAACTGCCCTTGTTCAGCACGCCTGAGTACATGCGCACGAAGGTGAGCTTGCCGTAGGGGTCCGCCATCACTTTGAAGGCCAACGCACTGAACGAGGCGTTGTCGTCGCAAGGGCGGTTGGATTCGCTGCCGTCTGGCAACAGACCCGTGATGGGCGGAACATCGACGGGGGCGGGGAGGTAGTCGACCACGGCATCGAGCACAAGCTGGACACCTTTGTTTTTGAATGCCGAGCCGCAGACCATCGGCACCATGCCGTGGTGAATGGTGGCGTTGCGGATCCCCTTGATCAACTGCTCCTCGGTGAGTTCACCGGTTTCGAGGAAAATATCAATCAGCTCTTCGTCAGATTCGGCGACTGATTCCATCAACTTGAGGCGCCATTCATCCACCTCGTCCTTCATGCTTGCGGGAACATCTTCCTCGAGGATGTCCGTGCCCAGGTCGTTTGTATAGATAATCGCCTTGTTGCCAACCAAGTCGATGATCCCCTTCAGTTCTCCTTCGGCCCCGATCGGCAGTTGGATCGGTGCCGCGTTGGCCTTCAGCCTGTCTTTGATTTGTTCGTAGACTTTCAAAAAGTTGGCACCGGTGCGGTCCATCTTGTTGACGAACACGATCCTGGGTACGTTGTACCGATCGGCCTGGCGCCACACGGTCTCGGACTGGGGCTGAACACCGCCCACCGCACAGAACACGGCGACCACACCGTCCAGCACCCGCATCGAACGCTCAACCTCAATTGTGAAGTCAACGTGTCCTGGAGTGTCAATGATATTGATACGGTTGTCTTTCCAAGCGGTGGAGATGGCTGCAGCCGTAATCGTGATGCCACGCTCCCGCTCCTGCTCCATCCAGTCGGTGACCGCTGCACCATCGTGGACTTCGCCCATCTTGTGCACCACACCGGAATAAAAAAGAATCCGTTCGGTTGTGGTGGTTTTCCCAGCGTCAATGTGGGCGGCGATGCCGATATTTCTGACGCGGTCCAATGGAAAGGCGCGGGCCACGAGGGAGGTCTCCGAGGGTCAACAAAAAGAAGGCATCATTCTACAGAGTGGGTCTGTAGGAGCTGAAGTTGCCGAGAACTTCAGCTGCTGGGAAATCATTCAGTAGCGGTAATGGGCGAAAGCCTTGTTGGCTTCGGCCATCTTGTGGGTTTCTTCCCGTTTGCGAACGGCGCTGCCAGCTTCGTTGGCCGCATCCATCAGTTCTCCGGCCAGCTTCTGGGCCATGCTGCGGCCGTTGCGGGCCCGGGAGAAGTTGACCAGCCAGCGCAGGGCCATGGCCGTGCCCCGCTCCTGCCGCACTTCCATGGGCACCTGGTAAGTGGCGCCGCCCACGCGCCGGGCGCGAACCTCCACCAGCGGGGTGGCATTCCGAACGGCTGTTTCGAACAGCTCGAGCGGGTCGGTGCCGGTGCGCTCGTTGATCATTGAGAAGGCATCCGAAAGGATGCGTTGGGCCGTGGATTTCTTGCCATGTTTCATCAGCCTGGCCACGATCATCGAGGCGAGACGGCTGTTGAATTGGGGATCGGGAAGCACGGGGCGCTTCTCGGCGGCATTGCGGCGAGACATGGTCGACCGGGTCGGGGAAGGGAAAAGGGACGGGTTGGCAGATCAGCGGCTTGGGGGCTCGGCCAGATCAGGTCTTGGGGGTTTTGGCGCCGTATTTGGAACGGGACTGGCGCCGGTCCTTGACGCCGGCGGTGTCCAAGGTGCCTCGGATGATGTGGTAGCGAACACCGGGCAGATCCTTGACCCGGCCCCCACGGATCAGCACCACCGAGTGCTCCTGGAGGTTGTGGCCGATGCCTGGGATGTAGGCAGTGACCTCAAATCCTGAGGTGAGACGCACCCGGGCCACCTTGCGGAGCGCCGAGTTTGGCTTTTTGGGGGTGGACGTGTAAACGCGGGTGCAAACCCCCCGGCGCTCGGGGCAGGCGCGCAGGGCGGGCGACTTGGTCTTACGGGAAAGACTCTGGCGCTCGGATCGAATCAGCTGCTGAATGGTGGGCATCGAGGACCGGGGTCTGGTCGGAGAAGATTGGCCGGACGTCCCGACCGATTTCGACAATCCGCCACCTTACTGGGTCGAGCGGCGTCCCTCTCCCACGCGGCTGAATGCAGCACCGCAGGCACAACTCAAAATGCCCTCTCCTGGACGCACGAGAAAGCCTCCCCCACTGAGATCGCCCCGGTAATCAAGGCTGAGGCCGGTGAGCAGAGGCAGCTGGTCGGAAGGGGCGTAGACAGTGATGCCGTCAGCCCGGGCGATTGGGTTTCCCGCCAGGTGGCCGGGCCGAAGCCGGATCGCCCAGCGCTCACAGCTGCTCTCGACCAGGTCCAGGTGCATCATCCCGGGGGTGCCCGCCACGGCGGCTTGGCGGCCAAGTTCGGCGGCAGCGGCGGCGGTCACGCGCAGGCTGTGGCCCTTCGGCATGGGGGTGGTCAGTGCGGCCTTGCCTACCCACTTTGGCAGTTGGCTCAGGGAACCAGGCCCACCCCGTTGTGCACGGAACCGGCCACGCCCCTGCCTTTGACCTGGAGCGAGCCCCCCAGCACCAATCCGGTGGAGCTGCCCCCATCCAGGTTGAGCGCATCACGCAGACCCAGCTGCTGCAGCAGGGCCGCCGTTTCCGCCAGGGAGGGACCACTGTCCTGGGTGCCTTCCAGGGTGATCAACCACACCTGGCGGTCATCCCTGGCCAACACGGTGCGTGGGGCCCCTTGACTGAGAAAGGAGGCACTGAAGTTTTCAGCGGCCCCATTCAGCACGATCCGCCCATCCAGCAGCAGCAGGGGGCCGCCGCCGATCACATGGGGGGCCAGGCCCAGGTCGTTGCTGGGTCTGCTCTCCAGTTGCAGGCGCTCGCCGGTGCTCCATGGCAGGCTCACGCCGCCGCGGGCCACCAGCAACAGGTCGTCGCCCCGCAGGGGCACCCCCGCTTCCATTGCCGAGGCGTCGAACACCTGAAGCACGCTGCCACCCTGAACCAGCAGACCCGTTTCCGAGCCACTCAAAGCCCGGTAGCTGGGTCCCCAATCGCCGTTGTAGCGGCTGAGGCCCCTCTGCACGTAGCCGCTGTTGACGGCGCTCACCGCCAGCCGCTGACCGCTTGACCCCACGACCGATTCGATCAATTGCAGCCGGCCGAAGCGGGGCAGAGACCGATCACCCCAGGCTGCTACTCCCCGGTTCAAAATCGGCCCGGAGAGCCAGCGGCCGTCCGCCCGCAGGGCCCCCAGGGGAAGACGGCGCACCCTGTTGAAGTAGCCGCCGTTGATGGCCACCCAGGCTTGTTGCTGGTTGGCGAGTTGCACCAACGAGCTGAGCCCTTCCATCCCTCCCGGGCGGGCCAGGGGCCGCAGACGCAGGGCTGCCGTGCGGGGATCGATGCGCACGGCGTTGATGCGCACCCCCTGGCGAACCAGCCGGTCCCACTGCAGTTCCTTGCCGAGCAGGGCCTGCAGGCGGGGGTCGATCGGGGTGGGTTCACCGCCCCCGCTGGCGGGTGGCTGCATGGGCCACTCGATCACCAGACGGGCCGGACTGCCCAGGCTGAACACCTTGGTCAGTGAACCGGTGGCGGGCTTGAGGGTCAGGGTCGATCCTGCCTGCTGGCCAGCCAGGCCGAGGGCTTGAAGCTGGCCGAGCTGGTCGGTGCGGCTGAGCAGATCCACCGCGAGCCCACCGGCGTCTTTGGCGCTGATTGCGGGCCCACTCAAATCGAGCACGACGCGGCGAACCGGCCCAGGGTTGGAGCTGCGCACATTGAGCAGCTGGGGTCTGGCCAGTTCGATGGTCAGCTGGTTGCCCTGCTGGCGCAGGCCCACCCCGAGGGCTTTAAACAGACGGGCCACCTCCACCGCCACCTCATCGTCGAGGCTCCGCTGCCCGCTGGCTGGCAAGTTGAGCGTCTGGCCAAACCATTCGAGTTCCAGCGATCCGTCGCTGCGGCTGCGACTGGAGACCCCCAGCTGGTTGTCCAGCACCTCCAGGGGAATCCAGAGCTGTTGCGGCGTCTCGGAGGCCCGACCGATCCAGAGCCAGCGGGCTTGCTGCAGACGGCCATGGATGCGGATGCTGGTGCCCTGGCTCTCCAGGGCCTGGCTCTGCTGGGTCTGGCTCGGGGGGGGCGGTGGTGGTGGCGGCGGCGGTGGAGCTGCCCCATGGGGCAAGGCCTGGCTGGCTGCCGGCAGGACCAGGGCCAGCAGCCAGGGAGCCAGCCATGCCGCAGAAGCCATCGCCAGCCCGATCGATAGCGTTGGACGCTAGCCGTCCCTGGCCTTTGGCCAACCAGCACGGGGCCTGTGAATCCCTAGGATCACCCGTTATGAGGCCGTTGATCGCTCTGATTGATGGCCGGACCGATCCGGGTTATGCCTCGTTCTTCTCGTCCCGTTTGGCCCCATTGCGACAGCCCTGCCCCTGAGGCGGTGGTGGGGGAGAAGGATGCCTGTGGCGTGGGATTTCTGGCCAACCTCCGCGGTGAAGCCAGCCATTGGCTACTCGAGCAGGCCCTGCGCGGCCTCGACTGCATGGAGCATCGCGGCGGCTGTGGCGGTGACGGAGATTCCGGTGATGGTGCCGGGGTGCTGTGCGGCATTCCCTGGAGCTACCTCGAGGCCGTCTGGCCCCAGGCCGCCGCAGCCAGTGGCAGCCCCCGCGGTCTCGCCATGGTGTTTTTACCGGCTGACCCCGCCAGGCAGGCCGAAGCCAGATCGCTGTGCGATGAGGAGGCCGCCCGGCTGGGGCTGCGCAGCCTTGGCTGGCGCGAGGTGCCGGTGAATCCGGCGGTGCTTGGCACCCTGGCTCGCCAGACCGCCCCCCTGATCTACCAGTGGCTGCTGACGGCCGAATCGGAGGGGGATGCCCTCGAGGCCCTGCTGTTTCGCCTGCGCCGCCGCTGCGGCGACCGGGCTCGGGCTGTCTGGGAAGGGGGGGCGACCAGCGACCTCTACTTCGCCTCCCTGAGCAGCCGCACGGTGGTCTACAAGGCGATGGTGCGCTCCCAGGTTCTGGCCGCTTTTTATGCCGACCTGCGCGATGGGCGCTTTGCGGTCAATTTTGCGGTGTACCACCGCCGCTTCAGCACCAACACGCTGCCCCGTTGGCCCCTGGCCCAGCCGATGCGCCTGCTGGGCCACAACGGCGAAATCAACACCCTGCTGGGCAACATCAATTGGGCGCGCGCCTCGGAAGCCAATCTCAACGCCATCTGGGGTGAGGCGGCGAGTGATCTCAAGCCGGTGGTCAATGCCGCCTTCAGCGACTCGGCCAACCTCGACGCCAGCCGGGAGCTGCTGGTGCGCAGCGGCCGGCCGATCACCGAGAGCCTGCTCACCCTGGTGCCTGAGGCGTTCCGCGACCAACCCGAGCTGACCGATAAGCCCGAGATCCAGGCCTTTTATGAGTATTCGGCCTGCACGCAGGAGCCCTGGGATGGTCCAGCCCTGTTGGTGTTTGCCGACGGCCGCAGCGTGGGGGCCACCCTGGATCGCAACGGTCTGCGCCCAGCCCGTTATTGCATCACCAGCGACGGCTTTGTGGTGATGGGTTCGGAAACCGGTGTGGTGGAGCTGGAGGAGAGCCGCATCATCGAAAAGGGCCGGCTTGGTCCAGGTCAGATGCTGGCCGTCGATTTGGAGCAGGGCCGGCTGCTGCGCAACTGGGACGTCAAGGCGGAGGTGGCAGCCCGCCACCCCTACGGCCAGTGGCTGGCTGAGCAGCGGCGCACTCTGGCGCCCCAGCCCTGGACCCAGGAGCGCCGTTTGGCTGATCTGGACCTGCTGCAGCAGCAAACGGCCTGTGGTTTCACCGCTGAAGACTTCGATCTGGTGATCGAGGACATGGCCGGCGCGGCTAAGGAGCCCACGTACTGCATGGGGGATGACATTCCCCTGGCGGTCCTATCGGCCAAGCCCCACCTGCTCTACGACTACTTCAAGCAGCGTTTTGCCCAGGTCACCAATCCGCCGATCGACCCCCTGCGCGAAAAATTGGTGATGAGCTTGGAGATGCACCTCGGCAAGCGGGGGTCGGCCCTGCGGCCGGAAGCCTCCGCTGCGGCCGTGTTGCACCTGGCCAGTCCGATCCTCAACGAGGCTGAGCTGGAGTCCTTAGCCCAGCAGGGCCTGCCGACGGCCACGATCTCCACCCGGATGCTGATCACCGATGGGCCGTCAGGCCTGGCGGCGGCCGTCAATCGCCTGCGCAGCGAGGCCGAGGCGGCCGTGCGTGCCGGCATTCAGATCCTGGTGCTCTCGGATCGCGGCATCAACGCGACCACCACCACGATTCCGCCCCTGTTGGCGGTGGGTGCCGTGCACCACCATCTGCTGAACCTGGGCCTGCGGCTTCAGGCCTCCCTGGTGGTCGACACCGCCCAGTGCTGGAGCACCCACCACCTGGCCTGCCTGATCGGCTATGGAGCCAGTGCCGTCTGCCCCTGGCTCACCTGGGAAACCAGCCGCCACTGGTTGGCCCATCCGCGCGTTCAGAAGCTGATCGAAACCGGCAAGTTGCCGGCCCTCAGCTCCGATCAGGTGCAGGCCAATGTGCGCAAGGCCCTGGAGGATGGCCTGCGCAAAATCCTCTCCAAGATCGGCATCTCCCTGTTAGCCAGCTACCACGGCGCCCAGATCTTCGAGGCGATCGGCATCGGCGCCGACCTGATCGAGCTGGCCTTCAAGGGCACCACCAGCCGCGTTGCCGGCCTGAGCCTGGCGGAGCTGGCCAGCGAAACCCTGAGCTTCCACGCCAAAGCTTTCCCCGAGCTCAACCGCAGCAAGCTCGAGTTCATGGGCTTTGTGCAATACCGCACCGGCGGCGAATACCACCTCAACAGTCCGGAGATGGCCAAGGCCCTGCATGCGGCGGTGAAAGCGGGCCCCGGTTACGACCACTTCTCCACCTACAAGACGCTGCTGGAAAACCGACCGGTCACGGCCCTGCGCGACCTGCTGGAGCTCAAGCCCGCCCCACGTCCCCTGCCCCTCGATCAGGTGGAGAGTGTGGCCAGCATCTGCAGCCGCTTCTGCACGGGGGGCATGAGCCTGGGGGCCCTTTCCCGCGAGGCCCACGAGGTGCTGGCGGTGGCCATGAACCGGATTGGTGGCAAGAGCAACAGTGGGGAAGGTGGTGAGGATTCGGCCCGTTTCAATGCGCTCCATGATGTGGATGCCGATGGGCACTCGCCAACCCTGCCCACGCTCAACGGTTTGCGGAACGGCGACACCGCCTGCTCGGCCATCAAGCAGATCGCCTCGGGCCGTTTTGGGGTCACGCCCGCCTATCTGCGCAGTGGCCGGCAGTTGGAGATCAAGGTGGCCCAGGGTGCCAAGCCCGGTGAGGGCGGCCAGCTGCCCGGCCCGAAGGTGGATCCCTACATCGCCTGGCTGCGCAACAGCAAGGCCGGCGTGGCGCTGATTTCGCCGCCACCCCACCACGACATCTATTCGATCGAGGATCTGGCCCAGCTGATCCATGACCTGCACCAGGTGCACCCCGCCGCCAAGGTGAGCGTCAAGCTCGTGGCTGAGATCGGCATTGGCACGATTGCGGCTGGTGTGGCCAAGGCCAATGCCGATGTGATTCAGATCTCGGGTCATGACGGCGGCACCGGGGCCTCGCCGCTGAGCTCGATCAAGCACGCTGGCAGCCCCTGGGAGCTCGGCCTCACCGAGGTGCATCGTGCGCTGCTTGAAAATGGCTTACGCGATCGGGTGCTGCTGCGGGCCGACGGTGGCCTCAAGACCGGTTGGGACGTGATCATCGCCGCCCTGCTCGGCGCCGAGGAATACGGCTTCGGCTCGGTGGCGATGATTGCCGAGGGCTGCATCATGGCCCGCGTCTGCCACACCAACAACTGCCCAGTAGGGGTGGCCACCCAGAAGGAAAACCTGCGCAAACGCTTCCCCGGCGTGCCCGAGCACGTGGTCAATTTCTTTATGTTTGTCGCCGAAGAGGTGCGCCAGCTGCTGAGTGTGCTCGGCGTGGCGCGGCTGGAGGAGTTGATCGGCCGCAGTGAGTTGCTCCAGCCCCGTTCTGTGGCCCTTCCCAAAACCAAAGCTCTTGATCTCACCTGCCTGATCGCACCGATCCCAGCGGCCGTCGATCGCTCCTGGTTGCAGCATGGGGATCAGGCCCATGGCAACGGCCCGATTCTGGAGGACCAACTCCTGGCCGATGCGGAGCTGATGGCTGCGATTGAGGGCCATGGCCGCGTTGCCCGCAGCCTGGCGATCGTCAACACCGACCGCAGTGTGGGCGCCCGCCTGTCCGGTGAAATAGCCGCCCGCCATGGCAACACGGGCTTCGCTGGCCAGCTCGATCTCAACTTTGAGGGAGCGGCGGGCCAGAGTTTCGGTGCCTTCGGCGTGCAGGGTATGACGGTGCGCCTGGTGGGCGACGCCAATGACTACGTCGGCAAGGGTCTCAATGGCGGTCGCATCACCCTGGTGCCCCCTGCCGGAGTCCTGGACCCCGGCAGCCAGGTGATCCTGGGCAACACCTGTCTCTACGGTGCAACCGGCGGCCAGCTCTTCGCCCTCGGCCGGGCCGGTGAGCGGTTCGGCGTGCGCAACAGCGGAGCCGCTGCCGTGGTGGAAGGTGCGGGCGACCACTGCTGCGAATACATGACCGGCGGGGTGGTGGTGGTGCTGGGCTCCACCGGCCGCAACGTGGCCGCTGGCATGACCGG
>CBFIGH010000093.1:0-34870 GCA_965662115.1 Cyanobium sp.
ACCGACACCTTGTACATCGAGCTGGCCGACCGGGTGAG
Organism: Cyanobium sp.; assembly: GCA_965662115.1. Taxonomy (GTDB): domain Bacteria; phylum Cyanobacteriota; class Cyanobacteriia; order PCC-6307; family Cyanobiaceae; genus Cyanobium_A. The sequence goes on from CBFIGH010000093.1 coordinate 39, forward strand.
CAGCAGCTCTGAGGCCGTCAGCGACAACCTGATCGTCGACTTCGATGCGCTTGGCAAGCCAGTGGGGGTGACGCTGGAGCATTACTCCCAAATCAGTGACAGCAGCACGATCGAGACGCTGCTGCCGATCGCCCCTGTCCTGCAGCCGGCCTGAGCACTCCTCGTTGAGCCAGTACAGCAAGCCATCGCTGCTGGCGGCGAAGTGAAGCCGTAGGCCCGCGTAGCGGTAAAGGCCTGGGCGGCCCACCGAACCACCCGATCTGGCTGCAGCCCATGAAGCGATGGTTGCCAGCGTGCGCCCGTGTGACCAGCCCGGCACCGTGCGCAGATCGAGAAAGAAGACGCGCGGCTCGACGAGCTCAACTCCAAAATCGCTGCGCTCTTTTCCAGCTCCAGCACCAACTCGAGCCCACCCCGGAACACACCCGACAACTCCGAGGCCTGATCGGCTTCCTTCTGGAATACGGCGAATTCACCTGAGGGCTGCAGGCCCACCACCAGTCACCTGGGAGTTCAGAGGATCTTGATCCATTGCACAACCAGAACGAAGTCAACCTGAATAAACAGAAGCCTGCGTTGGAGAGAACCCGCCATGGGCCACTTCCCAGGCGCTCTACGACACGCTTCAAAAAGGCGATCAGCCCCACCGCCCTGAGGCACACCACATCTGGTGCCAAAACGCCCAAAATGTCGCAGCGCGCCGCACAACCTGCAGCACCTGCTGCCCCACCTGGTTATTCATGTTTCTGTTGAGCAAGGTGTTGCCGCTGTTGCTGCTGCCCCTCGGCGTGGCGCTGTTGCTGCTGCTCTGGGGCACGCTGCGGGGCAGCCGCTGGCCAGCCATCGCCGCCCTGGCCGTGCTCTGGATCTTCTCCACACCGCTGGTGGCGGAAGGCCTCTGGCGCTGGCTGGAGCGCCCCTACCAGCGCCGCAGCGCCGCAGCCGTGCTGGCCACGCCCGCCGTCGCCACTGCCAGGCCCCAGGCCGTGGTGGTGCTCGGCGGCGGCCGCCATGCCGCCCCCGGTCCGGCCCGCGTCAGCGAGTGGACCGATGCCGATCGCTTCTTTGGCGGCCTGGAGGCCTACCAGCAGCTGCGCCAACAGGGCCTGCGGCTGCGGCTGATCTTTACCGGTGGCTGGTGGCCCACCCAGCCCCAGCTGCCGCCGGAGGGCGATGTGCTGAGCCGACAGGCCCTGTTGCTGGGCATCCCCGCCAGTGATCTGGCCAGCACCGCCCGGGTGCGCAACACCGCAGAAGAAGCCCGCATGGTGGCGAGCATGGTTCCCAGAGGCAGCAGCGTGGTGCTGGTCACCTCCGCCTTCCACATGCCCCGCGCCCGCCGCCTGTTTGAACGTGCCGGCCTCCAGGTGATCCCCTACCCGGTGGATTTCCAGGCCCGCGGCGCCTGGGCCGGCCATCCCCTCGCCGATCCGCTCAACCTGCTCCCCACGGCCGGTGGGTTGGGGAGCAGCAGCGCTGCCCTGCGGGAAGCGCTGGGCCGCACCCTCTACCGGGCCTGGTGACGGTGGACCACTGCCCTGGGATCGCTGCTCGAGCTGGAGGCTCCCCCGGATGATGCAACAGCTCGATCGCTACCGCACCCCACCCTCCTGGCATCCCGGGGCCCCGCTCTGGTGTCGCACCCTCTGGCTGCTGCTCGGCAAGCCCCTGCTAGCCAGCCCCCTGCCGGGGACCCCCTGGCGCAAGGCGCTGCTCCGTTGCTTTGGTGCAAGCCTCGGTGCCGGCGGGCGCTTCAAGCCCGGCCTGCAGGTCACCTTCCCCTGGCGCCTGGTGGTCGGCGATCACTGCTGGCTGGGTGAAAACCTCTGGATCGATAACCTCGCCCAAGTCCAGCTGGGTGATCGGGTGTGTCTCTCCCAAGGGGCCTACCTCTGCACCGGCAACCACGATTTCCGCTCCACGGGCTTTGATCTCCGCCTCGGCCCGATCACGATCGGCGCCGATGCCTGGATTGCCGCCCGCGCCGTGCTCGCCCCCCACACCCAGATCGGGGCCGGCGCCGTCATCGCCCTCGGTGCCGTCGTCAGCGGCACCATCCCTGCCGGCGTGATCATGCGCGGCAACCCGGCGATCGCGGTGGGCCAGCGGTAGATCCCAAACCAAGCCAAGCAAGCGCTGATTGCCAGTTTTCGCCCCCACTGCCCCGTTGCATTCACCCGTTGCAGCCCCCCTGCTGATCGTCGTTCCGACGCTCAACTCCCACACCCTGTTGCCGCGGCTGGTCGCCTCCCTGCAGCAGCAAAGCTGGACCCACTGGCAGCTGCTGATGATTGATGGGCCTTCAGGCCCTGAGCATCGCCACTGGTTGGCGCATTGCTGCGCCAACGAGCCCCGCTGCCGTTGGCTTGAGCAGGATCCCGCCGAACCAGGCATCTATGGGGCCATGAACCAGGGCTTCGCCGCGGCCGGCCCTGCCGACTGGCTGCTCTTCTGGGGTTCGGATGACTGGGCGGCCTCACCCACCGTGCTGGCCGAAGCGATCGCGGCGTTGGAGCGTTCGGCCCGGGGCCCGGGACTGCCGGATCTGCTGGTCTGTGCCGGCCGCTACGCCGATGGCATCAGCGGCAGGTTGGGGCGCACCACCCTGTTTCGTCCAACCGGCCAGTACGGCACCGGGCCCTATCGCCGCGGCCTGCTGCTCGGCTCCACCCCGCCCCACCAGGCCACCCTCTTCGGCCCCGGCGCCCGCCGTCGCCTGGGCCACTACGCCCCCGGGTTTCGCCTTTCCGCCGACCTCGACTACTTTCTCCAGCTCAGCCGCCAACAACACCTGCGCATCGTCTGCCTTGATCTGGAACTGGTTCATATGGCCTCCGGCGGCATCAGCGGCCAACAACACCAACGGCGCCTCCAGGAGGTGCGCCGTGCCTACCGCCGCCGCTTCGCGCTCTGGTGGTGGTTTCCATTCCTGGCCCGCTATGGCCGGCGGGTCGCCAGCCTGCTGAGCGCTCACCCCTGATGCAGCTCCACCTTTTTGGTGCCACCACACCCACCGGCGAAGCCTTCCGTCAGCTGGTTGGCAGTCGCTGGCCCCTGCACGCCTACTCCCGCCGGCGCGCCGATCTCACCGACCCGGCCACCTTCCAGCCCGCCGGTGACCCCGAGCAGCCAGGTGTCTGGATCAGCTTCGCGCCGATCTGGCTGCTGGCGCCCTTTCTCGCCCACCAGCAGGGCCACCATCCCGAACGGCTCACGGTCCTGCGTGGCCTGGTTGCCTGCTCCTCCTCCTCCGCCCTCACCAAACGCTTTGCCACCAATCGCTTCGATCGGAGCCTGGTAGCCCAACTCAGCGGCGCCGAAAACCAGCTCTTGACCAGCTGCCATCGGTTGGGGGTGCCCTGCCGCATCCTCCAGCCCAGCCTCATCTATGGCCAGGTTGGCCCCTATGGCGATCGCAACCTCAGCCGCCTGCTCCAGCTGCTGCGCCGCCTTCCCCTGCTGCCCCTGCCAGCTGACACCGGCCTGCGCCAGCCGATCCATGCCCGCCAGCTGGCCGCGGTCGCCCTGCAGCTGGCCCTCGAGCCGTCGCGGGGCCCAGCCGAGCCCATCCCCGTCGGCGGCGACGTGCAACTCAGCTACACCGCCATGCTCGAGGCCCTGCAACGGGCCCAGCCCCCCGGCGATCCCGCCCATCGCTGCCGCCTGTTGCCGATCCCCAACCGGCTCTTTTTTCTGCTCGCCGCGCCGCTGCTGCTGCGCTCCCCCAAGGCCTTTGAGGCGGTGCTGCGCATGGGCGCCGACCTGGCCGGCTTCACCCCCGCCCACCAGCTGCTCGACCAGGCAGCCGAACCCTTCCCCCTGGCAACGGCGCCTTGAACCGGCTGGCCTGGCTGGCACTGCTGCTGGCATCAGCAGGCCTCTGGTGGCACTGGCCCCACATCGCCCCAGCCCTGCCGCTGCGCGGCCGTTCGACGGCGATCGTGGTGCTCGCCGATGATCCACGCCGCACCGAAACCGCCCTGACCATCTGGGAGCGGCACCCCCAGATGCAGCTTTGGATCCTGGGCAGTGGCTCGCTGCAGCGGGCCAGCCAAGCCCAGCTGCGCCGCCGTGGCCTCAATCCCCACGCCCCCCAGCTCGCAGCCCTGTTGAGCGGCGAGGACACCGTCGGCCAGCTGACGGCGCTCAGCACCCAACTGCCCCAGCCGGTGGGACGCGTGCTGTTGATCACCGATCAGGCCCACCGCCAGCGCGCCCTGGCCATCGCCCGCCAGGCCCTGGGCGCCGTGGGGATTGCGGTGGAGTCCCCTCCGCCCCACCTGCTGCCGGCCTCAGCGCTGCTGGAAGATCCGCTGCGTCGCTACCGCGATCTGCTGCGCGTGCAGCTCTGGCGGGCCAGCGGTTGGGATGGCCGCCAGCTCGGCTTGCTGCTCCAACCCACCCCCAACTGAGCCCATCTCTCCCGTCTCCCCTAACCCGCTTCCCCTTGCCCTTTCTTGCCTTGGTTTTGCTGCTCGCGGCCCTGGCGAGCGCCCTGTTGCTGCGGGCCCTGATCCCCCTGTTGCGCCGGCGCCTGCTCGATCAGCCCAATGCCCGCAGCTCCCATCGTCTGCCCACCCCCCGGGGTGGCGGCGTGGCCTTTGTGCTGGTGTCCGCTGCCGCCAGTGGCCTGGCCGTGATTCCTGTGGTCGCCTTGCCGCTGGCCCTGGTTGGCATCCTCGACGACCGCCACAACGTCTCGACCGCCGTGCGCTACGGCGTGCAGCTGGCGACCGCACTGGTGTTGATCCTGCTCAGCCCCCTGGCCCTGCCGTGGCTGCTCCTGCCCTTGCTCGTGATCGCCGTGACCGCTGTCATCAACTTCACCAACTTCATGGACGGCCTCGATGGCCTCGTGGCCGGCTGCATGGCCGTGACCCTGGCCGCTGCCGCCCTCAGCCTCCCCACCTCCAGCCTCCCCAACACCAGCCTGGCCCTGACGGCCCTGGTGGGGGCGCTGATCGGCTTCCTTTACTGGAATTGGAGCCCCGCCAAGGTGTTCATGGGCGATGTGGGCAGCACCTTCCTCGGGGCCGTGTTTGCCGGGGCTGTGCTGCAGTCGCCGAGCTGGCCGGAGGCCCTTGGCCTGTTGTTGGTGGCTACGCCCCTGTTGGGCGACGCCTGTCTCTGCTTACCACGGCGTCTGCTGGCCGGCCAACCGGTTTTCCAGGCACACCGTCTGCATCTGTTCCAACGGTTGCACCAGGCGGGCTGGCGCCATGACCAGGTGTCCTGGCTCTACATCGCCGCCACGGCCGTTCTGGCCCTCGCCCTGCTGATCGGCCACTGGCCCTGGGTGATCGGCCTGGCCATTGGCGAACTGCTGCTGGGCGTCTGGCTCGATCAAACAATGGCGATCTCCTTCGCTGCGGCGTCCCGCTGAGCCCCATTTCCTGATGCCCATCCACCCGCACCGCTTGCGCCTGCCTCCATGGCGCCTGCTGCCATCACGCCTGCTGCAACTGCCGCCCCTGAACCGGCGGCTGCTGCTGATCGCCACCGACCTGCTGTTGATCCCCCTGGCGGTGTGGCTCAGTTTTGCCCTGCGCCTGGCCCAGCTCTGGCCCGCCCAGCTGCAGGCCTCTGCCTGGATCTTTCCGGCCGCCTGGGTGGTGGCACCGCTGGTCTACGGCCTCACAGGCCAATACAAGGGCATCACCCGTTATGCCGGCAGCCAGGCGTTTTACGCCCTCGCCCTGCGCAACCTGGCCGTGGTGCTGCTGCTCCATGCCCTCGACTGGCTGCCGATGCTGGCCGCACCGCCGCGCAGCAGCTGGTTGCTGCTCTGGCTGCTGCTCACCGGGCTCACCGGCTTGACCCGCCTGTTGCTGCGCGACCTGGTCCAACGGTTCAACAGCGGATCCAGTCGCCGTCGCCAGATGCTGGCTGTGATCTATGGCGCCGGTGAGGCCGGCATGCAGCTGGCCTCTACCTTGCGGTATGCCCAGAGTCACCGCGTGCTGGGCTTTCTCGATGACAATCCCCGTCTTTCTGGGCGCACCATCAATGGCATCCCGGTGCTGCGCCCCGAGCATCTGCCCGGACTGATTCAGCGCAAACAGCCCAGCCACATCCTGCTGGCGATCCCATCCCTGAGCCGCAGCCGGCGGCGCAGCATCGTTGAAACCCTGCAGCCCTTTGGGCTACCCGTGCTGCAGGTGCCCAGTGTGGAGGAGATCACCTCCGGCCGCACCAGCATCGATGCCCTGCGCCCGATTGCCATTGAAGAATTGCTGGGGCGTGATGCCGTTCCACCCCTGCCCCAGCTGCTCGGCCCCGGTGTGAGCGACAAAGTGGTGCTGGTCAGCGGAGCCGGCGGCTCGATCGGCTCCGAGCTCTGCCGCCAGATCCTGCTGCTGGCGCCCCGCCTGCTGATCCTGCTCGACCACCATGAGCCCAGCCTCTATGCCATTGAGCAGGAGCTGGCCAAAGCCCCAAACCAGTCTGCTGGCCTGCTTGCTGTGCTGGGCAGCGTCACCGATGGGCCGATGCTGGAGCGCCTGCTGCGCGAGCAAGGCGCCCAGGTGATCTTCCATGCAGCGGCCTACAAGCATGTGCCAATCGTGGAGGCATCACCGATCGCCGGTCTCCACAACAATGTGATCGGCACCAGCACCCTGGCGCGGGCCGCCGCGCGCTGTGGTGTGGAGAGCTTCACGCTGATTTCCACAGACAAAGCTGTGCGCCCCACCAACGTGATGGGCGCCTCCAAGCGGGTGGCTGAACTGGTGGTGCAGGGCCTGGCCCAGGAATGCCCGGCCACCCGTTTTGCCATGGTGCGCTTTGGCAACGTGCTGGGCTCCTCGGGCTCCGTGGTGCCACTGTTCCGGCAGCAGATTGCCGCCGGAGGGCCGATCACCCTCACCCACCGCGAGATCATCCGCTATTTCATGACCATCCCGGAGGCCGTGCAGCTGGTGCTTCAAGCCGCCGCCCTGGCAGTCGGAGGCGAGGTGTTCCTCCTTGATATGGGCGAACCGGTGCCCATCCACGACCTGGCTGAGCAGATGGTGCGGCTGAGCGGCTTAACCCTCCGCGATGCGGACAACCCCAACGGCGACATAGAGATCGTCTGCACCGGCCTGCGGCCTGGCGAAAAGCTCTACGAGGAGCTGCTGATCGATGGGGGATCGGAGCCGACGGCCCACCCGGTCATCTTCCGAGCCATGGAGCGCTGCCAGGCGCCTGACCAACTCTGGCCGCAGATTGAAGCCCTTGAGCAGTGCCTGCTCCGCTGCGACTGGCCTGGGGCCCGTCAGCTGCTGGCCCAGCTGGTGCCGGAATGGCAACCGGACCCTGCAGCCCAGCCACCCCGCCCAGCCAAATAATGCATCTGCTGCATACCCGGCAGATTTGTTCAAACCAAACCGCCGAATCTCGTTAAGAGCCATAGGCTTGAAACAACTGTTTCGCCATAGAGCTAGATCGATGGCCTGCCCTCCTGATCTGCTTGCGTTTGTGCAGCTCTGCGATGGCAACGAAGCGCTGCAGGAGCGGGTCCGCCGCTGCCAGCATCCCGGCGAGCTCTTGGAACTGATCAGCAGCCAGGGCTTGGCCGTCTCGATCAAAGAGCTGATGGCCTACAGCGGCGACCTCAACACGGCCTACTGGCCCTGGCTGACAGCCGCCGGCAGCAGTCGCCGTAGCGAGTTCTTCCGGCGACGCCCCTGATGGCTCAGCGCCTATGGCGAAGGACCAGTTTGCGCTTTGGCAGGTGATTGAAGACCTGGAATATCAGCCCGAATGCCATATAATCGGCGAAACTATCTGCCGCCATAGCCAAATGTTCGCCAATAAGCCACCAAGCAATAATTTCCCGAACCCCACTCCGCGGCCAGCAGCCAACCAATCCAGGTTCGCCCCTGGGCTGGGCTGGGCCGCCATCGCCCTGGGCCTGTTGGCCGGGGCGCCCGTGGCCGCCCAACCGACCAACACAGAAAAGTTGCGCCAGGAGCTCCTGATCCCGCCGGTGCGGATTGGTCCCCAATACAGCGCCCCGTCCCTCCAGCCGGGGGTGCCTTCCGCCTTCATCGCCAACTGGGGTGATTACTTCATCAGTGTCAGTGGGGCCACCGAAGGCCGCCAGCGGGACAACGTCGATGGCTCCGTCAACCTGGGTGTGGGCATCGGTGATGCGGTCAAGGCCGTGGCCCTGGAACTCGACCTCAACATCGCCAGCATCAACAACTTCGGCGCCAACGGCACCTTTGATGCCAAGTTGGCCCGGGTGCTGGTCAACCGTTCCGACTTCCGGCTCGGGGCCTCGGTGGGGGTGGTGAACATCGCCGAATGGGGCGATGACCCCAAGGCCGACACCAATCCCTACGGCGTCGCCACGGTCGCCTGGCCCCTGCAACCCAACAACATCAACTTCAAGCAAACCCTCCAGATCAGCGTCGGCGCTGGCGGTGAAACCTTCGCCTACAAGGATGATCCGATGGGGGCGTTCGGCTCGATCGGCGTCGAGCTGCTGCCCAACCTCGGCATCTCCGCCGGCTGGAGTGGCCGCGGAGCCAATGCCGGTCTGTCGCTGGTGCCCTTCAAGCGCACACCGCTCACGCTCAGCCTGGTGGCTGCCGACATCTTCAACACCACCAGCAACGGCCCCGTTGGCGTGCTCTCGATCAGCTGGGGTAGCAACTTCCGCACCGCCCAGTTCTAACCACCCCTCCGCCCCCATCCGCCATGTCCCGCCCGTTCCTGCTCTCCTGTCTCACCGCCTCCACCCTGCTGCTGGCCTCGCCTGTGCTCGCCGGGGGTGATGGCAGCGCCGGTGGCAATTCCGGCTTCAGCCCGATTGGCGCTTCCTCGCTCACCTCGGTCGGCACGGCATCGTTCGACGTCTCCCCCGGGTCCACGGTTGTCGTGCCCGCCGCCGCCTACGCGGCCGCCCTGGCCCAGGCCCTGTCGGCCGCAGGTCTGGATGGGGCCACAACCGATGGCGTGCAGGCCCTGCTGACCGACCAGAGCGTCAATGGCATCAGCCCCCAACAGGCGGCCGCAGCCCTGGCGGCCCAACTGCAGGCCGCTGGTGCCGGCCCCGCCGAGGCCCAGGCCCTGGTTGCGGCCCTGGCCGAGCTCGGAGCGTCCCCATCCATCCCCAATCTGACCCAGGCCGTTGATGCCTTCAACGCCATGGTCAGTTCGGCCGAAGGCACTGCCCTACAAGCCCTTGCCAGCACAATCAGCCCGATTCGGGCCTATCTAATCAGTGTGATTGAAAATGTGACAGTGGTTGCTGGCTGACGATCAGTTATCCAGCCAACTCATCAACGAGCGACCCTTGGCCCTTAAACCGGCCAGGGGCAAACGCTTGGTGGTGGTGCTCAACGCCACCGGCGCCTCCGCATAGTGGGCGTAGGGGATGTTGTAGTCATAACTGCCATAGCCCCCATAGCCATGGCGATTGCCATAGCGGCCATAGCCATAGTTGCCGTAGCCATAGCGGCCATAGCCGGAATTGCCACTGAAGCGGCTATCCGCCTTGATCGCATTGGTGACAATGCCCAGCAGGGGCGCCCCGGAAGACCGCATCCGGGCGATGGCTTCCCGGGGTAGGTCGCGGTCGACCCGGTCGAGCGACACCAGCAGGATCACCCCATCGGCCTGCTCGGCGACCAGGGCGGCATCGGCCAGTCCGAGCACGGGTGGGGTGTCAAACAGGATCAGGTCAAACTGGCCCGATTGGCCCAGCTGCTCCACCAGCTGCTTCATGCGCTCAGAGCTCAGCAGGCGGGTCGGATCGGGCGGCCGGCGGCCAGCCGGAATCACCATCCAGTTGGCATGGCCTTCCACTGGAATCGCCACCTCCTGCCAGCGGAGATCTTCGGTCAGCAGGTTGGAGAGGCCCACCAGGTTGTTCAGCCCCAGCCGGAAGTGAATCTGGGGCTTGCGCAGGTCAGCATCGATCAAAAGCACCCGCTGGCCCATCTCGGCCAGCGTTTTGGCCAGCAGCACATTCACCAAGCTCTTGCCTTCGGCTGGCAGGGAGCTGGTCAGAGCCACCGTGCGCAGGTTCTGGTCGGAATTGAGGAAACGCAGCGAGGTGAACAGGTTGCGGAAGGCTTCCTGATAGAAGAAACGCTGGTAGCCGGTCATCCCAGACCCCTCACCCGGGGCCAACACGGCTTGGTTGGTGGTGGGGCCATGGTCGAGCTCATCGAGCAGGAAGCGGCTGTTTTCCCGCACCCCCTTGAAGAACGAGACGTGGGGGATGTGACCCAAGAGGGGCTCGCGCAACTCATCGCGGGCCTCGCCAGGACTACGAAAGCCATGGTCCAAGCGGTCGCGCAGCAGGGCCGCACCAGCACCGGCCGCTGCCCCCAGCAGCAGAGCTCTGATCAGACCATCGCGCAGCTTGGGCTCCACGGGGAAGCCCTGCACCCGCGGCGGCGACAACACGGCCCAGGGGGCCGTGTTCTGGGCGCGTTCCAAGCGGAAGTTGGTGCGGGTGGAGAGGAAATTGGCCAGGTTGGCCTGGGCCAGGGTGAGCTTCTGCTGGATCTGCTCGTACTCCTTGATCAAGGTGGGTTGCTTCAGAAATTGGCGATCCACCTGGCTGCGCTGGCCCTTGAGCGTGGCAAGCCTGTTGGCATTCAGCTCCAGGGCCGTATCAACGGCCTCGAGCTGGTTGCTGCGCAGCTGGCCCGCCAGCCGGGTGCTTAAGGCCGAGAGGCTCTGCACCCGCGGCGTGTCACTGCGGTAGGTGGCGCGGGCCTGGCTGAGCTGCTGCTCGACGCTCTGCAATTGGGAGAGCAGGTCGCTATTCGACTGGCTCAAGGTGACGCCGGTACCACCGGCTCCGCCACCCGAGCCACTGCCCTCTCCACTGCCACCGGTGCTGAAGTTCGAGGAGATGAGCTTGCCGGCCACCACACCGCGGCGCAACTTCTCGAGCCGGCTGCGCTCGCTTTCCAGCTGGCGCTGCTGCACCTCCATGCCAGCGGACTCGGCCTTGAGGGAAGCGGCCTCGGTTTCCGGGGCGATCAGGTTGTAGCGGCCGCGGAAGTCAGCCAGCTGGCCCTGCAACTGGTTCACCGTGCCTTGCAACACGGGCTCCTGCTCATCGAGAAACCGCAAGCCTTCGTTGAGCTGTTGCTGACGCTGCTGCAGGGCGAAGTTGAGGTAGGCCGTGCTCAAAGCCCCCAGGGCCGTATTGATCTCCGCGGGGCGCCGCCCCGTCAGGCTCACCACCAGCACCCCCTGGGGCGCGCCGGCCCGGGGACCAACCGCCTGGCTGATCGCAACGCCATCCACCAAGCCGGCGGCCGCACCCAGCTCGCTGCGCAGCGGATCCAGCACCATCGGGCTGCGCAGGGTGCCAATCAGCGTCGGATAATCGATGCTGGTGCGATTGCGGGCCAGGCTCTCAATCACGCCGCCGCCCTGATTGTCGCCACCGCCGCCACCGCCCTGGGTGCTGATCGGGTCGGTTACCAGCAGCTCGAAGCTGCCTTGATAGACGGGCGAAAAGGCGCGCTGCCACAGCGTGGTGGCAAAGGCCACTCCAGCCACACTGCCTCCCACCAGCAGGGCCAACTTGCGGCGGCGGCGAACGGCCACCCACAACTCGGCCAGATTGAAGCCCCTGCTCGGTGGCGGGGGCGAGGCCATGGCCTGGCTCTGAACAATCGCGCCAGGCGGCAGCTGCACCACCGTTGCCGCCCCGGAGGGCAAAATAGAGCCTGGCGGAGTTGGACGGTCCAGGTTTTGATACCAAATCAGCCATTCACATTTTAGCAATCAATTCGCCACTGGGTCCATCCCCAACCACTAGCCCAGCTGGCTGGGGCCTTCCCCCCCATTGACAGCCCAGATCAATGCGCTGAACTGCCCACATTGCTAGTCGAATAGCGCAATGATCACGAGCTCAGCTTTTCCAATCAGTTGGGTGCTGGTTAGGGATCTGGCCCTTGGGCCAGCGCCAACGGCCACCAGGCATCTCAACAAGTTGGAGGCTGAGGGCATCACCGCCGTGCTCAGCCTGAGCTCCAACCAGGAAAAACCCACCGCCGAGGCCATGGAAGAGCGCTTCCACTGCCAGCGGCTGGTGCTGCCCGACCACCGCAGCCAGCGCAACCTGACGATTGACCAGCTGGAGCAGGCCCTTGAAATCCTGGCCCAACTCCGCCAGCACGGCCCCGTGTTTGTTCACTGTGTGGCGGCGATCGAACGCTCTCCCCTGGTCTGCCTGGCCTGGCTGATGCGCCAACACGGCCTCAGCCGCCAGAACGCCCTCGACTACCTGCTCCAGGTGCACCCCGGCACCAGTCCATCGGCAGCCCATCTGATGCTGCTCGCCCAACTGGGGCATGACGCCCCAGCCGCACTCAAGATTGCCTGAAGCCGTTCTGGTGGCTGGTGAATTCGGTCCCGAGCGCTAACCTTGCCTGAGCCATTTGTCCCCTGCGTGGGCTGAGTTGATCTGCCAAATGAGAGGTTTATCGCTGCCCAACCACTTTTTGCCTAATCCCATAGTTGCAGCGCCAAACCCCGAACCCTTCCTCCTTAAAAGCTCGTGACCAACTCCGCCCGCAAAACCGCCCTGATCACCGGCATCGCAGGCCAGGATGGCTCTTATCTGGCTGAGTTGTTGCTGGAGAAGGGCTACAGCGTTCACGGCATCAAGCGCCGGGCCAGCAGCTTCAACACCCAGCGCATCGATCACCTCTATCAAGATCCCCACGACACCGGCAGCGAGGGCCAGTCACCCAAGCTGCAACTCCATTACGGCGATCTCACCGACAGCTCCAACCTGATTCGGATCATCCAGCAGGTGCAGCCCGATGAGATCTACAACCTCGGCGCCCAGAGCCATGTGGCGGTGAGCTTTGAGAGCCCCGAATACACCGCTGATTGCGACGCCCTCGGCCCCTTGCGCATCCTGGAGGCCGTGCGCCTGCTCGGCCTCAGCGCCAAAACCCGCATCTACCAGGCCTCTACCTCCGAGCTCTACGGCCTGGTGCAGGAGATCCCCCAGAAGGAGACCACCCCCTTCTATCCCCGCTCCCCCTACGGCGTCGCCAAGCTTTACGGCTACTGGATCACGGTGAACTACCGCGAGGCCTACGGCATGTATGCCTGCAACGGCATCCTGTTCAACCACGAATCACCGCGGCGGGGTGAAACCTTCGTCACCCGCAAGATCACCCGTGGCCTGGCCCGGATTGATGCCTCCCTCGACGATTGCCTCTACATGGGCAACCTCGACTCCCTGCGCGACTGGGGCCACGCCCGCGACTACGTCGAGATGCAGTGGCGCATGCTGCAGCAGCCCGGCACGCCGGAGGATTTCGTGATCGCCACCGGCCGCCAGGAAACGGTGCGCCGCTTCATCGAACTCACCGCCGAGCAGCTCGGCTGGGGTGGCATCACCTGGGAAGGGGAGGGCATCGATGAAATCGGCCGCCGCGCCGGCAGCAACGAAGTCGTCGTGCGCATTGACCCCCGCTATTTCCGCCCGGCCGAGGTGGAAACCCTGCTGGGCGATCCCACCAGGGCCCGCGAGAAACTGGGCTGGGTGCCCACCACCACCCTCGAGCAGTTGGTGGCCGAAATGGTGGCTGCCGATAAGGAGGAAGCCAAGAAGGAAGCGATCCTGCGCCTCAAGGGTTTCAAGGTGGTGGGCTCGATGGAAAATCCCCCCGCCAACCCCCTGGCCGTGGAGCAGGCCCGCAGCGCCATCCAGCCATGAGCCCACAAACCCTGATCAGCCCCGCCGATCGAATCTTTGTGGCCGGCAGCCGTGGCATGGCGGGTTCGGCGATCGTGCGGGCGCTGGATGCTGCCGGTTACAACCAGATCCTCAGCCCCGCTCGCGGCGAGCTCGATCTGCTCGATTCGGCGGCCGTTGGCGATTGGTTTGCCGCCCAGCAACCCACGGTGGTGGTGCTGGCGGCCGCCAAGGTGGGCGGCATCGCAGCCAACAGCACCTACCCGGCCGACTTTCTGCTCGACAACCTCAAGATCCAGACCCACGTGATCGAGGCCGCCTGGCGCTCAGGCGTGCGGCGGTTGTTGTTTCTGGGCAGCAGCTGCATCTATCCAAAATTCGCCGCGCAGCCGATCCGGGAGGAGGCCCTGCTGACAGGGGCGCTGGAGCCCACCAATGCGTGGTATGCGATCGCCAAAATCGCCGGCCTCAAGCTCTGCCAAGCCCTGCGCCAGCAATACGGCTTTGACGCCATCAGCCTGATGCCCACCAATCTCTACGGGCCGGGCGACAACTACCATCCCACCAACAGCCACGTGCTACCGGCCCTGATCCGCCGCTTCCACGAGGCGGCTGAGGCCCAGGCCCCCCAAGTGGTGTGTTGGGGCACGGGCAAACCCCTGCGGGAATTCCTGCATGTCGACGACCTCGGCGCCGCCTGCCTGTTTGCCCTGGAGCACTGGAGCCCGGGGCCCCAGGACATCCCCTTCCTCAATGTGGGCACGGGGGTGGACCTCCCGATCGCCGAGCTGGCCAAAGCTGTGGCCGCGGCCACGGGCTTTAGCGGCGACATCCACTGGGATACCAGCCAGCCCGATGGAACGCCGAAAAAGCAGCTGGATGTCAGCCGGCTAACCGCCTTGGGTTGGCAGGCCCGCATCCCCCTGGCCACGGGCCTGCAAAGCACGGTGGCCCTGTTCCGCCAGCAGCTGGAGCAGGAGTTGGTGCGGCTTTAGGGCCCTACGGCTAGCCCGGGTCAAAGATCCGCTTGCCATCGCTGCGCTTCTGGTTGAGCCGCCGCGATTCCCTGCGGGTGTATTCACTGACGGAGGGATTGGGCACCAACGGATCCACATGGGCCACCTGCTCCCACAGGGACCTCGGCGCCCAACGCACCGTGTGCTGCACCCGATCGTGGCGGGTGACGTGGCACCAGCCGCTGGTGCCACAGGCCGGGCAGAACAGCTCCTCGAGCCACTCGTTGCTCAGCACCAGCACGGGGTAGGCCTGGATCACCAGGCGAGCCTTGCGATCGTCCATACCCCGGGCCTTGAGTTGCTCGGCGGTCAGCAAATGCAGGAAATACTTCTTGCCGTTGCCCTCGATTCGCTGCTCCGGATGGGCCGGGCAAAACAGCTGGCGCCGCTGGGGCCGGCGGGAACGGGGCTTGCTGTCGCCATTCGGGCTCTGGGCCATCCCAAGGGACTACTTCGCTGCGCTTAATTTAGCGCCGATGCGTCAAACAACCCAGGCTTGTGCTGGCTTGCGCGCAATTGGGCGTCAGCATCACAGCTGCTCCAGCTGGGCTAGGTCACAGCGGCTCCAGGCGGTGCGGGCCTCCGCCGTGGCCGCCACGCCTAACTTGTTCAGCGCGGCCAGGGCCTGGGCACGCCCCGCTGTGAGCTCCTGGCGGCGGGCCTGCTGCTGGAGCTGCCAGCGGCGCCGTTGGGCCCCATCCTCCTGGCGCCAACGCTCCAGGGCCTGGGCATGGCGCTCCAGCTCCAGCTCCTGATCGTCCCGGGTGTAGCGGGCCAGCAGCTCCGGATCGGGAGCCGCGGGCCGGACCAGGCGCACGTAGGTTTGCAGGGCGAGCCGGGCCAGCCGGGCATTGCTGCTGTCCAGGCTGGCCACCTGCTGGCGCACCGCATCCTGCTGGCTGCGGCAGCGGTTCAGCAGGGCGTCGAGCTGGCGCTGGCGTTGCAGGGCAGCCTGCTGCTGCTCACGCTTGGCGCCATCACAGGCCAGCAAAAGCAGTGCCAGCACAGGTGCCAGCCAAAGGCCCTTCCCAGCTCTGAGGTCCATGGCTTGAACCCTAGCCGCCAAGCCCCCGGGCAGCCCGCAGCAGCTCGGCTTCTGTCGCGGCATAGACAGCCTCAGCCTCGGCGGCGCTGCGACCGATGCAGGTCATGCCGAGCTTGCCGTATTCCGACAGACAGCCCAGCAGGTGAAACACGCTCCCGCGCAGCTGGGCCGGGTCGAAGTGCAGGCCTGCTTCGGCCACGATGTCAACCAGATCCACCGGCAGCAGCCCACGCAGCTGGGGGGCCGTGAGGTTGTCGGTGGCCCGGTAATGCAACGCCTGGCCGCTGGGGGCGTGGTAGATGCCGCTGGCCGGATCCAGGCGGCCGCCGCTGATGGCGCTGAGGGCCAGGTAGGGATGGGTGGTGCCGCCCTGGCGCAGATTCACCTCGATCGCCTGCAGGTCCCAGCGGTCGCCAAAGCGCCGGGCAATGAAATCCACCGCATAGCGCTCCAGGGCCCCCTCGGCCGCCAGGGCCTCCCCCACCGCCTGGCCATGGGCCATCAAGTCGCGGCGGTAGGGGTCGGCCGCCGGGAAGCTACAGCCCTGGTAGGTCTGGCCGCTGACACCCCCCAACACCTGCTCATGGCTCGAGAGCATCTCCACCAGGCCGGGCTGGCCCGGGTGGATCGTGCCCTGCACGCTGGGGGAGCGCAGCTCCTCGCCCCCCTCCAGCCAGGCCTCCACCAGGGCCCCCTGCTGCTCCAGCTGGTCACGCCAGCTGGGCGAGGGCATCGCCAGCCCCGCGAGCGCCTCGCGCAGCCGCTGGCGCCGCCCGGCGCCGCTGAGCTCCGACAGCTGCAGGGGCGCCAGGGGCAAAGGGGCGTTGCCCTCGCCGCCGAAGCCCTCGTTGAGCTTCACCACGCACTGGCCCAGCTGGGGATGGGCCTCCCACAGCGTGGCGGTGGCCTCCGTCAGGTCGTCGAGGTTGTACGTGAGCTCCGAGCCGGGCGGATGGGGAACGCCGCAGCGGGCAAACAACGCCCGGCTGCCGGCCTTGCTGCCCCAGTAGCCCAGGGCCGGGTCGGTGCCCAGCAAGGGCACCTGCAGCCGCTCCGACAGCTGCCGCTCCAAATCGCTCACGACAAAGCAATTGATGAAGCTGCGCCCAGGCCTGAGCAGCTCGGCAATCCGGGCCAGCAGGGCAGGCCGCTCCAGCAGCTTGGCGGTGAGCGGCCGGCTGGAGGCATCGTCGGTGTCGAGCAGGTGCAACCGCCGCCGGGCGTGGGAGGTGGGCAGGCCCGGCAGCAACTCCAGCACCGCATCCACCACCAGCTCGGCCAGGGGCTTGCTGGTGACGTACACCATCCGCACCCCCGGATCCCGCAGGCGCATCAGGGCAAACAACTGGCGCTCCTCGTAGTGGTGGGCGCCGGTGACCAGGTCGATCTGGCGCTGGTCCATCGACAGCGACGGCACCATCAGCACATCCACATCCGGGCCCTGGGCCCGGGTGGTGAGACCCCATTCGGGCAGCAGCTGGCTCTGGAGCTCGCGGAAGCTGAGCACGGTCATGGTGGGATCAGGCGCTAAAAGCTTTGCGGGCCGGGATCGGATAGGGGATGCGACGGTGGCGCATCCGCTTCCACACCCGCACAAAGGCACGGATCAGCAGTTCGAGTTCGGCCCGGCTGATGCCGCTCTGCACCAACTGCTGTTCAGCCTGGCGGGCCTCGACGATGCGGCGCACCATCTGGCGGGCCTCCGCTTCGCAGGTGCCCGGCGGCAGGGAGCGCAGGGCGGCCTCACAGCCATCGGCCAGCATCAAAATCGCCGTCTCGCGGCTGCGGGGGGTCGGGCCCAGATAGCGGAACCGCTGCTCGGGGGTGCTGGGATCCCGCTGCCGGGCCTGGTGGAGGAAGTACCCCATTTTCAAGGTGCCCTGGTGTTCCGGGATGAAGTCGGCCAGGGGCCGGGGCAGCCGGTAGCGGCGGGCCAGTTTCAAGCCCTCATCCACGTGGGCCTGGAGGATGCGGGCGCTGGCATCAGGATCATCGAGGCTGTCGTGGGGGTTGGCGCCCTCACCCTGGTTTTCGATGAACCATTGGGGCCCATGCAGTTTGCCCACGTCGTGATACAGGGCGCCGGTGCGCACCAGGTCGATATCGGCCTGGATCGCCCGGGCCCCCTCCTCGGCCAGGCCGGCGATCATCAGGGTGTGCTCGAAGGTGCCCGGCGCCTCAACCGAGAGCCGGCGCAGCAGGGGCCGCTGCAGGTCGGCCAGCTCCATCAGCCGGGCCCGGGTCACCAGCCCGAAGAAGGTCTCCACCAGCGGCGCCAGCAGCAGCACGGCCATCAGCAGCCCGCCCAGGAGCAGGGCTTCGCTGAGCAGGTCCACCTGGGCCGCCGGGCCCCGACTCTGCAGCAGCAGGGACTGGATCCCCAGGCCGGCGCCGGGCAGCAACACGGCCAGTTGGAGCAGTTCGGCCCGATTGCGCTGCCGGCCGGCCGTCATCACCGCCACGCTGGCCACCCCCACGGCCACCAGCAGCCGCAAGGCCGTCAGGCCCGTGATCGGGATCGGCCAGAGCAAGCTGGCCGCCGCCAGCCAGGCCAGCCCGCAGGGCGTGCCCAGGCCCTGGGCGAGCAGCAAGGCCGGCGGCACCAACAGCACCAAGGGGCTGGCCAGGGGGGCCAACCAGATGGTGCAGCCCTGCATCACCAGCAAGGCCCCCAGGGCCAACAGCGCCTGCCGCGGCTCCAGGCAGGCCCGCCAGCGCCGCTGCACCAGCACCATCAGCCCGGCCACGGCCAGGGCCTCGAGGAAATGGCCCAGCCAGGTGAACGGCCGGGGCCGTCGGTTGACCAGGCCGAAGTAATCGAGCACATCGAGGGCCTGGGGGCTGATGGTCTCGCCCTGGCGGATCACCAGGTCGCCGGGCTGCACCACGATCGTCGGAATGCCCTGCTGGGTGATCAGGGCCTCGATGCGCCGCTGGCTCAAGCCCTGGTCACTGCGCAGGTTGGAGTGGCCCTGCAGGGAGGCGCTCAGCAACCTGGCGCCCAGGACCCTGGGGATCGGCGGCCAGGCCTCCAGTTGCATGCTGGCGGCCTGGAGCAGCTGGCCCGACGCCAAGCCCGGCGCCAGCCCCTGGCTGAGCATGCGCAACTGGGCCTGGCGCACCTCCCGGGCCCAGGCCGTGAACTCGGCGCTGCCCAGCCCCTGCAGCCAGGTTCGCTCCTGCGCCGTAATCGGCACCGGCTCCAGCCGGGGTTGGTCGGCATTGGCCTGCAGCTCCACGGCCTTGAGGCCCTGCTCCAGCTTGTCGCTCAGCAGCCGGTTGGTCTGCTCATCCACCACCTGCACGGTGGTGCGGGGCACCAACTCCTGGCGACGCTGGTCGAGGGCATCACTGTCCAACACCCGGGCCGCCTTGGGGGCCCGCAGGGTGAAGGGGGCGGCCATGCCCGGCCTCAGGTTCGGCTCCACCAGCCAGGGCCAGCTGGAGACCAGGGCCACCAGGGCGCACACCAACAGCACCGAGGCGGTATCCCGGCTGCGCCAGATGGCCGGCGACTGGCGCGGGCGCTCCAGTCGCAGCAGCTGACGCCAGAGGGATCGCAGCCGCCTCAACACCATTCCCAAACGCTAGCCGGCCCAGCGGCGCCTGGGATTGCAAGCTGGTGGGGCGATGAAACCTTCTGCCCTATGGCCACCCTGCTGGATGGCCGCCGTCTGGCTGGCGAGATCGAGGCCCGGCTCCAGGCCGTCATCGCCGCCCATCAGGCGGCGGTGGGTCGCCCCCCCGGTCTGGCCGTGTTGCGGGTGGGCGATGACCCCGCCAGCGGCGTCTATGTCGCCAACAAGCAAAAAGCCTGTGCCCGGGTGGGCATCACCAGCCTCGGCGCCCATCTGCCGGCCGGCACCGGGGCCCAGGAGGTGCTGGCGGCGGTGCAGCGGCTCAATGCCGATCCCGCCTGCGACGGCATCCTGCTGCAGTTGCCCCTGCCGGCCGGGCTGGCGGAGGGCCCGCTGCTGATGGCGATCGATCCGGCCAAGGATGCCGACGGCCTCCACACCCTCAACCTGGGCCACCTGCTCAAGGGCGAACCCGGCCCCCGCAGCTGCACCCCCGCCGGCGTGATGGCCCTGTTGGCGCGCCATGGCGTCACCCTGGCCGGCCGGCGGGCCGTGGTGGTGGGCCGCAGCATCCTGGTCGGCCAGCCGATGGCGCTGATGCTGCAAGCCGCCGATGCCACCGTCACGGTGGCCCACTCCCGCACGGTGGACCTGGCCGCCCTCACCCGCCAGGCCGATGTGCTGGTGGTGGCCGCCGGCCGGCCGCGGATGATCGGCGCTGAGCATGTGAAGCCCGGCGCCGTGGTGGTGGATGTGGGCATCCACCGCTGCGAGGGCGGCCTCTGTGGCGACGTGCGTTTCGAGGAGGTGGAACCGATCGCCAGCGCCATCAGCCCGGTGCCCGGCGGCGTGGGTCCGATGACCGTCACCCTGCTGCTGGTCAACACCGTGGTCGCCTGGTGCCGCCGCGCCGGCGTCGACCACGGCCTGGCCGATCTGCTGCCCTGATCCAGGCGAAGCAAGAGCGCCTGGTGCGCA
The DNA here is from genome assembly GCA_965662115.1 of Cyanobium sp. Lineage (GTDB taxonomy): Bacteria > Cyanobacteriota > Cyanobacteriia > PCC-6307 > Cyanobiaceae > Cyanobium_A. Next base: position 20,328 of record CBFIGH010000093.1, read on the forward strand.
AGCTTCTGTGGGCCCTAGAGACAGGGTGATGGCTCCTGACATCGGATCCCCCGCTTCAAGGGGTGGCTGGGTGGTGCTGTGGGGGCTCTGCTCAATTTTGTACAACCTGTACGGCATGGAGGAGGGAACGGCAGAGAAGCGGGGCCCGGGCAGCTCGCCTGAGAGAATCGCGCTAAGGAATGGCCAGAGGCCCAGCCCCCATGACCGCGGCGGTATCCACCTCCTTTGATTTCGCCGCCTACCTGGAGGCCGCCCGCCAGAGGGTGGAGGTCGCCCTCGATGCCTCCCTGGGTCCGGAGCGGCCCGAATCGCTGCGGGAGGCGATGCGCTACTCGCTACTGGCTGGCGGCAAGCGGCTGCGGCCGATCCTCTGCCTGGCCGCCTGCGAGCTGGCCGGCGGCGAGAGCGCGCTGGCGATGCCCACGGCGGTGGCCCTGGAGATGGTGCACACCATGTCCCTGATCCATGACGACCTGCCCGCCATGGACAACGACGACCTGCGCCGCGGCCGGCCCACCAACCACAAGGTTTACGGCGAGGCCAAGGCGATCCTGGCCGGAGACGCCCTGCTCACCCGCGCCTTCGAACTGGTGGCGTTGCGCAGCCCCGGCGTGCCGGCCCAGCAGTTGCTGGCGGTGGTGGGCGAGCTGAGCCTGGCCTCCGGCGCCCCCGGCCTGGTCGGTGGCCAGGTGGTGGATCTGGAGTGCGAGGGCCAATCCGTCGACCTCGACACGCTCGAATACATCCACCTGCACAAAACCGGCGCCCTGCTGCGGGCCTGCGTGCTCAGTGGCGCCCTGATTGCCGGCGCCTCCGAGGCGCTGCTGGCCGCTCTGGGAACCTACGCCCGCGGCATCGGCCTGGCCTTCCAGATCATCGATGACATCCTCGATGTCACCGCCAGCAGCGAAGTGCTGGGCAAGACCGCCGGCAAGGACCTCACCGCCGACAAGACCACCTATCCCAAGCTGCTGGGCCTGGAGGAATCGCGCCAGCGGGCTGAGGCCCTGGTAGCCGAGGCCAAGGCGGCCCTGGCGCCCTGGAGCGACCAGGCTGCGCCCCTACTCGCCCTGGCCGACTACATCACCAGCCGCGACCGATGAACAGCTCCGTTTGGGCCGGTGTGCTCGACAACGGCGTGCTCTGGTGGGGGCTGGCCGCCTGTGGCGTCGCCCAGCTCTCCAAGCTTCTGATCGAATTGGTGGTGCACCGCCGCTGGAATCCACGGGTGCTGGTCGAAACCGGTGGCATGCCCTCGAGCCACTCGGCCCTGCTCACCGGCACCACCGCAGCCCTGGGCTGGGTGCAGGGGTTTGGGGAGCCGCTCTTCGGCCTGGCGGCCGTGCTCTGTTTCGTGGTGCTCTACGACGCCTCGGGGGTGCGCCGGGCCGCCGGCCTCACCGCCGCCCGGGTCAACGCCCTGGCCAGCGCTCCAGAGCCCCAACCCCAGACCCCAACCAAACCCCTCAAGGAAAATCTCGGCCACACCCGACTCGAGGTGTTGATCGGCGCCCTGATCGGGCCGCTGGTGGCGCTGCCGGGGCTGGTGCTGGCGGGTTCTCCCCTGCACCTGGCGCAGGGCCTGGGCTGGTTCACACCGGTTGGCTGAAGCCCCCAGCCCCGCCGACGCCCTCACCGCCGACCAGCAGGCGGCCGCCGCCGCCTTCGCCGACTGGCTCGCCGCGCCGGCCGACGGCACGCCCTTCACCCTGAGCGGCTACGCCGGCACCGGCAAGACCTTCCTCTCCACCCGTTTTTTGGTCCAGGTGGAGGCCACCGGCCTCTGCTGGACCGTGGTCGCCCCGACCCACAAGGCCGTTGGGGTGCTGCGCTCCCAGCTGGCCCAGGTGGGCCTATCCCCCACCTGGTTTCCCTCCACCATTCACCGGCTGTTGCGCCTCAAGCTGCGCCGCCAGGGGGACCTCGAGCGCTGCGAGGAAACCGAGCAGACCGCCCTGGCCCTCGAGCACCTGGGCCTGGTGCTGGTCGATGAGGCCTCGATGGTTGACAGCAGCCTGCTGGAGATTGCCCTGCGCTGTGCCCACCCCTTTCGCACCCGGCTGGTGTTTGTGGGCGACCCGGCCCAGCTGCCCCCCGTGGGCGAACCCCAGAGCCCGGTGTTCAGCCTGGGCCGGGCCTGCCGGGCCGAATTGCGCCAGGTGGTGCGCCACCAGGGGCCGGTGCTGCGCCTGGCCAGTGGCATCCGCCAGCAGACCCTGCCCTGCCGCCGGCCGCCACCGCTGGCGCCGATCCGCACCGCAGCCGGCCAGGTGGCCCTGCTGGAGCGGGGCGCCTGGCTGGAGGCGGCCCAGGCCGCCCTGCGCCGCAGCGCCGAAACCGACAACCCCGACCTGGCCCGGATTCTCTGCTACACCAACCGCTCGCTCGAGCAGCTGGTGCCGATCGCCCGGCGGGCCCTGCATGGTGAGATGGCCGACCAGCTGCCGGTGCTGCCCGGCGAGGTGTTGATCACCCGCACGGCGGTGATGGCCCCCGCCTGCAGGGAAGGGGAGGAGGCCGCCGAGGAACCCGACATGCTGCTGGGGTCCAACCGGGAGCTGGTGGTGCGCGATGTGATTCCGGAGCGCTGCGACCTGGCTGATTTCGGTGTGGCCGAGGCCCCGGTGATTGACACCCTCACCGCCCGGGTGGAGGCCGGCGAGAGCCAGCTGAGCCTGCGGCTGTTACCGCCCTTGGGCACGGCGGCCCGGAGCGCCCTCGAGGCGGTGTTGGCCCGCCTGCGTCAACAGGCCAGGGATGCTGGCAAGCAGGAGGGCAGGAGCCTGTGGCGCCACTTTTTCCTGGTGCGCGACGCCTTTGCCTCCCTCGGTCCGGCCGCCGTTCTCACCGTGCACCGCAGCCAGGGCAGCACCTTCGCCGAGGTGTACGTCGCTGGCGATGTGTTCTGGCCCAGCGACCCGGTGCTGCGCCGCCAACTGGTGTATGTGGCGGTGAGCCGGGCCAGCCAGGCGGTCACGATCCAGGCCGGGCCGCCGGCCGCCGGCCCCGGCGCCCTCGCCGAGCAGCAGCTCTGGAGCCAGTGGTTCCAGGCCGATCCCTGATCAGACCAGCCGCAGGCCCTCGATGCCCTGCCAGCCCAGGTAGGCGGCCAGGGCCACGCTCACCAGGCCCACCAGCAGGTCTCCCTTGGCAAACAACCACTGCTTGCCGCGCTCCAGCAGCGGCAGGATCCGCTCCGGGCCGGCCAGCAGCAGGGCGAGCAGCGGCGCCAGCAGCAGGCTGGCGCTCACCAGGCTGAACACGCCGGTGGCCAGCACCTCCGTGCCCCGGCCCAGGTGTGCCGCCAGCAGGCTGCCGGCCGTCTTGGCAAACAGGAACAGGTCATCGGGGCTGGCCACCTGCAGCGCCGCGCTGATCGCCAGCAGCAGCGGCAGGGGCATGGCGCAGAACTGATCCAGGCGGCGGGTCCAGCCCGGCGGCCCGGCCCCCTCCTCCTCCTTGGTCAGCAGCTCCTTGAGCCCCAGACCGAGCAGGGCCCCGGCCGCCAGCAGGTCGAGGCCGGTGCGGTGGCTGCTGCCCTTGTCCATGCTCAGCACCAGGCCGTGGCCCACCGTGAGCAGCAGGGCCACGGCCAGGGCGGCCGTTGCCAGCCAGCCGGCCACAAACCAACCACCGCGCTGCAGGGGCTTGGGGCCGAGCAACAACAGCAGCAGCAGGCCGATGTGCAGGGGCGAGAAGCCGATCGCCAGCCCAAAGGCGGCGAGCTCCCCCAACAGGCTGGCCAGATCACTCATGTCGCCGGGTCGCCAACGGGGACATTCCAACGCACCACCGTGCGCCGCTCCCGCTCATGGCCCAGCACGCTGATTGTGGCGGTGTTGAGATTGAGCAGGGCGCCACCGGCGGCGCCAAGCCCCAGCCAGGTGCCCGCCAGGCTGCGCAGGATGTGGCCGTGGGCCACCAGGGCCACGGCGCCGTCTTGCGCCGTCGCTGCCAGCAGCGATTCGGCCTGGGCGATCACCCGCCGGCAGCGCTCCTCCACCAGGCCAGGGTCTTCGCCAGCGGGGCAGCCATGGCTCCAGACGGTCCAAAGCGGCACCTGGGCGCGAATCTCGGCGGTGGTGAGGCCCTCATAGCGGCCGTAATCCCACTCCTGCAGGTCTGGGCAAATCTGGATCCGGTCCCCCAGGCCCGCCAGCTCGGCGGTGCGCCTTGCCCGCAGCAACGGACTGACCAGCACGGCCGCAAAGGGCTGCCGCGCCAGGGCCGGCGCCAGGGCCCGGGCCTGGCTCTCCCCCTCCGGCAACAGGGGCAGGTCGGTGCGACCGGTATGGCGCCCATTCAGGGCCCAGGCGGTGAGCCCGTGGCGCAACAGCCACAGCTCGAGCTTCGGCGGGCTGCCCAACGTGGGGGGCAACGGAGTGCTCGATGGAGTGCTCGATGGGGTGCTCAACGCCGAATCTCAAACCAGTCGGAGCCGGTGGCGGCCACCTGGGAGCTGGCCACGCTGTTGACCACCGCGTGGGCTGGGCCCCTCTCACACCAGATGCGCAGCTCGGTGAGGTCGCGGGGGTCCCCCTCGGCCTCCACTTCCACCGAACCATCGGGGCGGTTGCGCACCCAGCCGCTGAGGCCAAGTTCCTGGCAGCGGCCACAGCAGGCGGCTCGGTAGCCCACCCCCTGCACCTGGCCGCGCACCAGCAGCCGCCAGCGCTCCTGCTGGATCAGGGGCTTGGGCTCATGGGGGCGGATGAACCGGCGCTCATCGGCAGCGGCGCGACGCGCCCGGCTGCGGCGGCCAGGCGTCGGGGAATCACCGGGCATCCAGCCCAGTGGAGATGCAGCCAGCTGGCGTGCACGTTCGCGGCTGTCCATCCTTCGCTCCGGGTTGGCGTTCCCCAGCCTTCAAGCTGCCACAGCCCGTCGCCGCTGGCTACAGATTCAAGCTGCCAACGGTGAAATTCATGGCCGCTGAAGCGTTCCCCAGGCCGCACCAGCAACCCGGCCGCCGTTGCCGTGGCCTGGCGATAGCCCAGGCTCAGCCCCCCCTGGCGCGCCTGGAAGGGCAGCAGGCCGGCCATCCTGTGCAGCAGGCCCTGGCCATCGGCCAGCTGCTGGCCCAGCAGCAACAAGCCGCCGCATTCCGCCACCAGCGGCAGGCCCCAGGCCGCCGCGCGGACCAGCTCAGCCAGGCTGCGGCGGCTGGCCGCCAAACGGGCGGCATGGAGCTCCGGGTAGCCCCCCGGCAGCAACACCGCCCGACAGCCGACAGGCAGGGGCTCGTCGGCCAAGGGGCTCCAGGCCACGGGCTCGAGGCCGGCAGCCTGCAGCAGTTCGCCGGCCTCGGGATAGCGGAAATGGAAGGCCGCATCGCTGGCGATCGCCACCGGCAGCCGCCCGCCAGCGGGAGGTTGGGGCGCTGGCTGCGGGCCCAGCGCAAGACACCAACGGATCGGATCGATCGCCCCCGGCTGGGGCGCCGGCGGGGCCAGCAGCGGCAGCAGCCGCTCGAGCTCCAGATGCTGGGCGGCCAGCTCCGACCACTGCTGCTGGCGCTGTTCGAGGTCGTGCAGCTCACCGGGCGGCAGCAGCCCCAGGTGGCGGGAGGGCAGCTCCAGGCTCGGGTGGTGGGGCAAAACCCCCAGCAGCGGCACCCCGATGCTCGCCAACGCCTCGGCCAGCAGGGCGTGGTGGCGCCCGCTGCCGACCCGGTTGAGCACCACGCCGGCCAGGGTGACCGGTGGCGGGCCGTGGTCGCGGAAGCCGCGCACCAGCGCCGCCAGGGATCCGGCCTGCCGAGAGGCCTCCACCACCAGCACCACCGGCAAGCCCAGCTGGGCCGCCACCGCCGCCGAGCTGCCCGCACTGCTGGCGCCGCGGCCATCGAACAGGCCCATCACCCCCTCCACCAGGGCCAGGTCGGCCCGGCTGCCGTGCCAGGCGAAGCAGCGCTCCACCCACTCCGGCCCGCAGAGCAGGGGATCGAGGTTGCGGCAGGTGCGGCCGCTCACCTGGCTGAGCAGCTGGGGGTCGAGATAATCGGGGCCCACCTTGAAGGGCTGCAGCTGGAGGCCCTGGCGCCGGGCCCAGGCCGCCAGGCACAGGGACAGGAGGGTCTTGCCGCTACCACTGCTGGGCGCGGCGATCACACAGGCCATTCAGGGCAGGGCGCTCAGGCTGGGGGCAGCAGTTTGGCGGCGATCGGAGCGGCAACGGCCAGCAGCGGATCGGTGGAGTTGTGACCGCCGGAGAGCAGGCGCGCCATCTCCATCTCCTCGCTCTCGATCGGCAGGGGCACCACCTCCTCGGCCAGTTCCATGCTGGCCATGCCCCCCGATTCGAGCCGCATGCAACCGCCCGACTCCGAGCAGAGGATCACGCAGAGGGGCGAACCCTGGCTGCTCTGGCAGATCAGGCGCAGGCCCACCATGGCCCCCGGGTGGGTCTTGGGAACGCCCACCGGCACGGGCATCTGACGGAAGCGCACGGTTTGGCCATCGGTGCGCTCGAATTCAGCGCCGATGCCTTCCCCGTCGACGCCATAGGCGGAAACCAGGTGCCAGCCCAGCCGGTCGGCCAGCCAGGCCGCCAGCAGCAGCCCCTTGACCGGGTTGGAGCCCTCCACATCCAGATCGAGCTGCACCACGTGGTTGAGGGCATCCCGCCGGAAGGGGGGATCAAACACCATCGCCAGGGATTCGCGCCAGCTGCGCAACCGCAGCCAGTTGAGGTCGTTGATCGCCTGGCCCGCATCGATGCGGTCCACCAGCAGGTCGAGACAGCGGCGCGGATCCCCCAGGGAGGAATCCACCACCAGGCGCCGGGTGCCGCTGGCCAGGGCCGCCATCACCTCAGGGGCCTCATCGAGGCTGCTGTTCCACCACACCCAGCAGGGCAGGTCTGCGCTGATCAGGGGTTGCACCAGGTCGAGGTTCTGGCGCAGGGCTCCGGTGCCGCCTCGCAGCACCACCACGTCACCACAGGCGTCCCCGCCAGCCCCCTCCTCCGGCAGGGGGCAGTAAGCCGCCACCAGGGTTTCGAGGGGCGTACCACCATCGAGGGTGGGGGCCAGGGTGATCAAGCGGCGGGGCATGTGGGCGCTGATCGCCCCCTCCACAAACTGGCCCCGCAGGTCGGGGGCGTGATGGCCGCCACCCAGCTTGCCGATCGCCCAGGCCAGCTGGGGATCCATCGGCGCGGTGCTCAGGGGCAGGCCGCAACTGATCGCGGCGGCCCGGGCCGCCTCCAGCACCGTGTCGTTGAGCAGGCCGGTGATCGGCCCATCCAGCCGGCCGCAGCGCACCAATTGCTGCTCCAGCCAGGCGCCCTCCCACACCACCAGGGTGAAGGTGGCGGCGCCGTGGGAGCTGCCCAGCTCCTCACTCCAGAGGCGCTCCAGGTAGCTGGGCACCTCGGCAGGGGGCAAGGCGAGCGGGGCCTGAAGGGTGAGCTGGGTCGACATGGCGGCTGGGGCGCGGAGGTGAGTCGGGAAAAGGCTGCGGGGATGTCGCCGGGTGGCTAGGGGCGTCGCCACACCAGGCCGTCCTCGGCCAGCAGGCTGTCGGCGGCACCGGGGCCCCAGGTGCGGGCCTCGTAGGGGTACACCGGCAGCTGGGCGGGGGCATCCTCAATCAGCTCCAGCAGCGGGGTGTACAGCCGCCAGGCGGCCTCCACCTCATCGCTGCGGGTGTAGAGGGTGGGGTCGCCCAGCATGGCGTCGGCCAGCAGGCGCACATAGCCCTCGTCGCTGGGCTCGCCGAAGCTCTCGTCATAGGAGAAGGCCATGTCCACCGGGCGGCTGCGCATGCCCGAGCCCGGGGCCTTGACCTCAAATTTGAATTCCGCCCCTTCGTCGGGCTGGATGCGCAGGATCAGCTGGTTGGGGGTGGGGGCGCCGCCGGCCGCATCAAACAGGTGCACCGGGGCTTCCCGGAAGGTGAGCACCACCTCGGAGAGGCGTTTGGGCAGCCGTTTGCCGGTGCGCAGATAGAAGGGCACCCCCTGCCAGCGCCAGTTGTTGATGAATAGCTTCATCGCCACGTAAGTCTCCGTGGTGCTCTCGGGGTTCACCCCCGGCTCCTGCCGGTAGCCGGCGATCGGCCGGGTGCTGGAGCCTCCAGCCCCGTACTGGCCGCGCACGCAGCATTTCCAGGGTTCGGCTTCATTGGCCAGCCGCGCGGCCTGGATCACCTTGGCCTTCTCGTTGCGCATCGACTCAGGATCGAAGCGGCCCGGGGCTTCCATGGTGGTGAGGGCGAGCATCTGGGTGAGGTGGTTCTGCACCATGTCCCGCAGGGCGCCGGAGCTCTCGTAATAGCCGGCCCGCTCCTCCACCCCCACGGTTTCGGCGGCGGTGATCTGCACGCTGGAGATGTAGTTGCGGTTCCAGATCGGCTCGAAGATGGTGTTGGCGAAGCGCAGCACCAGGATGTTCTGGACCGTCTCCTTGCCCAGGTAGTGGTCGATGCGGAAGATCTGGTTTTCCTGGGCGCTGGCCTGCACCACCCGGTTGAGCTCCTGGGCGCTGCCGTAGTCGCGGCCGAAGGGCTTCTCGATCACCACCCGGCTGCGGGCCGGATCGCTGAGCAGGCCCGCAGCGGCCAGGGCCCGGCAGCCACTGCCGTAGTAGTTCGGCGACACCGACAGGTAGAAAGTGCGGTTGCCACGGGTGGCCCGCTGGCGGTCGATGGCGTCGAGGCGGTGGCCCAGCTGCACCACCGTGGGCGGTTCCTGCAGATCCACCGGTTCGTAGAAGAGGCCCGCCGAAAACTGCTCCCAGGCCACCCGGTGCTCGGCTACCTCATTGGCCATGGCCTCGGCCATGCGGTTGCGAAACTCCCCATCGCTCCAGGGGCGGCGGGCGCAGCCCAGCACGGCGAATTCGCTGGGAAGGCGTCGTTGGCGGAACAGCTCGAACAGGGCCGGCACCAGCTTGCGGTGGGTGAGGTCGCCGCTGGCCCCGAAGATCACCAGGCATTGGGGCGGGATGACTCGCTCCTGACGAAGGCCGACCCGCAGCGGATTGGTGAGCACAGCGCCCATGGATGCTCTTCTGATGTCCATGGTTTAACGGGCCTGGCGGCCACGCCCCATCGCTTGGCCCACTTTGTGACGGTTTTTGTGTGGGATTCGCCAAATAAAAAAGCCCGCCGGTATGGCGGGCTGGGGGATGGTGAAGCGGGCACGCTCAATAGGTTTCGACGTGCCAGCGCTCGGCCTTCTTGAGCTGGGGACGCAGCTCAGCCCAATTCAGCCCCTTGGCTTCTGCCGCGGCCGTCATCGCCTCGTCGATGCCCGGCTCCATGCCCCGCAGACCGCACATGTAGACGTGGGTCTTGGGGTTTTCGATCCACGTGAAGATCTCTTCGGCGTTCTCGCTGACCCGGTCTTGGATGTACATGCGGCCGCCCTTGGCGTTCTGCTGCTCGCGGCTGATCGCCTTGGTGTAGCGGAAGTTGTCGGGGAACTGGGCCTGGTAGTGCTCGAAATCGGCGTCGTAGAGCAGGTTGGCCGTGGTAGGGGAGCCCATGATCAGCCAAGCCTTGCCCTTGAAGGTCCAGCCGTTCTTCTCCCGCTCACCGGGCTCGAACATGCGGCGCAGGTAGGTGCGCATCGGCGCGATGCCCGTGCCGGTGGCCAGCATGATCACGTTGGCGTCCTCGTCATCGGGCAGGAGCATCTCCTTGCCCACCGGGCCGGTGATCTTCACCTTGGCGCCGGGCACGATGTCGCAGAGGAAGGAGCTGCAGACGCCGTTGATGGTTTCGCCATCCTTCTCGTACTGCAGCTGCCGCACGCAGAGCGAAACGGTGTCGCCGGCCATGTTGTCGCCGTGGCGGGTGCTAGCGATCGAATAGAGCCGCAGTTTGTGGGGTTTGCCGTTGGCGTCCGTGCCATCGGGAATGATGCCGATGCTCTGGCCTTCCACGTAGTGCAGCTGGGGGTCGCCGCCCTGGAGGTCGAAGGTGATGTGGTTCACCCGGCCGATCGCCCCCTCAGCCACCAGGCTGTAGTTGTCGGTCACCGTGCCGATGAACGGCGCCTTCGGCTTGTAGAGGTTGATGGGCACATCGGCGTGGGACACGGCAGCGGGTTTCGAAGGAGGGGTTGGGGAGGGTGCAGCTTGGGGTTCAGGGGCGGGGCCGTCACCATTCAGCACCGCACTGATGCGACCACCTTGGCGGGCAATCGTCTGCATCAAACCTTGCAACTGGCTGAACGGCACGGTGAAGCGTCTCTCGGCCTGGCGCTGGTTGCCCACCCCGAAGGCGTCCACCACAACGGTGAACATGCGGCTGTCGGACTGGGTGGCGCGTCCCGTTGAAACTCTCATGCAGACCCTTCCCGCTGAAAAGCGCGCTGATCATAGGGAAGCCGGCTGCTGCGATTCGGTGTCGAACACCGCTAGGTTTGCCCACACACGGTGACCATGCCTCCTTGGCGCAGATCCTTGTACCCTCAGCTTCCGCCGGCCCGCTGCCTGAGATAGCAGCGGGCCTGGGCGATTTAGCCAGCCAGCAAGCCTGCAGCCTCGACACGATCCAACAGGAGATGGAGCGCCTCCCCCAGGGGGCCCGCCGGCTGGCGGTGCAATTGAGCCTGAGCCCGGATCCCGCCTGCCTGTGGTCGGTGCTGACCGATTACGGCAACCTCAACCAGTACATTCCCAACCTGGCCTCCTCCCGCCAGCTCTGGCGCCGCGGCAACAAGGTGGGCCTCGAGCAGGTGGGCACCCAGCAGTTCTGCGGCCTGCGTTTCAGCGCCAAGGTGGAGCTTGAGCTGGTCGAGGACCAGCAGGCCGGCCTGTTGCGGTTCTGCATGTGCCGCGGCGATTTCCGCCGTTTCGAGGGCTGCTGGCAGATCGGCCGGTCCGGAGACACCACCCTGCTTCTCTACGAGCTCACCGTGCAGGGCCGCCCGGGCATGCCGATCGGCTTGATCGAACAGCGCCTGCGCGAAGATCTGGCCAACAACCTGCGCGGCGTGCAGCAAGAAGCTGAGCGCCGCAAGGCCCTGGCCTGAGCCAGCTTCACCAATACCCCCAAGGGGATTCGAACCCCTGTCGCCTCCGTGAAAGGGAGGTGTCCTAGGCCTCTAGACGATGGGGGCGAGGCCACAACGCCCGGTGGCGCTGCTGTGCTGGAAGCTACGGTTCAGCGGCACCCTTCGTCAAGGCGGGCTGGGCCTGGCCGCTCCAGACGGGAACGGTGACATGGAAACAGGCCCCCTCCCCGGGTTCGGAAGCCACCCAGATGCGGCCGCCATGCACCTCGGCGATGCGCCGGCACACCGAGAGGCCAACGCCGTAGCCGGACGTGGTGCCGGATGTCTGGGGCAACCGCACCCGATCCAGGAAGATCCGCTGCTGCTCGGCCTGGGGGATTCCCGGGCCGGTATCGCAGATGCTCACCTGCACCCACTGGTCGGTGCGGTGCAACAGGGTCAGGTGCACCCGGCCCTGGTCGGGGGTGAATTTGAGGGCATTTTCCAGCAGGTTCAGCAGCACCTGGCGCATGCGGCGTTGGTCGGCAAACACATCCGGCAGGTCGGCCGGGATGTCGGTGATCAACTGCAGGTTTCGGTTGATCCAGAGCTTCTCGAGCTCAAGAATGGCCTCGGCAGCCACCTTGCCCAGGGCGAGGCGCTGGGGGTTGAACATCGCCTCCCAGCGGGTCGTCCCGACCTCGAGCAGGTCCTTGGAGAGCTCCTGAATGTCGTCGAGTCGGCGGGTGAGCACATCGCGGAAGCGGGGCTCGTCGATCTGGCCGAGGGTGTGGCTCTGCAGGGCGAGCTTGGCCGCGGTCAGGGGCGTGCGCAGCTCATGGGCCACCATGCGCAGCAGCCGCTCCTGCACCCCGAGCCGATCGATCAGGGTTTCGTTTTCCTGACGCAGCACCAATACCTGGTCTTCCAGTTGCAGCTCCCGGCGGGTGCGGCTGCCGTCGATCTCGGCGGGCCTCAGACTCATGCCCAGGCTGGTGACCACCTCCATCTGCTGCCAGCGCGGCAACCAGCTGCGCAGCTTCTGGGTGATCGCATTGCCCGCCAACACCTGCTTGGGCAGGGGATCGAGCTTGACCAGGGCCGGGGTGGCCACCAGCCGGTGCAATTCGAGCAGTTCGGGCTGGCGGGCCGGATCGGCCACCTCCAGGCTCACCTTGAAGCCACACTCATCCCCTTTAAGAAACTGAACCAGGTTGCGCAGATCCGGGCTGGCCAGGTGGTGGTTGGCGGCCACCAACAGCAACTTGAGCGCCTGGCGTTCCGGCGCCGGCGCGGCCCGTTCAGTGCTAGGGGGGTCTGACGTCACGCTGCTCACCCTATGGGGATCCAGCCAGTCCGGTCCATCCCCGCTATGACTGAGACATTCGATGCCGTGCGCCCTAGGGCCGGGATGTCATGAGCAGGCTTTCCGATCCCAGCCCCCCCGTGCGGCCGCGCATCCAGCTGGACAGCAACCTGCGCCGCTGGTTTGCCCGCAATCTGGGCCTCTGGCGCTCGCGCCGGGTCTACTTCTTCGCCGATGACGAGTCCCTGCGGGTCGACATGATGGTTCGGGTGGAGGCCTTCCGTGAACCGGTGCAGGGCGATGCGGCCTACCGGTTCACCTGGTGGCCCGAGCAGGAATTTGATTTCTTCGTCAAAAAGCCCCACTACACCCGCACCGGCACCATGGAGGCCTACCTGTGCGGCCACCAATTGCAACGCAGTCGAGGTTTCCACTGCGGGGCCGCCAACACCAGCCAGATCCGCCAGGTGGATGAGCATGAGCTCACCTTCGAATCCCACTACGAGGGGAGAGACATCCTGGAGCACATCCGCCTGGTCGACCAGGACCGTTACCGCTCCCGTTCGATCTATTCCTGGAAGGACGGCAGCCTCGAGATAGCCGAAAACCACCACGAAGTGCGCCTCGAACCGGCCGGCCCCCCCATCCCCGCCGAACCCGAGCCTTGATGCAGCAGCATGGCCGCACCTGACGTCCACCCCCGGGCCCTGCCGATGTCCCGCCCCTCCCTGTTGCAGCTCGGCCCCCTGCTGCTGGTGCCCCTGCTGGTGCTGCCCCTGGTGCTGGCGCCCAGGCCAGCCTGGGCGGCCCCCGCCACCGAGGCGGAGATGAATCTCTACACCCGAATCGCCGCGGTGAACGTGTGCATCGCCCGCGGCGCGGGGGTGCCGTTCGACCGGGCCGTGGGCATCGCCGGTGAAACCATCGCCCAGGTGATCCAGGGCCAACACGATGGCGTGATCGCCCAGGTGGGAGCCAAGCCGCTCAGTCTGGAAGACCTGCGCAAGGGCTCCATCAACTCGGCCGTGCTGGGCGCTGCCGAGATCTGCCCCAAGGAGGTGCCCGCCGACGTGATGGCCAAGGTGCAGGACGCCCTCAAGCAGACACCCCCAGCCCAAGCCGCCCCCGGCCCTGCGGCCAAACCCACCTCGAGCAACTAGGTCTGATGTCTTTGGTGCGCCTCGCCGATTACCGTCCGGCGCCCTACCGGCTGGAGCGCACCGATCTGGTGGTGCACCTGCACGCCGACCACACCGAACTGGAGGCACGCCTGGCCTTCCTGCCTAATCCCGCCGCTGGGCCCGCAGGCGGCTCACCAGCCCCCCTGGAGCTGCAGGGGGTGGATCTGGAGCTGCTGGAGCTGCGCATCGATGGCCAGGCGCTCCAGCCGGGCGACTACCAGCTCGGCCCCGAAGTGCTCCAGATCGCCGAGCCCCCCGCCGGCCCGTTCCTGCTGGAGAGCCGGGTGCGCCTCCACCCCGAAACCAACAGCACCCTCGAGGGCCTCTATGTGAGTGGCGGCCTGTTCACCACCCAGTGCGAAGCGGAGGGCTTCCGCCGCATCACCTTCCATCCCGATCGCCCCGACCTGCTCAGCCGCTTCCGGGTGCGGATTGAGGCGGATCTCGCCAGCTGCCCGGTGCTGCTTTCCAACGGCAACTGCCTCGAAACCGGCGCGCTGCCCCCCGATCCGGTTACGGGTGCGGCGCGGCATTACGCCATCTGGGATGACCCCTTCCCCAAACCGTCCTATCTGTTTGCCCTGGTGGCTGGCCGACTGGAGGAGGTGACCGATAGCTTCACCACCGCTGGCGGCCGCCAGGTGGCCCTGCGGATCCACGTGGAGCCGGGCGATGCCCCCTACACCGCCCACGCCATGGCCTCCCTGAAGCGGGCCATGGCCTGGGATGAGCAGCGCTACGGCCTGGAATACGACCTCGATGAGTTCAACATCGTGGCTGTGCGCCACTTCAACATGGGCGCGATGGAGAACAAGAGCCTCAATATTTTTAATTCAAAACTCGTGCTTGCCGATGCCGAAACCGCCACCGATGGCGAGCTCGAACGGATCGAAAGTGTGATTGGCCACGAGTATTTCCACAACTGGACCGGCAACCGCATCACCTGCCGGGACTGGTTCCAGCTCTCGCTGAAAGAGGGCCTCACCGTGTTCCGCGACCAAAGCTTCACGGAGGATCTGCACGGCGCCCCCCTCAACCGGATTGAAAATGTGGCGCTGCTGCGCAACACCCAGTTCCGCGAGGATGCCGGCCCCACCGCCCATCCGGTGCAG
>CBFIGH010000094.1:0-21738 GCA_965662115.1 Cyanobium sp.
TCGAGCCCCTGACCCAGGGTCTCCACCCGATTGGCGAGGCCCGGCTCAATGCCCTGGTCAATGCTGCCGGCTTCAGCGACCCGGCCAAAATTTTCCAGGCCCTGGGCTATGAGGGGTTTTTGCTGCAACGCAGACCTTGAAACGGCAACGGTTACAAATCAGGCGCCCTGGTCAGGGCCGAATCGAAGGGAAAGGATTTAGGCGCAATGCGACCACTGACGACGGTGGCCAGCGGAACGACAGCGGTGAGCAGCGCGATCATCGCCCCTAGGACAATCGGCAGGGCTTGATGGCCTGGACTGTAAGGATCCTCCGCGTCGTCCGTTAAGGGTTCTTGGTCACTGGCCTGGGGCTCTCGCGCAACAACATCCATGGGGCAGGGATGGGCTCCATAGCCCAGTCCCTCATCGTCAATCACTCAACCAAGTCTGACACCTTTGAGGATTGGCTGCCAAGCGGATCGCCGCCATGTCAAAGGCTCAGGCAGCGGGACGGGCGCCCTGGTCGAGCTGATCGCGCCGGGAGCTGAGATCGACGGCGCTGCGTCCGTCGAGGTGGTCGAGCCTGGATCGAATCACCCGCAGCTCCTCAAGGATGGAGCCAAGCAACTGCTGGGTGGCGGTGGAGGGCGAATTGAGAACCTCAACGGTCACTTCCTTGATTCGCAGCACGTCCCGGGCGAAACGGGCTACTTCGTTGGGGTGAAACAGCAGGGGATCTTTCTGATCTGTCCTGTATTCAGGATTGAGCTTGCGCGGATTGAAGGGTGGGTTGAGATTGCGGGGATCGGTATTGGTATAGCGATAGACAGATGCCCGAGAACGGTTCAATGCCTTTTGAACCTCATCGATCCCAATCAAACCTTCACTGGCCTCTGTTGAGGGCAGCAGCGGCAGCCCCTCACCATCTGGTGACGCAACTCCATCGAGGCCAAACCGGGCCGGCATCGAGCCGGGAAAGCTGGAGACCGGGTAGCCAGCGATCTGGGGGTTGTCAGCTCCGGGGTGGGCAGCCATGGGACCTCTAGAGCGCAGACCGAGACGGTTGGGACCCTAGCAGGGGTTTCCGGAGCAATCCGGGCCATGGGCCACCCTGGCAATTGCGCCGGCTGGCAAGGGCCGGTGATAGGTTCGCGGGTCGTCTGAACCGGTGGCTATGCGCGTCTCCCGCCTGATGCTGGTGACGCTGCGCGACGATCCGGCGGAAGCCGAAATACCATCCCACAAATTGCTGCTACGCGGCGGCTACATCCGCCGCATGGGGCCGGGGCTCTACGCCTACCTGCCGCTGATGTGGCGGGTGCTGCAGAAGGTCTCCGGGATTGTGCGGCAGGAGATGGAGGCGGCCGGAGCCCTGGAAACCCTGCTCCCCCAGCTCCAACCCGCCGAGCTCTGGCAGCGCAGTGGCCGCTGGGCTGGCTACACCGCAGGGGAGGGGATCATGTTTCACCTGCAGGACCGCCAGGGCCGATCCCTGGGTCTGGGTCCCACCCATGAAGAGGTCGTGACCGAGCTCGCCGCTGACTTGTTGCGCTCCTATCGACAAGTGCCGGTGAATCTTTATCAGATTCAAACCAAATTCCGCGATGAAATTCGTCCACGCTTCGGGCTGATGCGCGGACGGGAATTCATCATGAAAGATGCCTACTCCTTCCACGCCAATGAGGCCTGCTTGCAGCGGGGCTATGCCGCGATGGATCGGGCCTACCGGCGGATCTTTGCCCGCTGTGGCCTGCGGACCGTGGCCGTGGACGCGGACAGCGGCGCGATCGGTGGCTCCGCCAGCCAGGAATTCATGGTGACCGCAGAGGCGGGGGAAGACCTGATTCTGGCCAGCGCTGACGGACGCTATGCCGCCAACCAGGAGAGGGCCATCTCCCTGGCCCCAACAGCCGTTGCGCTTCCTGGTGGGATTCGGGCCGCGGGCCTGGGCGAGCCCCTGGCCACCCCTGGACAAACCAGCATCGATGGCCTCTGCACGGCCCATGGCTTGGACCCCAGCCAAATCGTCAAGGTGCTACTGCATCTGGCCCGCTTTGAAGACGGCCACCAGCAGCCCCTGCTGGTGAGCCTGCGGGGCGATCAGCAACTCAACGGGGTCAAGCTGGCCAATGCGCTGTCGGCCCGCTGCTCCGCGGAGCACGGGGCCCTGCTGGAGGTGGCTCCCCTCAGCGCTGAGGCCGCCAGCACCGAGGGGCTCGGATCGATTCCCTTCGGCTTCCTGGGCCCCCAGCTGGAGGATGGCTGGCTGGCCGGGGCCCGCAGCTGGGCTCGCAGCTTTCTGAGGTTCGCCGACAGCAGCGCAACGGAATTGGCGGCCTTCGTCTGCGGTGCCAACCGCCGCGATACCCACCTGGTGGGGGCAGCCTGGTCGTCGTTATGCGCCGCTCCAGTCAGCCTGGATCTGCGCGCCGCCCAGCCTGGAGACCGCTGCCAGCACGACCCCAGCCAGCAGCTGCAGGCCAGCCGGGGCATTGAGGTGGGGCACATTTTTCAATTGGGCCGCAAATACTCCGAGGCCCTCGACGCCCGCTTCACCAACGGCGCTGGGGCCGAGGAGGCCCTTTGGATGGGCTGTTACGGCATCGGCGTCTCCCGGCTGGCCCAGGCAGCCGTCGAGCAGCTTCACGATGGGAAAGGAATCTGCTGGCCCGTAGCGATCGCCCCCTATGAGGTGATCGTGGTGGTGGCCAACGGGGCTGACACCGACCAAGCGGAACTGGGTGAACGGCTGTATGGCCAGCTTCAGGCTGCGGACGTTGCGGTGTTGCTGGACGACCGCAGCGAGCGGGCCGGGGTGAAGTTCAAGGATGCGGATCTGATCGGTATCCCCTGGCGGGTGGTGGTCGGCCGGGGCGCTGCGGCCGGCCTGGTGGAACTGGTGGAGCGCTGCACCAGTCACCAGCGGGAGCTGGCGGCAACGGCCCTGCTGGAGGTTCTGTTGCCCAGCCTGGAGAGCGGCCGGCAGGGGCTGGCGCTGTGAGGGACCGGGCCTGGGGTGACTCCTAGGATCTGTCTATCCGCATCAAACCCATGGCCGGTGTGCTCCCCCCCTTCAGCCAGCGCTTGAGGCTGCTGATCTCCCGCCTGGCCATCCTGGCGATGTTGTGCCTCAGCCTGGGACTGACCGCCTGTAGCTCGGCCAACACCGGCATTACGGGCAATTATGTGGAAGACACCATCTCCGTGGCCGACAGTCTGTTGGCCACCATCGCCCTGGGGGCCGATGACCCCGGCCGCGGCGCGGCCGAAACCCAGGCCCGCAGCCTGATCAACGGCTACATGGCCCGCTACCGCCCCCGCGCCAGTGTGAATGGTCTGGCCTCCTTCACCACGATGCAGACGGCCTTCAACTCCCTGGCTGGCCACTACACCAACTACCCCAATCGCCCCCTCCCCGATGCCCTCAAGGAGCGTCTCACCAAGGAGTTGAACAAGGCGGAAACCACCGTTGCCCGCGGTGCCTGAGCCAACCCGCTGCAGACCAACTTTGACGAACGGTCCCTCGATCTGAGAAGCTCTATCTTTGTGCTCAACAGCGGCCAGCGGCCGCCGTGTCCTTGGCCAACGTTGTCGTCATCGGAGCGCAGTGGGGCGACGAGGGCAAGGGCAAAATCACCGATCTGTTGAGCCGCTCTGCCGATGTGGTGGTGCGTTACCAAGGCGGAGTCAATGCGGGCCACACGATCGTCGTTGACGGCATCGTGCTCAAGCTCCATCTGATTCCCTCCGGGATTCTCTATCCAGACACCATCTGCCTGATCGGTTCCGGCACGGTGGTGGATCCCAAGGTGATGCTCGGCGAGCTCGACATGCTCGCCGGCCATGGCATCGATGTTTCGGGGCTGAAACTGGCCTCCACGGCCCACGTGACGATGCCGTACCACCGCCTGCTGGATCTGGCGATGGAAGAGCGCCGTGGCGAGCGCCGCATCGGCACCACCGGCCGGGGCATCGGACCCACCTACGCCGACAAATCAGAGCGCAACGGCATCCGCATCCTGGACATCCTCGATGGGGACCGCCTGCGCGAGCGGCTGGCCGGGCCACTGGCCGAAAAAAACGAAATCCTCCAGAAGCTCTACGGACTGGAGGCCCTTGACTTCGAAGCTGTGGTGGCCGAGTACGTCGGCTATGGCCAGCGCCTGGCCCCCCATGTGGTCGACTGCACCCGCACCATCCACCAGGCGGCCCGTGCCCGTCAAAACATCCTGTTTGAGGGCGCCCAGGGCACCCTGCTGGATCTCGACCACGGCACCTATCCCTATGTCACCTCGTCCAACCCGGTGAGCGGGGGGGCCTGCATCGGTGCCGGTGTCGGCCCCACCCTGATCGACCGGGTGATCGGCGTGGCCAAGGCGTACACCACCCGCGTGGGTGAAGGCCCCTTCCCCACCGAGCTCGACGGCAGCCTCAACGACCACCTCTGCGACCGGGGCCACGAGTTCGGCACCACCACGGGAAGGCGGCGGCGCTGCGGCTGGTTTGATGGCGTGATCGGGCGCTATGCGGTGCAGGTCAATGGGCTCGACTGTCTGGCGATCACCAAGCTCGACGTGCTGGATGAGCTGGATGCAATCCAGGTGTGTGTTGCCTATGACCTGGACGGCCAGCGGATCGACCACTTCCCCAGCAGCTCGGAGGATTTTGCCCGCTGCAAGCCGATTTTTGAAACCCTGCCGGGTTGGCAAACCTCGACCGCCGACTGCCGCAGCCTGGAGGAACTGCCCCCCACAGCGATGAGTTATCTGCGCTTCCTGGCCGACCTGATGGAGGTGCCCATCGCCATCGTTTCCCTGGGTGCCAGCCGCGACCAGACAATCGTGGTAGAGGATCCCATTCACGGCCCCAAGCGTGCCCTCCTGAGCGTCTAAAGATGAGCAAAACCTTCGACGTTGTCGGCATCGGCAACGCCATCGTGGATGTGCTGGTGCAGGCCGATGACGACCTGCTCGATAACTTCGAACTCACCAAGGGCACCATGGCCCTGGTGGATGAACAGCAGGCCGAGCGCCTCTACGCCAGCGTCGGGCCCGGGCTGGAAACCTCCGGTGGATCCGCCGCCAACACCCTGGCGGGTGTGGCCCAGCTGGGCGGACGGGCCGGCTTCATCGGCCGGGTACGCGACGACCAGCTCGGCGGCATCTTTGCCCACGACATCCGCTCGGTGGGGGCCCGGTTCGAGACCCCGGCCGCCACGGAGGGCCCCTCGACCGCACGCTGCCTGATCCTGGTGACGCCGGATGCCCAACGCACCATGTGCACCTACCTGGGGGCATCGGTGGGCCTGGATCCGGCCGACCTCGATCTCGACATGGTGGCCCAGGCCAAGCTCCTCTACCTCGAGGGCTACCTCTGGGACAGCGATGAAGCCAAGGCGGCCTTCATCGCCGCGGCCGAGGTGGCCCGCGCCCATGGCGGTGAGGTGGCCCTGAGCCTCTCCGATGCCTTCTGCGTCGAACGCCACCGCGACAGCTTCCAGGAACTGGTGGACGGCCACGTCGACATCCTGTTTGCCAACGAGATGGAGATCACGGCCCTCTACAAGGCCAACAGCTTTGAAGAGGCTGCCGACCAGGTGCGAGGCCGCTGCAAGGTGGCGGCCCTCACCCGGAGCGAACTGGGTTCGGTCATCCTCAACGGGGAGGGCAGCCACGCCATTGAGCCCGTCCGGCTCGGCCCCCTGGTGGACACCACCGGCGCCGGGGATCTCTACGCCGCCGGCTTCCTGCACGCCTACACCCAGGGCCAGGACCTGGCCGCCTGCGGCCGCCTGGGTTCGCTCTGCGCCGGCCAGGTGGTGACCCAGCTCGGGCCACGCCCCCAGGGTTCGCTCAAGGAGCTGGTGGCCCAGCATCTGGGCTGAGGCCTTCCAGCAGCCACTGGCCGTAGGCCCCCGCGCTGCTGGCACTCCAGTGGATCCACTCCGGTGTGTCGTAGCTGTGTAACTCCTGCAGCGCCTGCTTCAGGGCATCGAGATGGTCGGGACCGGTCTTGAGCAGCAGCTGCACTTCTTCACTGCAGGTGATGGCACCGTGCCAGCGGTAGTGCGACTGCACCGGCAGCACACTGACGCAGGCCACCAGCCGCCGCTCCAGGAGCTTGTTGGCCAGGGCTCGGGCCTGCTCCGGGCTGGCTTCGGTGGTGAGCACCAGCTGCAGGGGCTGGCCTGAACGGGCATCCGTCATCGCTGAAAGGGGAGCTGGGACGCCAGTGTCGCCAACAGCGGCGCCAGCTCCAGGCCCGACCCTGCCACCGGCTCCTCAGGGCGCCTCAACAGCAGCAGGCTGGCGCCCTCCCTGCCACAGACGTCCCGCCAGAGCTGTTCGGTGGCTCCCCCGGACTGGCGGGCCAGCACGGTGGTGATGCGCCAGCGACGCACCAGGGCACGCTCCACCTCCCATCCCGAACCCGGCCGTAGGCAAGCCACCCGCTCGGGCTCCAGGCCAGCCGCCATCGCCTGTTGCAACGCGTTGGCCGAAGGCAGCAAGCGGGCGTGGTGTCGGGCACCGTGACTTCTTGCCACAGCCGCCCTCAGCTGGCGGGCGCCGATGGCCAGGAGCAGGTGTTGGCCCGCCAGGGGCAGGCCAGCCAGATCCTCCAGGCCGGCCAACAGGGTGGCCGGGCCCTCCAGGGCCGGCCGCAGCAGACGCAGCAAGCGCTGGTGCTGGCGTTCACAGACCGCCGCCAGATCGCGACTCACCCGGCAGGCAAAAGGATGGCTGGCATCGACCACCACGGCATAGGGATGGCCTGCGGCCCTGGCGGCGGCCAGTTCAGCGGCAACCCCGGCCTCACCGGCCAGGGCCCCCACCTGCAGGGCCAGCTCCGCCGCGGCTGGATAGGCCAGGGCCGCCGCCGGGGTGACCACACTCACCGTCAGCTGCCAGCCCATGGCCAGCAGCCGGTGGGCGAGCACGGGCCCCTCGCCGGTGCCGGAAACCAACCAAAGCCGTCTGGATTCCTGGTGGATTTCAGCGCTGTGCATCAGGATGGCTGCCAGCCAATGGTTGTCTGGGAGTGAATCACTGTCTGCTTGAAGTGGAGGTGCTCGAAGCCCCCCAAGTGCGCTACACCCAGGACAACCAGACCCCTGTGGCGGAGATGGCCGTGCAGATGGACGGCCTGCGGCCCGATGACCCCCCAGGTCAACTCAAAGTGGTGGGCTGGGGGAACCTGGCCCAGGAACTCCAGAACCGCGTACAGGTGGGGCAGCGCCTGATGCTGGAGGGGCGCCTGCGGATGAACACCATCACCCGCCCGGATGGGGTGAAGGAGAAACGGGCTGAATTCACCCTGGCCCGGCTCCATCCCCTGGGCGCTGGCTCGCCAGAGAGACGACCGCCTGCTCCCAGCCCAACCTCGGCCGCACCGCGCCCTCAAGCCCCAGCTCCAGCGCCGGCTGCGCCTGCGCCTGCGTCCCAGCCGCCCACCTGGAACACCTCTCCGCTGGTTTCGGATCTGCCCGACGACGACGACATTCCCTTTTGAATGAATCCCTCCTGAATCAACGCGGGCCATCGCCGCGGGCTTCTCTGTCGCTGAGCTGGTCCAGCAACTGGCCCAGTTCCCTCTCCAAGGCTGCCAGGTCAAGCCGCCATTGCGGCCAGCGGCCAGCATCGATCTGGCGGAGCAACCAGAGCCGGTCGGCCTTGAGCGTTTCGAGCAACTGGGCCGTGCTGGGCTCGGGAGCCGGGCTGTTTGGCTCGTGAGCCATGGGGATACAGGAAGATGGCTGAATGCAAGCCATTCTCTCCCCCGGCAGCCTGGTCACGATTGCCGGTGCCGTGCTCACGGTGATCGGTTCGATCGCCTACGCCACCGACATTCCCAACCTGAGCCTGCCCACGATCTTCTATGGGATCCCGATCCTGCTGGGCGGCCTGGCCCTGAAATCCTCGGAGCTGCCCCCCCCCGAGCGCCTCACGCCCGCCAGCCTCTTCAAGCAGCTGCGCGACCAACCGGAGAGCGAACCCCTGCGCAAGCTGCTCGCCGATGTGGACCGCTGGCGCTACGGCCAGAAAGCCCATCTCGAGAGCTCCCTGGAGGTGCTCAAACTCTGGGATGAGGAGGCCCCACCCCAGCTGCTCAGCGTCGAGGAGCTGGACTGCGACGGCCACTACGGCCTCAAACTCCGCTTCCGCTGTGAAGGGGTCCCCCTGGAGCGCTGGCAGGCCCAGCGGGAGCGGCTCAGCCGCTTCTTCGGGCCCGGACTGACCGCCGAGATCCAACCTGGCCGCCCAAACGAATTCAGCCTGGCCCTGGTGCCCCAGCCCGGGGCCAGCTAACAACCCACCGACCGCTCCAAACCTTTGATCAGCAATCAGGACACCCTGAGGGTGTCGGTCCTCAGTGAGGCCCTCCCCTACATCCAACGCTTTGCCGGTCGCCGGGTCGTGGTCAAGTACGGCGGTGCGGCCATGGCGGGCGACGAGCAGCGCGATGCCGTCTACCGCGATCTGGTGTTGCTGGCCTCGGTGGATGTCCAGCCCGTGGTGGTGCACGGCGGCGGCCCAGAGATCAACGACTGGCTGACGCGGCTCCAGATCGAACCGATCTTTCGCAATGGCTTGCGCGTCACCACACCGGAAACCATGGACGTGGTGGAAATGGTGCTGACGGGCCGGGTCAATAAACGCATTGTCAACGGCCTCAACTGCGTTGGCGGCCAGGCCGTCGGGCTATGCGGCAGCGATGGTTCCCTGGTGAAAGCCCGCACCTATGCCGACGGGGCCAACGGGTTGGTGGGGGAGGTGGCGGCGGTGGATCCCAGCGTGCTCTTCCCCCTGCTCGATGCGGGTTACATCCCGGTGATCTCGAGTGTGGCGGCCGATGGGGAGGGCCGGGCCCATAACATCAACGCTGACACCGTGGCCGGCGAGTTGGCGGCGGCCCTCCAGGCGGAAAAGCTGATTCTGCTCACCGACACCGCCGGGATTTTGAGGGATCGCGCCAACCCAGACTCCCTGATCCGCAAGCTCAGCCTGTCCCAGGCTCGGGAGCTGATCCGCGACGGCGTGGTGGAAGGCGGCATGACTCCCAAAACCGAGTGCTGCATCCGGGCCCTGGCCCAGGGTGTGGCCGCAGCCCACATCATCGATGGGCGCGTGCCGCACGCCCTGCTGCTGGAGGTGTTCACCGATGCGGGCATCGGCACCATGGTGGTGAGCAGCCAACGGGCCAGCCATGGCTGACGCCCAGCTGGCACTGGCCCGGGCAGCCCTCGATCGGGGGGACTACGGCCGGGTGATCCAAGGCCTTGAGCCGCTGGTGCAGGAGCATCCCCCAGCCACCCTGCTGGGGGCAGAGATCCAACTGCTGCTAGCCACCGCTTGGATGGGCCGGGGCGACAACGCCCGCGCCATCGTGTGCTGCCGCCAGATCAAACGCTGTCAGGACCCCAGCCTGCGGGCCCAGGCCCAGGACCTGCTGACCGTGCTGGAGGCGCCAGCCCTGGAGCGCCCCCGCGACTGGTCGATCACCCTGCCGGATCTGGGGGGGGCCGAGGCGATCGGAGGCCAGATGCAGCAGCTGGCGCGCCAGCGACGCTCCAGCAAACCGCCCCCGCCACCACCCCCGCCGGTGGGGCCGACCCGGGCTCCGCTGGGCTTTGCGGTCTTGGCCGTCGTGCTGTTGCTGCTCACCGCCTTGCTCAGTGGCTGCGTGGAGGTGCGCACGGAGCTGCAGTTCAAGGGACCAGGGCGGCTGCAGCTCGCCCACACCTTTCTGGCCAGCGGCACCCAGCCGAGCCCCTGGCAGCGCCAATTCAGCCAGGGGCTGCTGCGCCAGGGCTTTCGCCCCACAGCTGCCCCCCGATCCCCAAGCCAGGTCCGTCAGGATCTGGGCCTGGAGAGCCCGGTGCTGGCCGCGCCCGAGGCCCTCGACCTGTTGGCGGCCAACCTGGAGCAAGCGGCCCGGCTGGGTGGCATCCCTTTGCCCAAGCCGGTGCTGGAGCTCCAAGAGCGAAACTGGTTGGTCGGGGTGCGGCAAACCATCGAGCTGGCGGTTGATCTGCGCGAGATCACCCCCCCGCCGGGCTTCCAAGCCAGCGTTGAGCTCAAGCCGGTGCGGCAGGCGGCCGTGCGGCGGGCCAGCCCGGCGCCAGCCAGCGCCAGTCCCGGCCAAGTGGCCCTGCTCTGGCCCCTGCAATTTGGAGCGTTGAACAACCTGAGCTTGTCCTGCTGGCGCTGGAGTGGGCTGGGCTTGGGCGGCCTGGGGATCGCGGCAGGCCTTGCTCTGGTGTTGGCCCTGGAGCGGCTGCGCCGGTCGCTGGGCTTCGGCCTGCCCGAGCTGCCCGCCTAGAGGCTGAGCGGATCGGGATCGATCGCCAGGGCCACCCCAGCCGGCAACCCCTGGCGCAACAGGGCCTCAGGCGGCAGGGGCAGGGCCTGGCCGGCAGGGCCATGCAGCAGCAGTTGCCAGCGGCTCTTGCCCGCCACCCGGGCCACCGGGGCCGGAGCCGGGCCAATCAACAGCCAGCCCGCCGCTGCCACCTCGGCGCCAATGCGTTCGGCCAGGGCCGCCGCTGCGGTGGCCGTCACACTGGCCGTGGGTCCACTCAGCCTGACCAGGCAGGCCCGGCTGAAGGGCACCAAAGCGCCCTGGCGGCGCAGCTGGATCTCCTCAGCCAGGAACTGTTCGTAACGCCCATCCACCAGATGGCGGATCACCGGATGGTCGGGGCTGTAGGTCTGCACGAGCACTTCGCCAGCACGGTCGCCCCGCCCAGCCCGACCCGCCAACTGCAGCAACAGCTGCAGGCACTGCTCGGAAGAACGCAGGTCGGGCCGGTGCAGCAACCCATCGGCCGCCAGCACGGCCGCCAGGGTGACCCGGGGCAGGTCCATACCCTTGGCCAGCATCTGGGTACCAACCAGCACATCGGCTTCCCCCCTTGCAAAGCGATCCAGCAGACGGCGGTGGCCGTCCCGGCCGCGGGTGGTGTCGCGGTCGAAGCGCAGCAGACGCAACCCCTCGAGCTCACCGGCCAACTGTTCCATCACCCGCTGGGTGCCGGCCCCGAAGGGCTTGAACGCGGTCGAGCCGCAGTGGCCGCAGCGATCGCCAATCTCGGCGCGGTGGTCACACCAATGGCAGCGCAGCCATTCCTGGCCGGACTGGGAGCGGTGCACGGTCAGGGCCACATCGCAATGGGGGCAGAGCACGGCCTCCCCGCAACTGCGGCAGCTCAGGAAGGCCCGATAGCCCCGGCGGGGCACCAGCACCACCGCCTGTTCGCCCTTGTCCTGAAGCTGCTCGAGGCGCCCCATCAGGGCCCGGCTGATCAGCCGTCGGTGGCCATCGGCCAGCTCGTGGCGCATGTCGATCACCCGCACGGCTGGCAACGGCCGGGAACCGATCCGCTCCGGCAAGCGCAGCAACTGGACCGACGGGTTGGCTCCCTGGCAATCCAACCAGCTCTCCAGCGAGGGGGTGGCACTGCCCAGCAGTAGCCGGGCCCCACTGCTCCTGGCCCGCAGCCGGGCCACATCCCTGGCGTGGTAGCAGGGCATGGGGCTCTCCTGCTTGTACGACGTGTCGTGCTCCTCATCCAGCACGATCAGGCCCAACTGGGCCATGGGCAGAAAAATCGCCGAGCGGGTGCCGACCACCACCACCGGGTCGGGCTGGAGGCAGCGCTTCCAAGTGGCAACCCGGGCACCGTCGGAAAGGCCGCTATGAAACGCAACAACCCGGCTACCGAAGCGCTCTTGGGCCCGATCGAGCAGCTGGGGGATCAGACCGATTTCCGGGGTGAGCAGCAAACACCCCTGGCCCGACGCAAGGGCGTGGGCGGCGGCCTGGAGATACACCTCGGTTTTACCCGCACCGGTGACGCCCCAGAGCAGGAATTCCGCTGCGGGTGCCGCAGCGACGAGCGCCTCCACGGCAGCCCCCTGGGCCGGGGTGAGCACGGCATGTCCACCCCCGCCAGAAGGAACGGGGGGGAGCCGCTCGCCTGGCCCCTGGCAGCGCTGAACCAGCCCACGCGCCTCCAATCCCTTCAGCACGGCACGACTGGAACCACCCTCAGCGCAGAGCTCCCGCAGCGGCAGCGGCCCAGCATGGTCCTCCAGATGAGCCAAAAGGGCCTGCTGGAGGGGGGTCAGCGGCCGCTGTGGCAGGGGCATGGCAGAGCGTTGCACCCACCAGATCGGCCCAGGGGCGCGACTCGGGCCCTGGCTGCGTTGGCCCAGCCAACCAGGCGGCAGGGCACTTTTAAGAGTTTTGAACAAACTGGTGTGACAGGACTCGGCCACGGCCTCGATCAGCTGTTGCCACTGCCCATCGACGGCAGCCCGTTGCCACACCGCCAGGATCGGCTGCATGGTCTTGCTGGTGAGACTGGCTGGCAACTGGTCCATCGCCCCGACAACCAATCCGATGTGGGGCCGGCCCTGCAGCCGAACCCGCACCAGATCTCCGATCCCGGCGAACTCCTGCGCCCCGTTGGCATAGGTGAAGATCTGGCCTTCCCGGCCGGCCTCCAGCCAGATCTGGAGCCAGGGGCCCGATGTGCTTGCAAAGGTCACGGCCCATTCTTAGGATGTGGGAGTTGGGCAGTCCAAGGGCTGCCGTCGGAACTGAGCAGAGTTCCGTCCAGCGGGAAGACCTGAAGAGAGACCCCGGGAGCCAGCCTCCCACCATTCGGGCTCCCGGTCTGCGACCACCCCTGACAGCCCTGCCCAGGCTTCGGCCGCCGACCCTGGCATTTTGCAGAGTCGTTTTTAGCCCTGAAGTTATCGGTCGTTCCCACTTGACCCTGCCACCTGAATCAGGTTTCTGCCTCGGGTTGGTTGTCAGCTGATGCTGAGACGCACCGGCCCCCATCTTTTTTGAAACCGGTCTGCCCAACCGGTTTCGTCCCGTTGTCCGTTTTCTTCGTCCCCGTATCCCATGAGTCCCGCTGCTACCCAGCCCAAAGCAAGCCAGGAGATTGTGATGGTCGCCCCAGCTTCCGCTTCAAGCACAGCTCAGGTCCCAGCTGGGGACATGGTGGGCAAACCAAAGACCAAGAAGGCTCCTGCCAAAACCAAGGCCAGCACGGCCAAAGTTGCTGCCACCAAGGCCACAGTCGCCAAGCCCGAGTCAGCCAAGAAAAAAACCACCAAAGCAGCCCAGGCTCCAGCATCCTCCGCTGCCGAATCCCTGGCCACCATCCCCAGCGCTGACGAGGCGGATAAGGACAGGGCCGACGCCAAGGCCGCCAAGGTGTTGGCCAGCATCAAGGTGGGCCCCAAGGGCGTCTACACCGAAGACTCGATTCGGGTCTACCTCCAGGAAATCGGTCGGATTCGCCTGCTGCGGGCCGATGAGGAGATTGAGCTCGCCCGCAAAATTGCCGACCTGCTTCAACTCGAGGAGCTCGCGGCCCAGTTTGAAGCCGATCACGGCCACCACCCGGACACCAAGGAGTGGGCCGCGCTGGTGGACATGCCCCTGATCAAGTTCCGCCGGCGCCTGATGCTGGGCCGCCGCGCCAAGGAAAAGATGGTGCAGTCGAACCTGCGCCTGGTGGTGTCAATCGCCAAGAAATACATGAATCGGGGCCTGAGCTTCCAGGACCTCATCCAGGAAGGCAGCCTCGGCCTGATCCGAGCTGCCGAGAAATTTGACCACGAGAAGGGCTACAAATTCTCCACCTATGCCACCTGGTGGATCCGCCAGGCGATCACCCGGGCCATCGCCGACCAAAGCCGCACCATCCGCCTGCCGGTGCACCTGTACGAAACCATCTCGCGGATCAAAAAAACCACCAAGACCCTCTCCCAGGAATTCGGCCGCAAGCCCACCGAAGAAGAGATCGCCGAATCGATGGAAATGACCATCGAGAAACTGCGCTTCATCGCCAAGAGCGCCCAGCTGCCGATCTCCCTGGAGACCCCAATCGGCAAGGAAGAAGACTCCCGTCTGGGCGATTTTATCGAGGCTGACATCGAAAATCCCGAGCAGGACGTCGCCAAGAACCTGCTGCGTGAAGATCTTGAGGGCGTTTTGGCCACCCTCAGCCCCCGGGAGCGCGATGTGCTGCGGCTGCGTTACGGCCTCGATGACGGTCGCATGAAGACCCTCGAAGAGATCGGTCAGATCTTCGATGTCACCCGCGAGCGGATCCGTCAGATCGAGGCCAAAGCGCTCCGCAAGCTGCGCCACCCCAACCGCAACGGGGTGCTCAAGGAGTACATCAAATAGTGCAACTGGACGATCTGCGCGGCCAGCGCAGCGCCCCACTCCTGACGCTTGCAGACAGCGAGGCCCTCGAGGCTGAGCTGCGCCAGCGGATCCAAGCCTGCCAGTGGTTCACGGTTGGGGTGATGGCCGATTCGGCTTCGAGGGCCGTGCGGTGCCTCCGGCAGCTGGAAATGGCTTTGGGCTGGCCCCACCTGGAGCCAGCCCCTGCCACCGGGTCGCCAGAGGCGTTTGCCGGAGCGGTTTTTCTCAAAGCCAACCAGCACACGGGCCGCTTTCTCCTGCGCGCCGAGACGGGCCTGGGCGAGGGCCTGCTGATCACCGGCCACAGCCCAAGCGATCCCGATGCCGAGGACACCTGGGGACCCTTGCCCCTGGATTTCTTCGGCCCCTAGTGTGGTCGGCTGTGATCTGGCACCGATGGCCAACCCCCTGCGCATCGCCTCCCGCCGCAGCCAGCTGGCCATGGTGCAAACCCACTGGGTGCGTGATGCGCTGGCCCAGGCCCACGCCGGCCTCGCGATCACGATCGAAGCCATGGCCACCCAGGGGGACAAGATCCTCGACGTGGCCCTGGCCAAAATTGGCGACAAGGGTCTGTTCACCAAGGAGCTGGAGGCCCAAATGCTGGTCAACCAGGCCGACATCGCCGTCCACAGCCTCAAAGACCTGCCCACCAACCTGCCGGAAGGGCTGATGCTGGGCTGCATCACCGAGCGGGAAGATCCCGCCGATGCGCTGGTGGTGCACGCCCGCCACAGGGACAAAAGCCTCGCCACCCTGCCGGAAGGTTCGGTGGTGGGCACCAGCTCGCTGCGCCGCCTAGCCCAGTTGCGCCACCACTACCCCCAGCTTGAGTTCAAGGACGTGCGCGGCAACGTGATCACCCGCCTGGAAAAACTCGACACCGGCGCCTATGACTGCCTGATCCTGGCCGCCGCGGGGCTGGGCCGCCTGGGCCTCGGCGATCGCATCCACGAACTGATCGATCCGGCCATCTGCCTCCACGCCGTGGGGCAGGGGGCCCTGGGGATCGAGTGCCGCGAAGGCGACACCGCGGTGCTGAACCAAATCAAAGTGCTGGAACACCTCCCCACAGCCCGTCGCTGCCTGGCGGAACGGGCCTTCCTTCGCGAACTGGAGGGCGGCTGCCAGGTGCCGATCGGCGTCAACAGCCGCCTTGAAGGCGACGAACTGCTGCTAACCGGCATGGTGGCTAGCCTTGACGGCAAGCGGCTGATCCGCGACGCAGCCCGGGGGCCCCAGAGCGATCCTGAGGCGATCGGCGTGACCTTGGCCCACACCCTCAAGGCCCAGGGAGCAGGAGAGATCCTGGGGGAGATCTTTGCAACGGTCCGGCCTGAAGCCTGAAGCCGCCGAGGCCTCGGCCCGCCCCTACCAGTGGAATCTGCTGGCCTGGGCCGCCCTGGTTGGCGTATTAACCGGCCTGGCCGTTGTGGGGTTCCATGAATTGCTGGCCTTCATCAACAACGGCCTGTTTGGCCCCTTCGTGGACGGGCTCCTCTCCTTCGGACGGGGCCAACCGCCCGAACTGCCAGCGGAGCTGCCCCCCCTCCAGCCCGATGCAGCGACCCCACTGAGGGCCCTGCTGCAGGTTGGCCTGGGCGGGCTGGGCTTTCTGCCGCCGCCACCGGCGGCTCCGGAACCGGCCCTGCTGCCGGTCTCCCTGCTGCCGGACTGGCTCCGCCTCTGGCCCGTGGTGGTGGTGCCAACCCTGGGGGGCCTGGCCGTGGGGCTGCTGCGCCGCTTCGGCGGTGAGCTGGGGCCGGGATTGCCGAGCCTGATGGCCATGGCCGATGGCGCCCTGCCAGCCCAACCCCGACTCCCCCTGCTGCGTCTGTTGGGTGCATCCCTGAGCCTGGGCAGTGGCGCCTCGCTTGGCCCCGAGGGACCGAGTGTGGAAAGTGGCGGCAACCTCGGGCTGTGGGTGGCCCTGCGGGGCGGGTTGTCGCCCCAGAGCCAGAAAGCGTTGGTGGCGGCGGGGGTGGCGGCGGGCCTGGCGGCCGGCTTCAAGGCCCCGATTGCCGGGGTGTTCTTTGCCTTTGAGGGCAGTTTCAGCGCCATCCAGGGTCGGCCCAGCCTGAGGGCCGTGCTGGTGGCAGCCGTGGCCTCATCGCTGGTCACCCAATTGCTGCTGGGGGACTCGCCGATCCTGAGGCTGCCGGCCTATGAAGTGCGCTCACCACTGGAGCTTCCCCTCTACCTGGGGCTTGGCCTGGTGGCCAGCCTGATGTCCTGGGCCCTGGTGAGCCTGCTGGCTGCAGGACGCAGCGAACGGCTGCAAACCTGGTTGGCAACCTTGCCACCGGGCCTGCCCACCGCCCTGGGCGGAGCCTGCGTCGGCGTGATTGCGCTCGGCTTTCCCCAGGTGCTGGGCGTCGGCTACGACACGATTGAAGCCCTGCTCGGCAGGAACGGCGGAGTTCCCCTGTTCACCCTGCTGGTGTTGCTGGCCGTGAAGCTGCTGGCCACCGCCATCAGCAATGCCACAGGGTTTGTTGGCGGGGGCTTTGCGCCTTCGCTGGTTCTCGGCGCCGTGCTGGGCAACTGCTATGGCCAGCTGCTCGGCGACAGCGGCCTGCACCTGCCCATCGCCGAACCGCCTGCCTACGCCATGGTGGGCATGGCTGCTGTGCTGGCCGGCAGTGCCCGGGCCCCCCTGACGGCCCTGCTGCTGTTGTTTGAACTGACCCGCGACATCCGCATCGTGCTGCCGCTGATGGCCGCCGCCGGCCTCAGTGCCGCCCTGGTGGAGCGTTGGCAAGGACTAGCCGATCCGGGCCTGCTGGGTCCGGACCCACTCGAGGAGCAACGCCGCCGCCAGTTGGCAGGCTTGCCCGTGGCAGAGGCCTTTGAACAGGAGGCACCCCTGGTGCTGCCGGCGGACCTTGCGGCCAACCAGGCGCTGCGCCAGCTGGTGGAAGCCCATGGTCACTGCCTGATGGTCGCGGAGGGGCCCTGGGTGGTGGGGCTCGTCACCCTGGCCGATCTGCAACGGGCCCTCAGCGCCGAGTTCCGATCTGCGCAAACCGGTGAGGCCCCCATCCCCAAGCTGATCGATTGCCTGCGCGGTGATCTTGTCTGGCTCCCCCTCACGGCCGAATTGGCCCAGCTGGAAGACCAGCTCACCCCCAACGGCCTGCGCCAGGTGCCGGTCTTCGATGTTCAAGCGGCCAAGACGGCGGCGCTGCCCCACGGATTGCCCAATCCTGGATTGGCGGTGGGGGCGTTGCGGGGCCTGGCAAGTCGCGATGGCATGGCCCGGGCCCTGGCCCGCCAGTTGCACCCGGCTCAGGAATTGAGCTGCAGCTGACGGGTGAGCTCCTGGGCGGCAGGATCAACGGCAGAGAGCCTCTCGAGAATTCGCTCCAGATCCTGAGATGACAACTCCCCATCACTGGCCCATTTCAGGGTTGTGCTGATCAGGGTTGTGCTGACCTGGGGTTCGGCGCTCGGGTGGGGGTGGGAAGCCGGAGTCATGAATCGAAGAATCGAGGTCACCGACCTCATCGGGGCCTAAAAGATACCGTCACAGAAGCCTGGCGGGGCTGATCAAGTACCGATCTCCAGAATGTTTTCCAACCCCCCAACCGTGGCGGCCTGCTTTAGCGCTGGACGATCACAGGGGTGCCAACCTCCACCAGATCAAACAGCTTGCGCACGTGCTCGGGAAGCATGCGCAGGCAGCCATTGGTGACCGCAGACCTGGAGGTCACGGTCCACGACCAGGCGGGAGGCGTGCCGTGGATGCCGTACTGGTTGGGGCCACTGTGCTGGAAGCCCAGCCAGCGATCTCCAAGCGGGCTGTTGGGCCCCACGGTGGCATTGATCTTGCCGCTCTTGGTGCTCTGGTAGCGCGGGTTGATCACCTTGTTCAGCACGACAAAGCGCCCCAGGGGAGTGGGGGTAGCCGGGCTGCCAATCGCCGCTGGCCAGCTGCTGATCACCTTGCCTTGATCCCGCAGGCTGATGGTGCGCTTGCCGAGCTGCAACAGGATTTCCCTGCTGCTGGCCTGGGGGGCGGCAGCCGGGGCGCTGACCAGGACGGCGGCAGCCAGCCAGAGCCAGCGGGACGGCACGGCCATGGCTGCAGGGGCCCTCAATTGACCAACTTGGCGTCCATCGTGTGGAGGTAACGCCGCTCGCACTCCTGG
This sequence comes from Cyanobium sp., assembly GCA_965662115.1. Taxonomy (GTDB): domain Bacteria; phylum Cyanobacteriota; class Cyanobacteriia; order PCC-6307; family Cyanobiaceae; genus Cyanobium_A. Next base: position 18,365 of record CBFIGH010000094.1, read on the forward strand.
ATGATCGACACCGCCTCGGCGGGCTCAAGAAATCCATTCACCTTGCAGGTGCCAGGCTTCTTGAGATCTTTGTAGTGCTCCCAGTAGTAGGTGGTTTCCTTGACCCACTGCTCCCCCAGCTGGGTATAGCTGGTGATGTGGTCCATGCGCTTGTCGTCGGCGAGCACGGCAATCACCTTGTCGTCCACCTCGCCGCCGTCGTCGAAAGTCATGATGCCAATGATGCGGGCCTCAACCAGCGATCCGGGGATCAGCGGTTCTGTGACACCGACGATCTCGATGTCGAGGGGGTCGCCATCTTCATCCCAGGTGCGGGGGATGCAACCGTAAGCGAAGGGATAGGCCAGGGAGGAATAGCCGACGCGGTCGAGCTTGAGGTGGCCAGTCTCGGTGATCAGCTCGTATTTGTTGATCGTCATCGAGTTGAGCTCCACGATCGCGTTGAGACGCAGCTCCGCCTGATCGGCAAAGGCCGGCAGCACGTGCAGCAGGTTGAGCATCGTGCGGCTTGGAGCGTGGTCGATGTTGGCCATGGTGGAGGGGATACGCGGCGCGCATCCTATGCAGGGGCCTGGAGCCGCTCCACTTTGCGCTTGAGGTACTGAAGGAAAGGCCCAGCGGTGAGGGGTCGGCTGCTGACCTGCTCCACCAACTCCTCACCGTTCACCGCCCGGCCCAGGGGCCAAACCCGGGTGGCCAGCCAACCGCTCAGCTGCTGCTCCTCGCCAGCTGCAATCGCCCGGGCAATGCTGCCGGGCCCGCCCAAATCGCTCTCCATCGCCTCAGCCAACTGAGCACTGATCAGGTGGCCGAGGGCGTAACTCGGGAAATAGCCAAACAACCCCTCGGCCCAGTGAATGTCCTGCAAACAACCGTCTGCATTGCTGGTCGGCCGCAGCCCCAGCAGCTCTTGCATGCGCTGGTTCCAGAGTTGGGGCAGGTCTTCGACCGGCAGCTCCTGCTCCAGCAGGGCCAGCTCCAGCTCGAAGCGCAGCACGATGTGCAGGCCGTAACTGAGCTCATCGGCCTCGACCCGAATCAGCCCGGGCCGCAGCGGATTGAGTGACCGCCAGAAGCCGAAGGCACCTCCCCAGGGATCGGAGGCCAGCCGATCGGCAAAGCGGGGATGCCAGCGCTCGGCAAAGGCCTGGCTTCTCGCCACCCGGCACTCCCAAAACAGCGATTGGGATTCATGCACTCCCATCGAGGTGGACTCCCCCAGGGGCCAGGGGAAATAGTGCCCATCGCTGCGGGGTAGACCCTGCTCGTAAAGGGAGTGGCCCCACTCGTGGGCCGTGGCCAGGAAGGCGGACAAGGGCTGTCCTGGCACCACCCGGGTGGTGATGCGGAAATCCTGGGGGCCCAGCGTGCAGGAGAAGGGGTGGGCCGAGCGCGACCGCTGGCAGCGGCAATCGTCGTAACCCCAGCTGTCCAGCAGCGCCTTGCAGAGGTGTTCCTGCTCGGCCTCGGATAGATCGACGACGGGTTGATCCGGGCTGGTGGATGCCACCTGATCCAGCAGGGGCGGCAGCTCCGCCTTCAGCGGAGCAAACAGCTCCTCCAGCCGCGCCTTGCTCACATCCGGTTCAAAGGGCTGGGCTAGGATTTCCCAGGGGCTGCGGGCCACCGGTTCGGCTGAGGCCAGTTGGCTGGCCTGCTGGCGGCGCAGCTGGATCAACTCCCGCAGGGCCGGTGCGAAGGCAGAAAAATCATTGCGGGCGCGGGCGTCTTGCCACACCGCATTGCCCCGCGACTGGGCCCGGGCCAGGGCACTCACCAGGGCCGGATCGAGGCAGCGCTGGCGCTGCAGCTCAAGCCGCAGCAGCTGCAGGTTGCGGCGATGCTGCGGCGGATCCCCCGGGGCCAGCTCAGCTTCGGCGGCCGCCAGCAGGTCGGCGTAACGGCCGCTGCTTTGGCGCTGGTGCAGCTGCTCGGCCAGCAGGGCCAGCTGCTCGCCTCGCCATGGAGCTCCGGCCGTCGGCATCACCGTGTTCTGGTCGTAATACAGGGCACTGCTGATCGAGCCCAGCAGCCGGGTCTGGTGCAAGTGCTGGTGGAGCTGGGCGAAGGCTGAACCCACTGGGGCCATGGTCATCCGACGATCAACTGGAGCGTGATGGCTTGAGGGGGGTGTGGTTGCTTCAGGGAACGATCGCGCTGGTCTCCCCTGGCTGGGTTAGGTGCCAGCACCCGCAGCCAGCAGGCCGAGGGGGCCCAAGGCAAGCAGGCCTCCGATCACCAAAAGGGCCGTTGCGGCTGCCTTGGTGAGGCGCAAGGGCAGCGGCTTCAGCAACAGGTAGCTGCCCCCGCAGACCAGGGCCGAACTGAGCAAGGCGCCACTCCACCAGACCAGGGTCGTGCCGTCTTGAGGTGCCTCCAGGCCATGGAGCATGGCGTGAATGGCAACCCCGGCGCCCACCAGCGCGCCACTGAGACGGAGCAGCCCAGCGCCGCTGGATGGCCGGGTGGATGGGGCCACTAACAGGGCCAAGGCCCCCACGGCACAAATGGACAGGGCCGCCAGAAGCTCGCCGGTGGGGATCGACCATCCAGCCATGCCGAGGACGGCCCCGCAAAAGGCCCCCCCCAGCGCCCAGAGCAGCAGCTGGGCGGAGATCAGGGCGGCGGCGGTGCCGACAGCGATCAACATGAACAGGTGGTCGAGACCCAACAGGGGGTGGGTCAAACCTCCCAGCGCCCCCCCCGCTGCACTGCCATGGGCCAGGGCGGAACTGCTGCCCAGCAGGATGACGGCACCGGCTGCCGCGGCGATCAGGGGGATGGTGAAGCGGTTCATGGGTGGTCTCGGTCCGCGCCGAGGACGATGGTGAGCGGGTGACGCTGAGTGTTCTGGCTCAGGGGCAAAACCCCATCACAGTTGCGGGACAGCGGCGGAATTGGGCAGACCCTCACCGCACTTTCCTCTTGCAACCACAGCCGGAGCCATGGTGGCGTCACCTCCACTATGGAGGGTTGCGCCCTTCGCTGCTGGCGCCGATCAGCGCCGCGCCGGACCGGGGCAAGGTCGCCATATCCGCACTTCATCTCTCCTGTAAGCAGCTTTCGCTGGAGAGATATGGAATCATCAACGGACAGCCTCGCGCTGCCGACCTCTCCCCCACATGAACCTCCTCCAGCGAGCCATCCTCACGCCGGCCGCCATCGGCTTGCTGGGGGGCAGCCTGGCTGCTCCTGAGCCGATCTCTGCCGGCGAACTGGCGTCGCTGAATGGCCGCGAGGCCATCAACGACTACATGGAGCAGCAAGAGATCGATGAGCTCAAGGCCTGGCGATCCAACAACCAGGTCACCAGCGTCAACCAATTCTCTGATGTTCGCCCCACCGACTGGGCCTACCAGGCGCTCACCAACCTG
>CBFIGH010000095.1:0-11656 GCA_965662115.1 Cyanobium sp.
AGCAACTCGATCGCAAACATGGGCGACTCCTGCACGGCAAACAGAAACTTCTCCCGGTTCATCACCAACAGCTTGCAGGCGGTCAAGGCCCTGGCATTGCCGTAGCGGCGGTGCTCGCTGGTGACGAGGGCCCCGGCACCAAACACATCGCCGGCATTGATCTGCTCATGCCCTTGGTCGCCATTCCAGCTCAGCTGTACGCAGCCCTCAAGCACCCCAAACATGCAATCACCGGATTCACCCGAGGCGAAAATCAACGCACCTGGGCTCACCCTGACCACTTCACCTTGACTGGCCAAGGCGCGCATGGTGTCGAGGGCATTCACTGGGCGGCACGGGCGCCCACCAGAGCGGCCTGCCCCTCCAGCTCGCCCAGGCGCTGGGCCAGCTGGGTTTCAAGGCTCTCAATAGCCTTGCAGAAACCGCGAATTCCCTCGTCGAGCTTTTCAGTGGCCATCGGATCGGCGGCCAGCATCTGACGGAAATGGACCTCGTCGAGATGGATCTGGGCCTCGGTGGGAGCCGGATCAAAGGGTTTTAATTTGCGCTCCAGTTCCCCTTCGCTGTGCCGCAGCTGGTCGAGGAGGGCAGGAGAGATGGTGAGCAGGTCACAGCCGGCCAGCTCGATGATCTCGTCGAGGTTGCGGAAGCTGGCACCCATCACCTCCGTCTTGTAGCCATAGGTCTTGAAGTAATTGAAGATCTGGGTCACCGACACCACGCCGGGATCTTCTGGCCCGGAATAGCTGTCTTTGCCGGTGCTCTTTTTGTACCAGTCGAGGATGCGGCCCACGAAGGGGGAAATCAGGGTGACGCCGGCTTCGGCACAGGCCACAGCCTGGGCGAAACCAAACAGCAGGGTCAGGTTGCAGTGGATGCCCTCTCGCTCCAATTGGGCGGCAGCGCAAATCCCCTCCCAGGTGGAGGCCACCTTGATCAGCACCCGATCGTTGCTGATGCCCGCCTGGTTGTAGAGGCCGATCAGTTTGCGTCCCTTGGCGATCGTCGCTTCGGTATCGAAGCTGAGGCGTGCATCCACTTCGGTTGAAACCCGCCCGGGCACGATCTTGAGAATCTCTTTGCCAAAGGTGACGCAGATCTCATCGAGGGCTTCACAAACCACCGCCTCAGCCGTGGCCGCAGGGCCCATGGCCTGGCGGGACTCCTGCAGGGAGCGGTCGATCAGGTTTTGGTAGGTGGGAATCTGGGTGGCCGCCAGGATCAAGGACGGGTTGGTGGTGGCATCCCGGGGGGTGAATTGCTTGATCGCGTCAATGTCGCCGGTGTCTGCCACCACAACGGTCATGGCGGCGAGTTGATCGAGCAGGTTGGCCATGGACGGGCTCTGGATGGGGAGACCTGGGCAAAGACCCAGACCTGGTCCCAAGCTAGCCAGGGTGGGCAGGAGCGACCCACCCTGATGACGGTCCTTCAGGGAACGGCAACAGGATTCAGGCTTTGGGCAGCGGTTTCGAAGCCGGCCGGGGACGGGAGGGGGGGATGCGCTCCAGCACCAGCAGGGCATCGATGATCTGGCGCGCCACCGGAGCGGCCACGGTGGAGCCAAACGTGTTGCCCCCTTTGGGTTCATCCACAACCACCAAGACGACATAGCGGGGGTCGTCGATCGGCAGGTGGCCCACAAAACTGGTGATCAGTGCCCCCGGGATGTAGACACCCCGATCAGCCTTCTGGGCGGTGCCGGTCTTGCCACCGATGCGGTAGCCGGGAATCTTCATGCCCAGGCCGCTGCTGCTCTCCACCACCGACTCCATCCACCCCATCACCGTGCGTGTCACCGCCGGGTCAAGCATGGGCAACCCGGCTCGGCGGGGAGCTGCCGCCAGGGCATCGCCTGAGCGCAGACCGCGGGTGATGTGGGGACTCACCAGCCGACCACCATTGGCCAACATGGCATGCAGCTGCAGCAGTTTGAGTGGGGTCAGGGAAAACCCCTGCCCGAAGGCGGCCACGGCTGGCTCGATCGGCGAGCCCGTGAAGTCGGTGCGGGGCTTGAGCTCACCGGCCACAGCCCCGGGCAAGTCGGTATCGGGGCTTTCGTTGATGCCCAGCTTGCTCAGCCACTGCCAGAAGCGATCGGGCTTCATCTGCCCCATGGCCAGCACCATGCCCACATTGCTGGACACCTCCAGCACGGTCGGGAAATCAATCAATCCATTGGCGCGTTTGTCATGGTTGAAGATCGGCCAGCCACCGATCTGGAGGCTGCCGCTGTCGGAGACGCGGCCGCTGGCCTCGATCGCCTTCTCCTGCAGGGCCAGGGCCAGGTTGATCGGCTTGAAGGTGGAACCAGGCTCGTAGAGATCCTGCACCGACCACTCACGAAACAGCCCCGGGTTGTAGGTCCAGTAGTGGTTGGGGTCGTAGGTGGGGGTTGAGACCAACGCCAACATCTCGCCGTTGCGCACGTCCATCACCAAAGCGGCGCCCCGCTTGGCATTCCAGTGCTTCACCTGCTTCGCTAGGGCCTGGTAAGCCACCTGTTGCAAGCGCGCATCGAGGGTGAGCTGCAGGCGCAGGTCGTCGCCGTACAGGGAGCCGGCCGTGAGCCCGGCAGGCAGGGGGGTGCCATCGGCACCGCGGCGCATCTGGAGGGGGGTTTCGTTGCGCTTGAGATCGCTGTCACGGCTCTGCTCCAGGCCTGCCTGGGGTACCCGCTCCAGATTCAAAAAGCCAACCACATTGGCAAACAGTGGGCCCTGGGGGTAGATCCGATGGGGATGGGCCTCGAGATCTAGGCCGCTGATGCCGAGCTGACGGATGCGAGCTGCGGTTTCCGGGTCCAAATCGGTGAGCAGTTTCACACCGGTTTTGCGATCGGCCATGGCTTGCAGCAAGCCAGCCTTGGGCAGGACAAGCAGCGCGGCGAGCTTGGTGGCTACGTCATCGGCGCTGCGCACCTGTTGGGGGTCATCGCCGGGAAAGTTGAAATAGCGGGGGTGGGCCCAGAGAATGAACCGCTGCTCATCAAGGGCCACCAACCGGCCGTGACGGTCAACAATCGTGCGGCGCTTGCCGATCGGCTGGGTGGTCTGGGTCTGGATGGCATGGGCCCGGGCCTGCAGGTTGGCCCCATCCACCACCTGCAACCAGGCCAGGCGAGCGGCCAGCCCGACCAAGCCAGCACAGAGCAGTCCGTAAACCAGCAGCAGCCGGCTGACGGGCACGGGCTGGATGGACACCACCTTGTGGCGGGAATGGCTTTGACCACGACTGGGACCGCGGCGGCGACTGGCCGTCATCAGTAGCCCGAACGAATCTGACCGGAGGTCATCATGCTGATCGGAAGGACGCCAAGCAGATCAGCGCCGATGGCGGCTGGTGCCGTTTTGGGAGCTGGTAGGTAAATCAGCTTCTCGCTACTGGTGGGCACCAGCAAACCGGGTTTTTTGAGGGCGCGCAGATGGTGCTGCTCCAGTAGGGCAGCGGATTCCTGCAGTCTGTGTTCGAGCACCTGGGAGGCCTCCAGCTGCTGGTAACTGGCGCCCCAGTGGTTTTGCCAATGCAGGGTGAGGCCGCTGAGGGCTAGCATGCAGATACCCAGGCCGGCCAGGGTGCCATCGGTCGCCCGATGGAGGTTGGCCATCCAGGGCGCCCGACGATCCAGCCGGCGACTGGAAAGGGAGCTTTTCAGCAACGCAAGGGTGCGGCCCTGGGGACCAAGCCTGCCTGAAGCCTGCCGAGACGAGAGGGAGGCGACCAAGGACCCATGCTGCTTACCCCGCGATTGAACCATCCAGACCTGCTGAGGGCAAGGGCCCGCCGTTGCTCAGCCCGCCAACAACAACAAATTGGCGAAGGTGAAACCATTCCACAGGCTGTGCATCAGCACGCTGGGAGCGAGGCGACCACTCTGGAGTCTCAGCCAACCCAGACCCAGGCCCAGCACAAACAGGGGGGGCAGTTCGCCGAAGCTGAGGTGAGCAATGCCAAACACCAGGGCACTGATCAGCACCGCCGCGAAACCACCCCAGTGCTCAGCCAGCACCGGCAGCAGCACCCCCCGAAACAGGGTTTCTTCAAACAGGGGGGCGAGCACCACGGCCGTGAGCGCAAAACACAACAGCGCCAGGGGATTGGCACTGTTTAAAACCAGCTCCAACAGGGGGTTGCTGCCGCCGGGATCACCCACCAACCGCTCCAGCAGCCAGCTGACCAAAGCCACCAGGGGAAGCACCATCAAGAGCTGCACCAGCGCCCGCCGCAGTGCCGAGCCCAGGGGCCGCCAGTGCCACTGCAGCCAGCCGCCCGCCGGCGCCAGACCATGGGGACGCAGCTGGCTCCAGAGCAACAGCAGGGGGGCCACCATCAAGCCCAGATAGAGCGCAATCACCAAAACCCCTTGCTGCAGGGCTGGCTCGGCCGCCAGCGGGCTCAGCAGCCTCTGCAGCAGCGGAACCAGCAGCAGGGGCATCACCACCTCCCCCAGCACCACAAAGCCGCCGGCAATCAGCAGGGTGGCCTCCGCCAGGCTGAGCGGTGGTGCCAACAGGGGAGGGCGGCCACTGCCCTTGCCAGACCACCGCAACCACAAGTCCCGCAGCAGCAGAGCGGTGCCCATCACCATCAACACCACCGGCAGAAGGGCCGTCCCGAGCAGGCGCAGCACCGCGGCCTGCTGGGCACGGCGATCCACGCAGCTCTGGTCAGCTCCCCCCAAGCGTTGGCACACCAGCTGTCGGGTGAGCGGAGAGGCCTGCCAACCCTCCAACAGCCGATCAAGCTCACCAGGCCTGAGGGGTTGGCCCTCAACGGGGGCCCGCAGGCGCTGCAGCAAGCGGCGCTGCTCGGGAGGCACCTGCTGATCAAGGTTCTGCAGACCCATTCCCGCCTGGGCGCTCTCGCCGGCCTGGAACTGCAGCAGCGTCAGTTGCAGCTGCTGGGTTGGCGACGGTGGCAAGGAGCGATCAGCCAGTTGGGTCTGCAGGGCCAGACGCAGGGCCTCCAGGGGCTGCTCTCCCGCCAGGGCCCGCCCCAGGTTGGGGGGCAGGGCAGGGGCGGCCAGGGCCGCGAGCTCCTGCTGGCGCCACTCCAGGTCATTGCTGACCGAAGGACGCTGCAGGCTGTCAACCAGCCCGTTGAGCCAGAGAAGACCGGTGAGCACAAGGCTGACCAGGGCCAATCCGGTGGTCCAGCCTGGTTTGCGGCTGGGTAATGGGGGGGGACTGGCGTTCAAGCGCAGGCCCTCCTGGGCTTACTCAAGCTGCAATTGTGACCTGCTCCCTCCCATACGATGGGTTTAAGCAGCGTCCAGCCAGTGTCCCTACGGATTGTGTTGGTGCGCCATGGCCTGAGCAGCTTCAACCTGGAGCAGCGAATCCAGGGGCGAGACGATCTCTCCAATCTGACCGGCATTGGCCAGAGCCAGGCCCGGGCCTGCGGGGCTGCCCTGGCGGATCTGGTTTTCTCCGCTGCCTACAGCTCACCGTTGAGACGGGCCGCCGACACCACCAGGTTGCTGCTGGCGGAACAGGGCCAGGGCCTGGAGTTCACGTTCGATCAGGGGCTGTTGGAAATCGACCTGGCCCCGTGGAGCGGCCTGCAGCGCCAGGAGCTGCGGGAACGGTTTGCCGAGCAGGAGCTGCAGTGGCGCCAGGCCCCTGAGCGGCTCGAACTGCAGCGGGCTGACGGCAGCGCCTATCGACCCCTGCCGGAACTGATGCAGCAGGCCGAACAGTTCCGCCGGCAGCTGCTGGAGCGGCATGCCGCGGCCATCGCCAACGACCAGGATCCGCCCCAAACCGTGCTGGTGGTGGCCCACAACGCCATCCTGCGCTGCCTGCTGTTAGCCCTGCTGAACCTGCCCCTCTCCGGTTTTCGCCGGCTTCGCGTCGACAACTGCTCCATATCGATCCTCAACGTGGGCCGCAGCGGGGTTCAAGTCGAGTTGGTCAATGGGCTGGCCCACCTCGGCGATCCCCTGCCCGTCAAAGGGGATGGGGCGCGGCTGCTGCTGGTGCGCCATGGCGAAACCGACTGGAACCGGGAAGGTCGCTTCCAGGGCCAGATCGACATCCCCCTCAATGGCACCGGCCGCCGCCAAGCGGAAGCGGCCGGCCGCTTTCTGGCTCCGGTGACGATCAATCGGGCTTACACCAGTTGCATGGCCCGGCCCCGCCAAACGGCCGAAGCGATCCTGGCGGCCCACCCGGGGGTGCCCCTCACCAGCAACACCGGCCTGGTGGAGATCGGCCATGGCCTTTGGGAAGGCAGGCTGGAGAGCGATATTGCCGCTGGCTGGCCCGCGTTGCTGGCCGACTGGAAACGGGCCCCGCACACCGTGCAGATGCCGGAAGGGGAAACCCTGCAGGACGTCTGGGAGCGCTCGCTGACCACCTGGCAGCACATCGCCGCCAGCCTGGCCAGCAACGAAACCGCCCTGGTGGTCGCCCATGACGCCGTCAACAAGACCATCCTCTGCGGCCTGCTCGGTCTGGGAGCCGCAGACATCTGGGCGATCAAGCAGGGCAATGGTGGCGTCAGCGTGATCGACTATCCCGAAGGGGCCTCAGGACGCCCCGTTGTGGCCGCGCTGAACCTCACCCAGCATCTGGGGGGTGTGCTGGATCGCACCGCCGCAGGGGCGCTCTAACCCCTTGAACCCGCCGCTCTGGCTGCAAGGGGTTGGGCTGCTGGCCGGTCCGCAGCAGTCGCCGAGCTGCTGCGATGCCCTGATCGCCGCCGATGGCGCGCTGCTGGCCTGGGGAGATGGGGCAACCCGCCAAGCCCAAGCCCTTGGGCTATCCCCAAGGCTCGCCGGGGGGTGGTTGCTGGCACCGGTGCTGGTCGACCCCCACAGCGTGCTCGAGCAGCCCTGGGGAGGACGGGCCGAGGACCTCAACAGCCTGGCCGCCGCCGCCGCCGCCGGGGGATACGGAACCGTCGCCCTGCTGCCCTGGGCCAGCCCCTGGCGGGACCAGCCCGAAATGCTGGGGCTGGGATGGGCGGCCCCGTTGAATCTGGAGCGTTGGGGCAGCTTCAGTCTCGGGGGAGCGGATCAGGAGCTGGCCCCCCATGGCGACCAACTGGCCGCGGGAGCCATTGGCCTGGCGGGCACCGACCAGATCCCCCCCCTTGCCCTGCTGGAGCGCGGCCTGCTGCTCGGGGAGATGGGCCAGAGTCCCGTGCTGGTGGCGCCCCGCGATGCCGGCCTCACCGCTGGCGGCTTCGTGCGGGAGGGCGTGGAGACATTGCGGGCCGGCTGGCCCCCCGATCCGGTGCTCAGCGAGACCCTGCCCCTGCAGAGCCTGCTGGGCCTGGCGGCGCTGCGGCCCGAGGTCAGCCTGGCCCTGATGAACGTTGCTACCGCCGCCGGAGTAGCCCTGCTGCGGCAGGCGCCGCGCCGCCCCCTGGCCACCGTGGGCTGGTGGCACCTGCTGGCTGACAGCGGCAACCTCGATCCCCGCGCCATCGGCTGGCGGTTGAACCCCTCCCTGGGCAGCTCCGCGGACCGGCAAGCCCTGATCACGGCCCTGGCCGAGGGCTTACTCACCGCAGTAGCCGTGCATCACCTCCCCCTTGATGCGGAGGAGATGGTGCTGCCCCCCGACCAGCGCCGCGCCGGCCTGGCCGGCCACGGCGGACGGCACGGCCTGGTTCTGCCCATGCTGTGGCAGGAACTGGTGCAGCGTCGCCACTGGCCCGTCGAGCAGCTCTGGCAAGCCCTCAGCTGGGGGGGGTCCCAGCTGCTGGGGCAGGAACCGGAGCAGCTCAGCCCCGGCTGCCGACGCTGGTTGCTGTTCGATCCAACCCACGCCTGGAGTTGGAGTCGGGAGGGAGGGGCCTCCCGGGCAGCGAACCAACCCATCGGGGGCAGGCAGCTGGTGGGCGCCATCAGGGCTAGCGGCCTAACCCCTGCTGACCAGTGGACTCTTTGACACCGAGCGAGCCGGTCTGGTTGAAGGGGTAGAAACGCCAAAAGGCCCGACCGATGATTTCGGACTGGGGCAAAAAGGCCCCCCCTGGCCAAAACCGACCGTCCCAGCTGTTGGCCCGGTTGTCGCCCAGGGTCAGCACATGGCCTGGGGGAACCACCGCATTGAGCGTGCGGCAAGGCCCCATGCCCTGGTTATCCACGGGGCAGTCGTTTTGCACGTAGGGCTCCTGGAGGCGCACACCATTGATGAACACATGGCCCCTGGGGTCCACACTCACCCGTTCGCCGGGCAGGGCCACCACCCGTTTGATGTAGGCATCGCAAGCGGGGTTGGCCACCCCGGGCAGGCTGCCGAGCAAGGGCAGATTGACCACCAGGCAGCGCAGGGGATTGGGGCTGACCCCGGCCGAAAGCACGGGGTCAAAGTGGTGGGGTGAGTGGAACACCACGATCTCGCCACGCCGGGGAGCTCGCTGGCGATAGGTGAGCTTTTCCACCAGCAACCGGTCCTGGATCTGCAGCCCAGGCAGCATCGAACCCGAGGGGATGTAGCGAGCCTCCACCAGGAACTGGCGGATGCCCAGGGCCACAGTCAGGGTGATCAGCACACTGCGCCAAAAGGCCCAAGGGCTCTCCTGGTGACTGGCAAGGGCCCTGGGCTGACCGTTCGATTTGGAGGTGTCGTGACTCAAGATGTCCGATCTGCCAGGGTGCAGGCTCACCTGGCCAGACACGGCAGATTAGGCACACCATCCACCCCGCCAAGGCCCATGTCGCCGCCCCGTTGGCAATCCCACTCCACGGCCCCGTCCGGCGGCTGGGGGCAGGGGTGGGACCGCTTCGTGGCGGTGTGGGCCAGCCTCAACCTGGTGTGGGTGGCTTTTGACATCACCTACCTGCCGCTGCGCACCTTCTGGCTGCAGCGCAACCTCTATCCAATCCCGTCGGTGCCGCTGGTGGTGCCCCTCACGGTGATCCCGGACGTCACGCCCCTGGTCGATCCGATCAAGGGCATCGAACCCCACCGCGAAACCCAGGCCTATCTGGAGCAATTTGCACGCCTGGATGCGGCCCTGCAGGCCCTGCCCGCCGGCCAGCGACCCCAGGCAGCCCAGCTGGCCCTGCTGAACCGTCAGGCCCAGCTCACCAGCCAGATGATTGACAGCAATCCGTTCCAGGCCTCTGGAGCCACCGGCACCCTCGAGAAAATCAAGAACCGCCTGCGCCAGCGGGCTGATCTGGATTCCGCTCGCCAAGCTTCGGGCCTGCTGCTGAGCCCGGGCTGGATTCAGGCCAGGACCTGGAGCAGCGAACGCCGCTTTTGGAATGATCAGATCCTGCCTCTGGTGGCCACCAACTACTGGCGATCGATCGACGAAAACGGGCGCCCCACCGACCATTTCTGGCGGATCGACCTGCTGCTGTTCCAGAGCGTCTTCGGCCTGGACATCCTGCTGCGACTGATCCGACTGCGGCGGCGATTGCCTGGGCTGAGCTGGGGTGATGCCCTGCTGCGGCGCTGGAGCGACCTGCCCCTGTTGCTGCCCTTCTGGCGCTGGCTGCGGCTGGTGCCCGTGTTGGAGCGACTGCAAACCTCTGGCCTGGTCAACTTTGAGCCCCTGCGGGCCGTGGTCAGCCGGGGCGTCGTGGCCCTGCTGGCCGTGGAACTGTTTGAGGTGTTGTCGCTGCAAATTCTGGACGGCACCCAGGGATTGATCCGCTCGCGGCGTTGGCCCCAGCGGTTGCGGGCCCTGCGCAGCCACCAAAGCGTTACCAGCCGCGACGAGCGCGCCCTGGTCGAGCTGGTGCGCATCTGGGCACCCCTGTTGCTCAGCCGGGTCGCGCCAAGACTCGCCCCCGAGCTGCAGGGGCTGCTCGGTTACACCCTGCGGCAAAGCCTGGATCGCACCGTGGTGCCCCCCCCCCTGAGGCAACTGCAACCGCTCTTGAAGGTGGAATCGGGCATCAGCCGCCAGCTGGCTGGGGGCATGGTTGAGAGCCTGCTGGAGCTCTCCCGCAGCACAGGCAACCGACTGGGGCGCCGCGATGATGTGCAGCTCGATCTGCTGCAGCGTTTCATCGACCGCTTTTGGGATGAATTAGCCGCTGCCTTGGAAAGTGGTTCGGCCCTTGAGCGCTCCCAGGAGCTCCTCTGTGCCCTGATCGATGGCGCCAAAGGCACCTACCTCAGCCAGATCAACAGGGCTGGCATTGAAGCGCTGATCCAGGAGCTGGATCAGCTGATCACCGCTCCTGGTCCGAAACCGGAGACTCCGCCAACAGCACCGTCTGCCACTCCTGCTCCTTGAATCCGGTCAGGATCCGGCCGTCGTTCAGGATCAGGAAAGGGCGTTTAACGAGCTTGCCATCGGCGGCCAAGGCCGCCAGGGCGGCCGGATCGTCCATCGCCGCCACGGTGGCTGGGCCCAAGGCGCGATAGCTCTGCCCACTGGTGTTGAACAGACGCTTACGGCCCAATTGGGCCAAGGCTTGGCCGAGCTCAGCCAAGCTCGGGGGCTGCTGGGTGATGTCAACGATCTCCGGATCGAGCTGGCGGGCCACCAACCAATGGATGGCCTTGCGGCAGGTGCTGCAGCCGGCGTAGCCGTACAACTTCATCGATCGGGTCTATGGCGAGGGCGCCCCTGGATCACTTGCGGCCAATCAGGGACTTCAGCGCGCCGACCAAGCTGTTGGAACCCTGGCCCACGGCGTTGGCGGGCCGGGTGCGAACGGTCACGTCCCCATTGACGCTGGTGCGGCAGCTCAAACGGAAATTGGCAGGGCGGTCGGCCAGATAGACCTCTTCGACATCGCTGCGCGGGGAGAGGTTCTGCATGCCCTCAACCACCTCCATCACGCAGGTTCCGCATTGGCCCAAACCGCCGCAGTTGTTGACGTTGTTCAGCCCCTTGTAGGGGTTGACGCCGGCATCGAGGGCAGCCTTGCGCAAATTGGCCCCCTCAATGCAACCGACCTGCTGGCCTTCCTGTTCAAAACGGATGGTGGGCACGGTCGGGCTGGGGGAGCTGGCGCCGCCCAACTTAAGCCACGCCCGACCCCCTGCCTAGCATCAGACCCACCGACTTCAAGCCGTGTCAGCTCCCATCGGCTACGACCTGATCGTCCAGCAGTTGATTCCCGGCTACGCCAGCCTGGCCCGACTGGCCGTGGCCCTGCTGGCCGCCTCACCCCTGGCGAGCCGGACCGGAGCTGCGGTGCTGGTTGCGGGCTGTGGCACCGGGGCCGAGCTGGTCGAGGCACGGGCCCAGCGGCCTGACTGGCGCCTGATGGCCATTGATCCGTCGGCGGACATGCTCGCCGCAGCCAGGGAGCGGCTGGATGCAGACGGCATCACCTGGCGCCAGAGCACCGTGGAGGATCTCCAGGCGGACGGTTGCTTTGCCGGAGCGCTGTCGGTGCTTGTGCTGCAATCCCTTCCCGATGACGGCTCCAAGCTGACCTTCCTCACCGCCTTAGCCCGCAGCCTCGAACCCGGCGGTCAGCTGGTGCTGGTGGACCTGATGGCACCCGAGCGATCCGCCCTGCAACGTCAGGTTGGGGAGGCGTGGCTGGGGTTCCAGCGCGCCAGCGGCCTGGAAGCCGATCCAGAGGTTCTCGAGCCCCTGACCCAGGGTCTCCACCCGATTGGCGAGGCCCGGCTCAATGCCCTGGTCAATGCTGCCGGCTTCAGCGACCCGGCCAAAATTTTCCAGGCCCTGGGCTATGAGGGGTTTTTGCTGCAACGCAGACCTTGAA
>CBFIGH010000096.1:0-76499 GCA_965662115.1 Cyanobium sp.
ATAGAAAAGTCGATCTATGGAAACACAAGTGCCGCCATCACAGCCATTTTCCTCAGCCTTATCCAGCTTGAAAACGTTGCCACTGCTGCCGAACGGATCATCGCTGAAGTTTCCACTGCGTAGGCGGGTACGCAGCAGGTCTTTACCGGTGAAGCTGGTATCGAAGCTCAGACGCGCATCGTAATTGAAGGTGGTTTTGGTCGAACCATCACCGTCATAATTTGGCGATCCAGCGATGATCATGCTCACCTCACCCTTGAGCTTGGTGGTGGTGGAGAACTGCTGGGCTTCCAGCTTGCCCACCTTCTTCTCAAGGCCGTCGACACGGCCGTTCAGGGTGGCGAGCTCAGCCTTGAACTCGGTCATCAGCCGCTCAAGCTCATCGGTCACCTCGGTGACGCGATCGAGGCAGGCGTTCAGTAGGGCCGCCGCCTCAAAACGGGTCATGGCGTTGCCACCCTTGTAGGTGCCGTTGGGATAGCCGGCCACGCAGCCGTATTTCTCCACCAGGTTGCTCAGGGCTTGGTAGGCCCAGTCGGTGGGCTGCACATCAGAAAACTGGGTGACGCTGGTGACCTGGTTTTTGGATTCCCAAGCACGGAAGCGATCAACGTCTTGTTGTTGCATGTAATCGTTGATGGCAGCAGTGCCGTTCAACGAAGCCAGCTCATTGGCAGAAGCGGCCATGGGGGCCACCAGGCCGGTACTGGCCAACGCCAGCAACAGCTTTTTGGACAAAGTCATCGGATCCTCACACCGATAGGGATGGCTTCAGAAAGAAGCCGCCCTCACCTTGGACGCAACGATTTATGCCGACCAGCAAGCGGACTACAGCCTTGGTGTATAGCGGAACACCTCACCAGCCGGGGCGCCATCGGCATAGGGGTGCCGGGGGGCCCGCCAGGGTCTCGATCAGCCGCCGCCGGCGCCGGCGGGGCAGCAGTTCGCCAACCAGCTCGCGCCAGCGCTCCCAGCATTGGCGTTGGTTTTGAACCAGCAGCCACTCCAGCTGGGGCAGCTGATCCTCCAAAGGGCCTAGCAACTGGTCATTGATGGCCCGCTGCAGCACCAGGAGATCGTTGTATTCACCCAACAACTCCTGCCCCAGTTTGAAGCGCCCGATCCAGGCGGCAGAGCGAGCCCCTCCGAGCGGCGCTGTATTTTCCAGCCGGTAGCGGGCCTGCTTGAGCTGGCGGCGCAGCTCGTGCAGGGTTTCCTCGCCGCTGCCTGGCTGGGCCAATTGCCAACCAGGATGGAGAAACAGGCCCGCCAGGTGGGGCAGCTGCCAATCCCCAATCCACTCGCCGATGGGCAGCAACCCCAAGGCGGTGAATTGGGGATCCTTGAACCAGCCCTGCAGTTGGGCCAGAGCCTCCAGATAGGTGCGGCTCTTGAGCACCTCCACCACATGGTCGTAGGCCAGTTGTCGCTCGCGCCGCAACTGCTTGAGCACGGGCCGCAGGGTGCGGACCTCCGCCGCGGGCAGTTGGGGCAAAAAGCCATCCTCGAGTCGCTCGCGCAGCACATCGAGATCCCTGGCCATGCCCAGCCGGCGCACCCACTTGGCCAGGCGCTGGGTGGTCACCGCTTCGGGAACCACCAGAGCCGGTTCAAACTGGCCCAGGGTGGTGCTCAACCGGCGCATCGCCACCCGCATCTGATGCAGGGGCTCGCTGCCCTCACGGGCTAGAACCGGACCCTGCAGCTGAACCAATTTGACCACCTGCTTGTGCAGGAGGTCTTGGGCATAGGCGCCGTTGCTTACATCGCGAAGCTGCGCCATGCAGGGATCAACGGAATTCCGGTTTTTTAATACTCTCAAGGCTACGTTGCAGCGCCTGGCCCGTGGTTAACCCCACAGGCAGGTCGCCACCGAAGGCCGTGCCGAGCACATGGCGGTAGAGCTTGCTTTCCACGAGGCGGTAGGTGCTCGAGGGCATGGGGATATAGCCCGCCTGCCTGACCAATTTGAGGCCATTGGCAATGGTGTAAGTCACAAATTTGCGCAGCTCCGGGCGCTGGCGCAGGGCCTTATCGTTGATGTAAATGAACAATGGCCGCGAGAGGGGAACGTAAGCTTCTTTCTGGACTGTTTGTTGTGAAGGCAGCACCGCACCCTTCCTGCCCACCACGGCCAGGGGCTTGAGACGCTTGGCGTTGGCTTGGTAATAGGCAAAACCAAAATAACCAAGAGCATCCGGATTGCCAGCTACACAAGCGACCAAATCGTTATCGTTTTCGCTGGCAAAGTAATCGGTTCTAGAGTTATTTTCATCGCCACTAATTGCCTTATTGAAGTAATCAAATGTGCCCGAATCCTTGCCAGGCCCGCAAAGGCGAATCGGCCGATCCGGCCAAGCCGGGTTCACCTGGCTCCAGCGGGTGAGCTTGCCGGTTGCCTGCCGGCTCCACAGCCGAGCCAGCTCCTGGGTGGAGATCCGGCCAGCCCAGTTGTTTTTGGGGTTCACCACCACCGTGATCGCATCGAAGCCGATCGGCAGCTCCAGAAACGTCACACCTTTGGCGGCGCAGGCCTTGAGCTCTTTAGCACTGATCGGGCGGGAGGCATTGGCAAACAACAGCTGGCCACTGCAAAACTGCCGAAAGCCGGCCGAGGTGCCCGTCTCCTTGAGTTCAAAGCGCACCTGGCGATTGGCACCGCCCTTCTGGTAGGCCTGAATCGCCGTTTGGACAACGGGGAACACCGTGCTCGAGCCGCCAATGGCCAAGGGCTCTGGCCCCTTCTGGGCCCCTGCGGACAGGGGCGTGAACAGCAGCAGAGCGGAAAAAACCAGGATGGGGCGCATAACCGTGACCATCACCACAGAACTCTGGGCGATGGGGCGTGCAAAAAGGGTTAAGACCAGGTTGTGCTTTCAGCGCGGGGCTGTCCAGTCTTGAAACCAACCGCGGCGCCAGAGCCAGTAGGACTGAATCAACGCCACAATCGCCATCAGAATCAAGGCGTAAAAATAGCCATAACGCCAGTGGAGTTCGGGCATGTTGGCGAAATTCATGCCATAAATTCCGCCGATGAAGGTGAGCGGCGCAAAAATACTGGTGAGAATGGTGAGCGTTTTCATCACCTGGTTCATGCGGTTGCCCACACTGGCTGCGTAGGCCTGGGTGATCGCATCGCATTGGTGGCGCAGCAGCTCGCAGTTGTCAAACAGCAGCTCCACCAGCTCTGCCATCTCCTGGAAGCCCACCAGGGCCTCATCCCCCAGCAGCTGTTGCTGCTGGCGCAGCAACACCCTGATCTGGTGGCGCAGTGGCCACACCTGATTGCGGATTGTGCGCAGGTTGCTGCGATGCAGAAAGGCCCGGGCCAGCAGTTTTGGTTTGGGATCCCTCAGGGCCGCCTCCTCGAGGTCATCGAGGCGATTGGCGATCTGCTCGAGCATGGGGAACAGGGCATCGAGCAGTTCATCGACCAGAAAATGCAGGATGTCATCGAGATCCCGGTGTTCCACCGCGCCAGCCCGGGATTCCAGCCAGGTGGTGAGCTCCGGGAACGACTCCCCCAGGGGCGCCTCCTCAAAGGTGACCAGCAGGTTGGGCAGCAGCAGCAATCCCACCTGGGAACTGAGCAGATGCAGGGGATCCCGCGCAAAGCCAAGCCGATGCAGCACCACGATCAGGGCCCCCTCCAATCCATCAACCCGGGAGCGCTGCGGCACCTCCAGCAGGGGAGGCAGCAACAGCCGGGGCACCTGGAGCAACTCCAGCATGGCTTCCACCCGCTGCCGATCGCCCAGACCCATCACCCGCAACCAGATCGGATCCCCGGGCTGGTGCAGCGCTGCAAGCGCCTCCAGGGAGGCCAGGGGCACCAGCCGCGGCCCTTGGCGCTCGAACACCACGGCGCTGAAAGAGCTGCTGTGACTGCCCCCATGCACGTAGAGATGGGCCGGCAGATTGGCGGGCCGCTCCTCCAAGAGGTGGGAATTCAGAGCACCAGGGGTGGGGCGCAACACGGCGATAGGGATTCGGGAGCCAGCCAGTGGTTGAGCACCTGGCCGCCTCCCACAATGCTGGCCTGGATCAGCAGGCACAGCACCACATGGGGGAGCCAACCATGCGTGGACGGGACCATGGCAAGGCGATGCAGATCGCATCGATCCTGAAACCCGACTCCCCAGACGCCCGTGCCCCAGGCGACAACGGAGGGGCTGTTCACCGCTTCTTAATGGCGGGAGCCCTATGGTGAGCTGGTTTCTGTTGTCTGCCGTGAGCCCTGCCAGATCGGGTCGAGCCGGTGCCCCTGGGCCGGAACCGGATTCGGCCCAGAACGTCCTGGCTTCGCCGCTGGAAGCCCATTCGGCCTACCACGGCGATGACTGGAGCCCCCAGCGGCTGATGTTTCACCAAAACCTCGAATCCTTCGCCGAGCGGGTTGGCCTGGTGGTGGGCCTGCAGAGCAACGGCAAGGTGAGCCAGGAGCAGGCCTACGGTCAGATCCGGCGAATCTGGAAAGAACTCAAGGAGAGCAAGGACGCCCTACTCAATTCGAACAAAGACAACGTGTAGGCCCAGGCATCACCCCTGGGGCTTGGTTGCGTGGCTGGTTTATAATTTATTAACGTTGTGTTTTTATTTGAATTCCATCGGCTGCCTACCGCTGGTGTTTCACGACCAACAGGCGGTTGTGGACCTTGATCCCCAAGGCTTGGCGACCAAGCTGGCCCAACACTTCCCCATCCAAGAATTCGCCCCCCGCCAAACCCCGGCCACCCCCTTTTTGCACCGGGCCAGCACCGCCACCGCCGGGGAACTCATCCTCACCTCCGGCTACACCAGCCCGATTCAGGGCTGCATCGGCGAAAACCCAGGCCTGGGTGCCATCAACATCTGCTATGGCGGCGGCGCCACCTACGCCGTCGGTCGCCAGCAGTACAGCATCCATGCGGAAGCGCCGCTGTATTTCAACCCTGGTTTTGCCTACAACTTCAGCACCGATCACTACAACGGGCTGGTGCTGCATGTGGATCTCAACCGCCTGCACAACACCGTCGCCGCCATCGGCGGGGTCGGTGTATCGGCCCGCCGCTTCGCCGCCGATCTGCAACGCCCCCAGACCCTGGCCCGCGCCGAGGGGCGTCAACGGGAGTTACTGGAAACCCTCCGCCGCAGCTTTGCGCTGCTCGACGCACCAGGATTGGAGAGCCAGGGCGCGCTGACTCTCCTCCAACTCGACGACCTCATTTATCGCATTCTGGCCCTGGCTCTCTGCCCCCAACTCGAGCAGCAGACCCTGAGAGGCCACCAGCTCGGCGATGGTGTCTCAAGACAACGGATCTTTGCAGAATTGCTGGAGTGGATCCAGGCCAACCTCCGCGCCCCGATCAACCTCACCCAGCTGGAGCAACGCAGCGGCTACTCGCGACGCAACCTGCAGCTGGCCTTCCACCAGCGCTTTGGTTGCGGCCCCATGCAGTGGATTCGGCGCCAGCGCCTCGACCTGGCCAGGCAACACCTGCTGACACCCACCTCCAGCGACACCGTGGCGGGGATCGCGGCCAGGCTCGGCTTTGCCAACCTCTCCGCCTTCAGCCGGGACTTTCACGGCGTCTACGGCATTCGTCCCTCTGAGGTGCTGCGGGAGGGCAGGCGGGTGCATGGCTGAGGGTGGTGTGGCCCCCGGGCCAGGGGTTGTTCTGGCTATCAACGCCGGCAGCTCCAGCCTCAAACTCAGCCTGCTGGATCCAAACCAGCAGCCCCTCGATAAGCACCAGTGTGCATGGGACGCGGCCGCCGTGGCCGACCTGCCGCATGGCGCCTTACCCGGCCCGATCGCCGCATGGCTGCAGGAGCGTCTGGCGCCATGGCAGAACCAAATCCAGCTGGTGGTGCATCGCCTGGTGCATGGCGGCATCACCTACCGCACGGCCACCCAGCTGACCCCAGCCGTGATCGACGCGCTGAGGCCACTGGTTCCCCTTGCCCCCCTCCACAGCGGGCCGGCCCTGCAGGTGATCCGCTGGCTGCAGAACCGGAATGCCCCAGCCCAATGGGCCTGCTTCGACACCGGCTTCCACAGCACCCTGCCCCAGGAGGCCCGCACCTTGGCCATTCCCGAGGCCTGGCGCGCGGCTGGCCTGCAGCGCTTCGGCTTCCACGGCCTCAACCACCAGCACGTGGCCGAGGTGGTGCGGGTGCCGCGCTTGATCAGTTGTCACTTGGGAGCCGGCTGCTCCCTCTGCGCGATTCGGGACGGAATCAGCATCGCCACCACCATGGGGTTCACCCCCATGGATGGCCTGGTGATGGCGACCCGCTGCGGCTCCCTCGACCCGGGTTTGCTGCTGCACCAGCTGCGGGCTGGGCTTACCGCCCAGGATCTTGAGCAGGCCCTCAACCACCAGAGCGGGCTGCTGGGGCTCTCCGGGCTGAGCGGCGACATGCGCACCCTGCGGCAGGCAGCCGCGGCCGGCCACCCCGGCGCCCAGCTCGCCATTGCGGTGTTTCGCCACCAGCTGCTGCAGGGCATTGGCGCCATGGCAGCCAGCCTGGGCGGCGTGGATGCGATCGCCCTGAGCGGCGGCATCGGCGAGCACGATGGGGCCCTGCTGGAAGAACTGCAACAGGCGCTCGGCTGGTTGGGCAGCGTTGAACTGGTGCAGGTCGCCGCCGACGAGGAGGGCCAGATGGCCCGGGCCTGTCTGGCGGCGGCGGGCCCTGATCTCGGGCCCCGCCCCAGATAGCCTCCAGATTTACGGTCGCGATGTCCAGCCAGCGGCTCAGCCTGCGCCAACCCGACGACTGGCATGTGCACCTGCGCGACGGGGCGATGCTGCAGGCGGTGGCGGCGGCGACGGCGCGCCAGTTTGCCCGGGCGATCGTGATGCCCAACCTCTCTCCACCGGTGACGACGGTGGCCGCTGCCGCGGCCTACCGGCAGCGCATCAAAGCCGCCCTGCCGGATGGCTGCGCTTTCCAGCCCCTGATGACGGCCTATCTCACCGACAGCATCGATCCGGCCGAACTTGAGCGGGGCTTCAGCGCCGGTGTCTGGACGGCCTGCAAGCTCTACCCCGCCAACGCCACCACCAATTCCGCCGCCGGCGTCTCCGCGATCGAAGCGATCACCCCGATGATCGCGACCCTTGAGCGGATCGGCATGCCCCTGCTGATCCACGGCGAAGTCACCAGTGCGGAGATCGATATCTTCGACCGTGAAGCGGTGTTCATCGAGCGGCACCTGGCTCCCCTGCTGCAGCGCCACCCTGGCCTGAAGGTGGTGTTGGAGCACATCACCACCGCCGATGCGGTTGATTTCGTGGCCCGTGCCTCCCCCAACCTGGCCGCCACCATCACCCCCCACCACCTGCACATCAACCGCAACGCCATGTTTGCCGGTGGCCTGCGGCCCGACCTCTACTGCCTGCCGGTGGCCAAGCGGGAACTGCACCGGATCGCCCTGCGGGCAGCGGCCACCTCTGGCAACCCGAAGTTTTTCCTCGGCACCGATTCCGCTCCCCATGCCCGCTCCGCCAAGGAATCGGCCTGCGGCTGCGCCGGCATCTTTAACGCCCCCTTCGCGATCGAGAGCTACGCAGCGGTCTTTGAACAAGAAAACGCCCTGGGCAAGCTGGAGGGCTTCGCCTCGGAATTCGGGCCCCGTTTCTATGGGCTGCCCCTGAACCCGGGCCAAATCACCCTGGTGCGAGAGCCCCTGGAGGTGCCCCGCCAACTCCATCTCAACGATGCCGCCGGCACCGCTGTGAACCTCGTGCCCCTGCACGCCGGCGAAACCCTCGCCTGGCGGATCGCGACCTAAAATAAAATGAGCTGTGTCACCGACGCCCGTCAGGGGCAGCGGCTGGCCTAACTACAGGCCCAAGGCAGCCTCCAGGTGATGGGCTTCTTCGTTCAACTCACCGATGCCATCGCCGATCGCCAGTCCCTGCTGGTGACCGGGCTGGACCCCAACCCCGAAATGCTGCAGAGCTGGGCGGCCCGGCGCGGTCTGGCGGGGCGCTCCTTTCTCAGCCAGGCTCGCCATTGGATCAAGGCGGTGATCGAAGCCACCGCCCCGCACGTGTGCGCCTACAAGCCCAGTCTGGGTTTCTACCAGGCCCTCGGGCCGGTGGGTCTGGAGTTGCTCTTGGAGGTGCGGGACCTCGTACCCCGTGACCTGCCCCTGATCGTCGACACCAAGCACGGCGACCTCAACTCCTCCTCCGCCCTGGCCCACTACCTGTTCAAGGAGCTGGGTGCTGACGCGGTCACCCTGTCGCCGCTGGCCGGCCAGGACATCGCCGCACCGTTCCTGCTCTATCCAGGCAAGGCGGTGGTGATGACCTGCCACAGCTCCAACCAGGCGGCCCGGGTGATCCAGCACCACCCCAATGAACAGGAACCCCTCTACCTGCGCATCGTGCGGGAAACCCAGCTCTGGGCAACGCCTGAGCAACTGTTGCTGGAGGTGGGCACCAGCGATCCGGCCATCCTGGCCCGGGTGCGGGCCGAGGCGCCGGAGCGCTTCCTGATCCTGCGCAGTCTCTGGGGTGAGGAGGAGCGGCTCGAGGCGATGCTGCAGGCAGGCCTGGGCGCCGCCGCCGATGGGCTGCTGTTGCCCCTGCCCCAAAACCTGTTGGTTGAGGATGACATCGGGCCCCGCGCTGAAGCCCTCAAACACCAGATCACCGCCTGTCGTGAGCAGTTGCGCGGGGCCGGCGGTGAAACCTGTGCCCTGTGGCTTCCAGGCGAGGATGGCCAGGGCCGGGGGGATGGCACAACGGCAAGCGATCCCCTCGAGACGCTGATCGTCGACCTGTTCGACATTGGCTGCCTGCTCTTCGGCGAGTACGTGCAGGCCTCGGGTGCCGTTTTCAATTACTACGTCGACCTACGCCAGATCATTTCCGATCCCAACCTCTTCCACCGGGTGCTGCATGCCTACGCCAGCCAGCTCCAGGGTCTGGATTTTGATCGCATCGCCGGCATCCCCTATGGCTCGCTGCCGACCGCCACCGGATTGTCGCTGCAGCTGCACAAGCCGCTGATCTACCCCCGCAAAGAGGTCAAGGCCCATGGCGCCCGCCGGCTGATCGAGGGCGACTTCGACGCCGGGGATCGGGTGGTGGTGGTCGACGACATCCTGATCACCGGCGGCAGCGTGCTCGAGGGCATCGCCAAGCTTGAGAGCTCGGGGCTGGTGGTAGACGATGTGGTGGTGTTCATCGACCACGGTGGCGACCACGACCGACGGGCCCGGGAACGCCTGGCGACAGCGGGGTATCGCTGCCACTCCGTGCTCAATATCAAACAGATCACCACGGTGCTGCACCGGGCTGGCCGGCTCAACGATGCCCAAGCGGCCACCCTTGCTGCCACAGAAGGATGACCCCGCTCCTGCTGGCCCAGGCTCCCAGCCTCGCCACCGTTCCCCTCGAGGGCCAGGTGCTGTTCATCGGCATCCTGTTTCTGGGCACCCTGGCGATCAGTCGTTTTTCGATCCAGGTGGGCATCCCGGCCATCCTCGGGGTGTTGGTGCTGGGGTTGGCCATCAACATCCATGTCCTCGACGTGACCCACCAGCAGGCTGAAAGCCTGCATGTGTTCTCCCTCGCCCTGCTGCTCTTCTACGCCGGGCTGAAGACAGACCTCAAAGCGATCAGGGGCTTTTTGGAATACGGCCTCGCCTTGGCCGTGGGGGGCGTCGGCGTGGCCACCCTGCTGCTCGGCGGCCTGATCTGGCTGCTGTCCTCCGCTGCCGGCAACAGCATTGCCCCGGGCCTCAACAACGCCATGCCACTGGGGGCAGCGCTGCTGATTGCGGCCTGTCTCGGCTCCACCGACGCCGGCGCCACCATCAGCGTGCTGAGCGCGGTGCGGCGCCAGGTGCCCGAGCGGCTGCAACACCTGCTGGAATTTGAATCGGCTGTCAACGACCCGGCGGCCCTGCTGCTGTTCAGCCTGGTGATCGGCCTGTTCAGCGGCTCCAGCGGGGAACCAGGCCTGCAGGGGGGCAGCCAGACCGCTGTGCTGCTGGATGGCCTGCGCAACTTTGTGCAACAGGTGGGTGGGGGCCTGATCGTGGGCGCCCTGTTTGGCTATGTCGCCCGGTTTGTGATCAACCAGCTGGCCCGGGATCGATCCCAGCTGCTGATTGTGGCGATGTCGATTGCATTCATTGACTACGGCTGCAGCCACTTCCTGGGCGGATCAGGCTTCATCGCGGTGTACATCACCGGCCTGATCATGGCGAATATTTCCTATCGCAACGCCGAGATCAACCATGAATCGATTCAGGATGTGCTGCTGCCTTTCAACACCATGGCGGAGATCTGCATCTTTTTGATGTTTGGCCTGCTGGTGAATCCCCTCAGCCTGCTGCCAGCCCTGCCGGTGGGCCTGATCACGGCCGCCGCACTGATGCTGGTGGTGCGACCGCTCAGCGTGTTGATCTTTCAGCCCCTCTCCCCCTTCAACGCCAGGGAGAGCCTGTTGATCTCCTGGTGTGGCCTGCGGGGGGCCGTACCCCTGGCCCTCTCCTACCGGGCCGTTGACCAGCTCAGCCAGCTGCAGGGCGTAGCCGCCGAAACCCTCACCGCCCTGGCCCAAAACGGCCAGAGCATTGTCTTCATCGTGGTGTTGATCAACCTGCTGGTGCAGGGGCTCAGCCTGCCCCAGCTCTGCCGCCAACTGCAGCTGGTGCCTGTTGTGATCCCCTGACCCCAAGGCCCTAGGGTGGAGGGGCGTCTTCGCTACTCCTTGACGCCACCGCGAGTGATGAGCAGCAGCCAGGGCCTCACCATCGGCGAACTCGAAGCCAATTATTCGCTTTACTGCAAGGCCCTGCGGCTACTGCTCAAGGAAGGCAAAACCGTGGCGGCCATCCAGCGCACCGTCTGCTGGAGCCGACTGGAGCAACTGCACATCTGCCTGCCCAGTCGCTACAAAGCTCCCGACTACCTCTGTGTGGTGCTGAAACGAGACCTGGCCTGAGCCACCCCGAAGCCCGACCAGCCTGAATCTCTCGGGCGCCGATGCCATCGATTTCCGATCCCTTTCTGCGCCGGCCCATCCTCACCCTGGTGGTGAGCCTGCTGGTGCTACTGGCCGGATTGGTCAGCCTGCCCCTGCTGCAGGTGGAAAATCTGCCCCCGATCGCCCCGGGTCGGGTAACCGTGCGAGCCACCTACCCCGGCGCGGGGCCGGAAGTGGTCGAGCAGGGCGTCACGGCCCTGCTGGAACAGCAACTCAATGGCCTGGAGCGGCTGGACAGCATCCGATCCACCAGCTCGGCCAACGGCAGCTCGATTTCCCTGGGCTTTGAGGGCGGCGACCCCGAGCTCAACCAGATCAACACCCAAAACGAAGTCGCGGTTGTCGCCCGGCAGCTGCCGGCCCAGGTCGCCCGGTTTGGGGTTCAGGTGCGGCGCAGCTCCGACGACCTGCTGATGGTGCTGAGCTTCAGCGCCGATCCCCGCCTCTACAACGACACCTTCTTGAGTGGCTGGCTGGACCAGGTGGTGAAGGAGCGCCTGCAGCGGGTGCCCGGGGTGGGCAACGTCAACCTCTCCGGCGGCAGCAGCCTGGCTTTCCGCCTCTGGCTTGATCCGATCCGGCTGGAGGAGCGGGGTCTCACGATCGCCGAGGTGCGAACGGCCCTGCAGCAGCAGAATGTGCTGGCTGCCCTGGGCCAGGCCGGTGAGGCACCCAGCCCCGCCGGCCAGCAGATCACCCTGCCCCTGCGGATGGAGGGGCGCCTGCGCAGCCTGGCGGAATTTGAACAACTGGTGGTGGCCCGTGGCCCCAATGGCGGCGTCACCTTGATGCGGGACGTGGGTCGGGTGAGCCTGGGCAGCGAGACCTACGACACGATCGCGACCAATCTCCAGGGCAAACCGACCGTGGCGGTTGTGATCTACCAACGTGACGGCAGCAACGCCATCGCCGTGAGCGAAGCGGTGAACGGGGCCCTCAACGAGCTCGCCCCCCAGTTCCCGCCCGGCATCGAACAGCAACTGATCGTCGATGAAGCCGATTTCGTGCGCGGCAGCATCCAGGGCACCCTCACCAGCCTGCGCGATGCGGTGCTGCTGGTGTTTGTGGTGCTCTTGCTCGGCCTGGGCAACAGCCGGCTGGCCCTGATCACCTCAGCCGCCGTTCCCGTCGCCCTGATCGGTTCGCTGACGGTGTTGAAACTGGCGGGCCAATCGCTCAACACCCTCACCCTGTTTGGCCTGGTGCTGGCCACGGGGTTGGTCGTGGATGACGCCATCGTGGTGAGCGAGGACATCGGCAGCAGGCTGGAGGCGGGCAAGCCCCCGTTGCAGGCGGCCAGGGAAGCCATGGCCGAACTCGGCGGAGCGGTGATTGCCACCTCCCTGGTGCTGGTGGTGGTGTTCATCCCGGTGCTGGGAGTGGGCGGCAGCATGGGGCGCCTCTATGCACCGATCGCGATCACGATCAGCGGCGCGATCGCCTTCTCCACCCTCAACGCCCTCAGCTTCACCCCCGTGGCCGGCAGCGTGCTGTTG
Source organism: Cyanobium sp. (assembly GCA_965662115.1). Lineage (GTDB taxonomy): Bacteria > Cyanobacteriota > Cyanobacteriia > PCC-6307 > Cyanobiaceae > Cyanobium_A. Next base: position 12,492 of record CBFIGH010000096.1, read on the forward strand.
CGCCCGCAGCAGCGCGAGCCCGCTTGGCTGTTGCGCTGGATTGATCCGCCGCGGCGCTGGCTTGAGGGTTTGGAAACCCCCTATTCACGCGGGTTGGCATGGGCGATGGGCCGGCGGCGCCTGGTGGTGGCCCTGCTGCTGGGCGGGCTGCTGCTCACCGGCGGCGCCCTGCAGGCCATCCCCAAGGCCTTCATCCCCCAGGAGGACAACGGCCAGCTGCGGGGCGTTGTGATCTTGGCCGATGGCCTGGGCCTGCAGCAGACCCAGAAGGCGCTCGATCAAGTGCGCCAGGTGGTGGCCACCGAACCGCTGATCACCCGGGCCAACTTCTATGCCGGGCGCTCCTTTGGGGACAGCAGTCCCAACAAGGGCATCTTCTATCTGCGCCTGGCCCCGATCGATGAGCGGCCTGGCGCCGAAGCCTCGACCCGGTCGGTGGCCCGGCGGCTTGATGCCAAGCTGCGCAGCCGCATCTCCGGAGCCCTGGTGCAGCTCAGTGAGGCGCCCTCGGTGCGGGGGTTCAGCGCCGAAGGGGGTCTGGAACTGGACCTGCTCGACAGCAGCAATGGCCAGCTCAGCCTGGCGGACTTCGAGCAGCAGGCCCAGGACTTCATCCGCGCCGCCCGGGCCACGGACCGTTTTGAGCGGGTCTCGACCCGCTTCAGTGCCGGTGCACCCCTGGTGCAGCTGGTGCCTGACCGCCTGCAGATGGCCTCCCTGGGCGTGGAGCTGGCCAGTGTGATCGACACCCTCGGCGCCAGCTTTGGCAGTGACTACGTCAACGACAGCTTTGAGAGCGACCAGGTGCGCAAGGTGATCGTGCAACTCGATGGCCAGGCGCGACGCAGCGCCAACGACGTGCTGGCCCTGCAGGTGAAGAACCGCGACGGCACCCTGATCCCCCTGGCCCAGTTGGTGCGGCTGGAGCGGTCCAGTGGCCCCACTTCGATCAACCACACCCGCCTGGTGCGCTCGATCAGCATCAGGGCGATTCCCCGCCAAGGGGTGAGCAGTGGCCAGGCCATGGCCAGCCTGGAGCAGGTCAAACGGGACCTCGGCAGCAGCACCGCCCTGGAATGGGCTGGCCTGGCCAAGGAAGAATCGAGGGCTGGGGGGGACAACCTGCGGGTCTTCGCACTGGCCATCGGGGTGATGGTGCTGGTGCTGGCGGCGCTGTACGGCAATGTCGTCGACCCCTTGATCATTGTGGTCACCGTGCCCCTGGCCATGCTCGGAGCGGTCGGCGGCCTGCTGCTGCGCGGCCTGCCCCTCGACGTCTACGGCCAGATGGGTCTGCTGGTGCTGGTGAGCCTGGCCGCCAAAAACGGCATCCTGATCGTGGAATTCGCCAACCAGCGAATGGCCGAGGGCCTCGATCTCGATACGGCCATCCAAGGAGCCGCCAAGGCGCGACTGCGGCCCATTCTGCTGACGGCCTTCTCCTCCCTGGCCGGCTTCCTGCCCTTGCTACTGGCCAGCGGCTTCGGCTCGGGCAGTCGGATCAGCATCGGCACGGTGGTGTTCTCCGGGCTGCTGGTGGCCACGGCGCTGAGCCTGTTTGTGGTGCCGGTGGTCTACCGGCTGATCAAGGGCTGGGAGCTCGGCAAGGCTAGGGCAGCTGGCTTTCCTGCACGGTGAGGCGGCTGATCAGGACCCCCATCACGGCTGCCACATAGAAGGTTCCGGCGGTGGCAATCGCCACGCTGACCATCTGGGCCTGGGGCGTCTGGGGGATGACATCGCCGTACCCCATGGTGGTGAGGCTGACGAACGCGAAGTAGTGAAGCCGAACGAAATTCAACCCCCACACCGGCACGCGCGGGTCCAGGCCCTCGCCAGGCAACTGGACATTGCTGAAGCTGGCCGGATCGATTGTCTCCAGGGCACAACAGAGCAGACCAGCCGCCAGGCCCAACATCAGGTAGCCCGCCAAGGCCCCCCGCAACACTGCGTCCGAGACGCGCCGCTCGAGGGCTAGGCCGCGGATCAGCCGGATCGCACTCCAGCCGCTAAACAGGGCCCACAGGGCGATCACCGGGATACCGGTGCTGCGCAGCTCCAGGGGGGTGAGATACCAAAGCAGACCAACGGCAATGGCTGCCACCCCCAACCCCTTGAACAGGCGCCGCGGCAAGGGACCAAACTGCAGCAGCGCCGAGGGGTTGCCCAGTTCGCGAATCATCACCAGGGCCAGCAACACGTAGCCCAAAAAGGAGATCCGATTCCACGGAGAGGGCAGGGTGAAGGTGACCAACACCAACAGGCAGATGCTCAGCAGCTTGCCGTAGGTGTGTTTCCCCGGCGGCAGCTCTGGCAGCTCAACCCCAGTCGATCTGGTCGACGCCATAGCGCTGCACCGCGTGAATCGGCCGTTCCAGGGTGGCATCCACGCCGGAAAAGGTCACCAGCAGTTCGGCCGAGCGGGCCGCCGGCCCCAGCGCGCTGGTGGGATCGATCGGGTGGCGGAGCACAAAGCGATCCTCGAGGGGCAGGCCATCCGGCAGGGCGAGGGGCAAGAGCTTGCACTGCCCCTCGCCATCCAGCCAGAAGGCCTGCACGCTCACCGCCAAAACCGTGTTGCGGCGCTCGTTGGCCACCTCCAGCTCCAGCACCGAACCCGCCGCCTCGCGCCTCACCCGGGGCCGCTGGCTGAAGCGAATGCTGTGGGTGGTGCGGGAAAAGCGGGCGAAGGCCAAGCCCGTGATCAGGGCCACCAACAACAAGCCCACCAGGGCCTCGGCCGTCATCACCACATGCACCCAGACACTCTCGGGATAGACGGCTCCGTAGCCAATCGTGGCCATCGTCTCCACCGAAAAGAAGAAGGCCTGGGCCAGCAGGGACATGCCATCGGAGGTGCCGCCGATTCCCTGATGATCCAGCAGGTAGAAGCCTGCAAACAGCAGGTGGATCAGCAGATAGGCCACCGTGACCAGCCCCAGAAACTGGGGCCAGCTCACGGCAATCAGCAACAGATAGGGCTCTCTCCAGTGGCGCCAGATGGGCTCTGAAGCCGCCGACACCGCCGGAGGGGCGGCGTCAGTCGAAGCCAAGCAGGTCGAAGATCTCGCGATCCTTGAGGGATTCGGCCTCTAGAGGTTCAACATTCTCCAACATCCGACGGGCCAGATTCAGGTATTCCTGCTGCACAGCATCGACTTCCGGAGTGCTTTCCATCTCGAAGATGGTGCACTTCTTGAGGCGAGATTTGCGAATCGCATCCACGGTTTTGAAATGGGCCATGGTGCGCAGGCCCGTGCGGGCATTAAATTTATCGATTTCGTCGGTTTCTTCAGAGCGGTTGGCGATCACACCCCCAAGGCGCACCTTGTAGTTCTTGGCCTTGGCATTGATCGCCTGCATGATCCGATTCATCGCGAAGATGGAGTCGAAATCATTAGCCGTCACGATCAGGCAATAGTGGGCGTGCTGAAGCGGTGCAGCAAAGCCGCCACACACTACATCTCCCAACACATCAAAGATCACCACATCGGTGTCTTCGAGCAGGTGGTGCTCCTTGAGCAGTTTCACCGTCTGGCCCGTGACATAACCACCACAGCCGGTTCCTGCCGGCGGGCCGCCCGACTCGACACACATCACACCGTTGTAGCCCTCAAAGACAAAGTCTTCGGGTCGCAATTCCTCGGTGTGGAAATCCACGGTTTCGAGGATATCGATCACGGTGGGCACCATCTTCTTGGTGAGCGTGAAGGTGCTGTCGTGTTTGGGATCGCAGCCGATCTGGAGCACCCGCTTGCCCAGCTTGGAAAAGGCTGCCGAGAGGTTGGAGGAGGTGGTGGACTTACCAATCCCCCCCTTGCCGTAGACGGCAATCACCAGGGCCCCTTCCTCGATCGCCATGGCCGGGTCCTGGTGAACCTGCAGGCTGCCTTCGCCATCGGGGCGGGATAGGTCGGGGCGCTGAAGTGTTGATGTCATACCGATAAGTGCCTGATCAGCCCCAGTCGAATATCCATCCTGCCGCCGGCAAACCACCGCCTGCCTTGGGGGCAGCGGATGCGCATGCAAAGCGAAACATCATCCGCAACTTGATGGGGATCCGAACACAAAGTCATGGGTGAAATTACTCAGCCGAACCTGGCATTGGGACCGAGGCGGCGGGCCTGGCAGGGATTCAGGAACTGAAATGGGCCTTGGCCTCGTAGAGGGCCTCGCTATCGATCAGGGCCAGGCCCCGCTCCCGGGCGTAGGCCTCGGTGTTTTTGCGCACCTTGCCCCTCACAAAGAAGGGAATCTTGGCCAGCTCCGCTTCGCCATCCGGACTCCAAACCAGGCCCACCGCCGCGGGCGGTGGCGCCGCCTGGGAGGACTCTGGCGTCGATGGCTCTGCGGGCAGCCCAGCCCCATCGGGCCGACCCGGTGCGCTGGCCCCCTCCAGGTGGCTGAGGTGGCCATCGACGAATTCAAAGTCGTGGCGGAACATGCCGATCAGGTGTTCCTCAAGCCCCATCATCAGCGGGTGCACCCAGGCATCGAAGATCACGTTGGCCCCCTCCCAGCCCATCTGGGGGGAGTAGCGGGCCGGCACATCCTGCACATGCAGCGGGGAGCTGATCACCGCGCAGGGGACGCCGAGCCGTTTGGCGCTGTGGCGCTCCATCTGGGTGCCCAACACCAGTTCGGGCGCCGCGGCCGCCATCGCCGCCTCCACGGCCAGGTAATCGTCGGTGATCAGGGCCTCCAGGCCCAGGCCTGCGGCGGCAGCCCGCACCTCCCGGGCCAATTCCCGGCTGTAGGTGCCCAGGCCCACCACCTTGAAACCCAGCTCCTGGCTGGCGATGCGGGCGGCGGCGATGGCGTGGGTGGCGTCAGCAAAGATGAACACCCGCTTGGCCGTGAGGTAGGTGGAGTCCACCGAACGGGAATACCAGGGCAGGCGCGAGCGTCGTTCCGCCTGGCAGACGCCGTCGGCATCGGCTTCCAGCTCGGCGGGTAGCTCCAGCCCAAGCAGGCCATGCAACTCCCGCAGGAATGCCACCGTGGCCCCGATGCCCAGCGGCACCGTGCGCACCGTGGCCATGCCGAAGCTGCGCTCCAGCCAGCTGCACAGGGGTGCGGCCACTTCCGGGTAGAGGCAGACGTTGGCATCGGCCGTGGGGATGCGCATCAGGTCGGCGGGCCTGGCCCCGAGGGGCGCAACCACCGTCACATCAATGCCGTGTTCTCCGAGCAGCCGGGTGATCTCGCGCACGTCATCGCGGCAGCGGAAACCCAGCAGACTCGGCCCGAGCAGATTCACCCGCGGCCGCCGGCCCTCCTGCTGCCAGCGGCACGGCGAAGGCTTTTCAAAACCAGGCTGGGGCAGCTGGGCTTTCAAAAGCCCGCGCACCAGTTGGTAGAGGGTTTCGGCGGCACCCCAATTCTCCTTTTTGGAATAGGCCGGCAAATCCAGGCTCACCACCGGAATGCCACCGAGGTCCATGGTCCCGGCCAGGGAGCCGGGCTGATCCTGAATCAACTCGGCGGTGCAGCTTTCGCCCACCAGCAGGGCTTCGGGCTGGAAGCGCTCCACGGCTTCGCCGATCATGCGCTTGACCAGCTCGGCGGTGTCGCCGCCCAGGTCGCGGGCCTGGAAGGTGGTGTAGGTCACGGGGGGGCGCCGGTCGCGCCGCTCGATCATCGTGAACAGCAGATCGGCGTAGGTGTCCCCCTGGGGCGCGTGCAGCACGTAATGCACCCCCTCCATCGAGGTCGCGATCCGCATGGCGCCCACGTGGGGGGGGCCTTCGTAGGTCCAGAGGGTGAGTTCCATCGCGGTTTGTTGAGACGAATGGTCAGGAGAACGAGAGGGCGGCGCGGCGCCGCAGGGAACGGGCAAACAGCTCGGCCAGATCGCCGGCCTGGTCACAGCCATGGATGGGGCTGAACACCAGCTCGATCGACCACTTGGTCGCGATGCCCTCGGCCTCCAGGGGATTGGCCAGGCCGAGGCCGCACACCACCAGGTCGGGACGCTCGGCCCGCACCCGCCCCAACTGGCGCTCCACGTCCTGACCCTCGCTGATGCGGGTGCCCGCCGGCAGCAGGGCCAGCTCGGCATCAAGGAGCTGGCGATCAAGGTAGGGCGTGCCCACCTCCACCAGCTCCATGCCGCACTCCCGATGCAGGAAACGCCCCAGCGAGAGCTCCAGCTGGGAATCGGGCAGCAGGAAGAGTCGCTTGCCCGCCAGCAGCTCCCGGTGGGGAGCGATCGCACGCCGGCCCCGCTCCACCAGGGGATCGAGCACGTCCGCCACCAGGGCAGGGGCCACCCCAAAGGCCTGGGCCGCCACGGCCATCCAGGCCTGGCTGCCCTCCACACCGAAGGGGTAGGGGGCACTCAGCAACTGGGCGCCCCGGTTCACCAGGGCCCGGGCCGTGGCCGAGAGGAAGGGCTGGGCCAACAGCACCCGGGTGCCAGGACCGACCGGCGGCAGCTCGGTGGAGCGCCGTGGCGGCAGGCTGGTGATCCGGGGAATGCCAAGGCGGCCAAACAGCTGCACGAGGCGATCCTCGACCGCATCGGCCAGGGTGCCCACAATCATCAGCTGGTCCACCTGACTGGCTGGCATCAACGGCACCATCGCCAGCAGGGCCTGGTCTTCCCCCTGGGTGAAGGTGGTTTCAATGCCGCTGCCGCTGTAGTTCAGCACCATCACCCGACCGGCCAGCTGGGTGTTGAGGCGCTCGGCGGCCTTGGCCAGATCCAGCTTGATCACCTCGCTGGGGCAGGAACCCACCAGAAACAGGGTGCGAATCTCGGGGCGCCGCGCCAACAAATCCTTCACCAGGCGGTCGAGCTCCTCATTGGCATCGGCCAGGCCGGCCAGATCCCTCTCGCCCAGGATCGCCGTGCCGAAGCGAGGCTCGGCAAAAATCATCACGCCGGCGGCGCTCTGGATCAGGTGGGCACAGGTACGGGAGCCCACGACCAAAAAGAACGCATCGGGCATGCGGCGATGCAGCCAAACAATCGAGGTGAGGCCGCAGAACACCTCCCTCTGACCGCTCTCCTTGAGCAGTTCGGGATGCAGGTCTTCAAGAACCTGAGACGCACCCATCCAGGCGACCCCTGTGGAAAGAACCTTTCAGGGCTAACTGAGCCACCGGGCAGTTGGTGGACAACGCCTACAAATGTTCGGGATCAATCCACAGTCATTAACCTGCAGGGCAGGTCTGGTTTGCCCGCATCCTGATCTGATCTCCCCGAGCCGTTCCGGTCCTTTGGCCCCCCGCAAACCCCCCAACAGGCGCAACCGGAGACCCTGGCGAGCTCCAGTGGCCCTGTTTTTGCTGGTCAATGCCGGAGCCCTGGGCTATCGCCTCACCGAAGGCTGGGATCTGGGGGACTGTTACTGGATGGTGCTGATCAGCCTCAGCACCCTGGGGTTCAGCGATGGTCACACCCAAATCCTCAGCGCCGCTGGGCGGCTGGTCACCACCCTGCTGATTTTGGGCGGTTTGGTGGTCGTCCAGATCAGTATCCAAGGCGTGCTTGGACTCTCCGAATCGGGCTATTTCCGGCGCCTGCGTGAGCGCCAATTCCACCGCTGGCTCCTCAGCATGAACAACCATGTGATTCTCTGCGGCTACGGCCGCATCGGCCGCGAAATCGCCGAACAGCTCACCCGGGAAAACGTTCCCTTGCTGGTGGTGGAGATGGACAGCGAACGCCGGGAAGCTGCCGAAGAGCGGGGGCTGGCGGTGATTTCGGCCGACGCCACCCTCGATGAAACTCTGCTGGAGGCTGGCATCCACCGTTGCCGGGCCCTGGTGGCCGCCCTACCCAACAACGCCTCCAACCTCTATGTGGTGCTCAGCGCCAGGGGCATGGCGCCGAACTGCCGCTTGATTGCCCGCTCCGACAGTGAAGAGGCCGAGCGCAAACTGCTGCTGGCTGGCGCCGACCAGGTGGTGAGCCCCTACGTCAGTGGGGGCAGGGCGATGGCGGCAACGGCCCTGCGGCCGCTCTCGGTGAGTTTCATGGATCTGCTGGTGGGCTCCGACTGTGAGGTGGAGGAGTTCCTGCTCAGCAGTAACCCCGATGACCTGGGATCCCTCAATGGGGCCTCCCTGGCCGAACTCCAGATCGGCGCCCGCTCTGGAGCCCTGGTTTTAGCCATCCTGCCGCCCAAGCTCGAACAGAGCGGAATCGTGCGCCAATACCGCGGCGCCCAATACAAGAGCGAATCGCCGCTGCTGATCGCCAACCCCGCCGGCGATACCAAACTGGCTCCGGGCCAGATGCTCGTGGTGCTCGGAAGCCAGCAGCAGCGTGAAAACTTTGGTCTGCTGCTGGGCCCGGCCCTCAAAAGCGTTGATGCGATGACCAACTGAACACAAGGGTGGCTGGGCTGGAGACCCTCAGCCCCGCTGGGCCCGCGACCAGGAAGCCGGGGAAAACACATGGCCATGCTCCAGGGCAATGGCCACAACGCCATCGGCACTGGCGGCCGCAACCCTGGCCTTGAGGGCGGAATCGGCATCCACCTTGACCATGAAGGCGGTGAGCTGGGCTTTTGACATGGCAGGGGAAAACAGGTGGCCCCCCCATGCCTAGCCAGAATCCAGCCATCGCGCCGAAAGCACGGGTCGCTGGGGCAGGCAGGTTGCCCTGTAAGCTGGCCAATGATTCAAAGATTTCTCTCTAGCGAGCTGACCACTTTCTCTTGGGCCGTCGAAGGATCCATTCATAGTTTCTGAGTTCATGACCATTTACGTCGGCAATCTTTCCTTCGATGCAGAAGCGGAAGATGTCCAGCACCTGTTCAGTCAATACGGCCAGGTGAGCAAGTGCAGCCTCCCCCTCGACCGCGACACCGGCCGCAAGCGCGGTTTCGCTTTTGTTGAGATGGCCAATCCCGCTGAGGAAACCAAAGCCATCGAAGATCTCCAGGACGTGGAGTGGATGGGTCGCGCCATCCGCGTTAACAAAGCCGAACCCCGCGGTGGCGGCGGTGGCGGTGGCGGCGGCCGCCGTGACTTTGGCGGCGGTGGTGGCGGCGGCTACGGCGGCTACGGCGGCGGCGGCGGCGGCCGTTACTGATCCCACCACGGAGAACCGCCAGTCGCACGGACCGGTGGTTCCCCGCATCCCAATCTTCAACCGCTCCTCATGGGGCGGTTTTTTATGGCCTGGGCGGTTTATGTGGCCTGGTCCGCACCGCCCCTGCCTACCCTGGATCGATGGCAAGCCATCCCCCACTGGTGTTGGTGCATGGTCTTTGGGATACCCCGCGACTGTTCCATCGCCTCCAACAGCGGCTCGCCAATCGGCGCTCGCCCCTGCTGATCCCCCAGATGCCCATCTGGCTGGGTCGCACTTCGATTCAAGACCTGGCTGCGATCCTCGGCCACCGCATCGAGGCGGCCTTCGGCCCCAACACCCCCATTGATCTGCTTGGTTTCTCGATGGGTGGGCTGATCGGCCGCACCTGGATCCAACAGCAAGGAGGCCAGTCCCGCACCCGTCGGTTCATCAGCGTGGGCAGCCCACAACAGGGCACCCCGCTCGCCCAACCCTGGCCCCGCTGGCTGCTGGCCGGCATCGCCGACATGAAACTGGCCAGCCCCCTGCTGAACGAACTCAACGCCAACCCAGCCAGCTTGGAGGGTGTGGAGTGCAGCAGCTTCTACTGCCCCAGCGACCTCATGGTGGTGCCGGGATGGCGCGCCGTGCTGCCGGTGGGCCCGCGGCAGGCTTTGCCGGTGTTCACCCACAGGCAGCTGATGCGGGAGCCCGCTGCCATCGAGCGGCTGGCCGCCGAGCTGCTGCGGCCTTGAACGCCCTGCCGCCCCCGGATCCCCTGGCCCTCTCCCTGCTGGTGCGTTGGCTGCTGGGCTGGTTGCTCTGCCTGCCCATGCCGGACCTCCCCGAGCTGACACCGGTGGGGCAGCCACGGGTGTCGGTGTTGATCCCGGCCCGCAATGAAGCCCTCACCCTGCCCCGGCTGCTGCGGGCCCTGCACTCCCAGAGCCTGCAGCCACTCGAGGTGATCGTGATCGACGACGGATCCAGTGATGCCACCGCCGCCATCGCCCAAGCCGCTGGCGTGAAGGTGTGGACTTCGGCGCCCCTAGCGCCGGGTTGGTGCGGCAAAACCTGGGCCCTCCACCAGGGGGTGGAGCAAAGCCAGGGGGACTTGCTGGTGTTTCTTGACGCCGACACCGAGCCCGGCCCCAGCTTTCTGGCCCAACTGGTGGCAAACCAGCAGCGGCTTGGCGGCCTGGTTTCCGTGCAACCGTTCCACCGCACCGAAAAGGCCTACGAACAGCTCTCGGTGTTGTTCAACCTGGTGGGACTGATGGCCGTTCCACTCGGACCGCGGGGCGGGGTGGCCTTTGGCCCTGCCATGGTCACCAGTCGCCGCGATTACGGCCAGATCGGCGGCCATGCCGCCGTGGCCGGCAAAGTGGTGGAGGACTGGTTTCTGGCCCACCGCTACGAAGCGGCCGGATTGCCGGTGAGTGCCTTTCTCGGCGGCAGCAGCCTGGCCTACCGCATGTATCCGGGCGGGTTGGGCGACATGGTGGTGGGTTTTGATAAAAACTTTGCTACGGCCGCCGGCGAAGTGCGCTGGCCCTGGATGCTGGCCGTGCTGCTCTGGCTCTCGGGGCTGATCTGGGCCGCCTGGTGCCTGCCGGCAGCCCTGCTGCACTGGCCCATGGTGGGGGACCCGGCCCTGGCACCAAACCTGGTGCTCTATGGCGGCTACGCCCTGCAACTGCTGGTCATGACCCGGCGCGTCGGCAGCTTTGGCTGGATCAATCTGGTTTTTCCTGTGCCGGTTTTATTCTTCCTGGCCGTGTTCCTGCTGGCCATTGTCAACCTGGAACGGGGCTCGATCTCCTGGAAAGGCCGTCAGATCCCGACCCGCTGAATCCGCCCACGGCAACGTCTCTGAAACCCTGAAATCCGGCATGTTTCCAGGTGAATGGACTCAGAATGGCTCCATGGTTGAACCTATCCCTCCAGGTCGTTACCGCGTGCGGGCTGCCGTCGAGAGGGAGCAGAGTGTCCCCCTCCATGTTCAGGCCGTTCGCTTCAACACCCGCGACGCCGCCGAAACCTTCGCCCAACTGGTGGCGCAAGACCTGCTCCAGAGTGTGGTGGTCGAAAAGCTGGCGCCGGGGGGCTGCTGGCTGCAACTGTCTCTGGTGGCCGGAGCCAGCTGAGCCTGTTTCCACTTCAAACTGGAGTCAATCGGCCCTCAATCGGCCGCCCGCGCCATCAGGGCCCGCTCGCTGGGAACCCGCACATCCCAGGCCAAGCCGCACCGCTCCAGCAAGCGGATGAATTGATAGGTGGGATCAGGCAGCAACACCAGGGATCCGCCACGCAGGGTGAACCCCTGACGGGCGGAGGCCTCGAAGGCATGGTGCAGGTTGTGCCAACCCTCGCCCAAGGTGATCCATGCCACAAAGCGATTGTTGCGACTGGCATCGCTGGTGGCAAACGGCTGATCGCCGCTCAGATGGGCCAGGGAATTGACACTGGCCACGCCGTGGAACAACAGGGTGGTGCTGAGAAAAAATGCGGCCAACCAGGCCAGGCCGCCCAACTGCCAGGACAGACCAGCCAGCAGGAGCACGGGTAGGAAATGGAGCCGATCGATCAACCGCATCACAGGATCAGCTTCCACATCAGGAGGCAGGGAGCTGGGGAAGAAGCCAGGGCTGAGCAACCAGCCGACCTGGGAGTGCCAAAAACCTCTCCAGCCTGCCGAGGGCAGCAGGGGGGTGTGGGGATCGGCAACGGTATCGACATGGCGATGGTGGAGCTGGTGATGGGCCTTCCACCAGCTCGGCCCCATCTGCCCTGCCGATGCGGCCACCACCGCCCCCGCCCAGGCAAAGGGCCGGGGCGCCCGGTAGCTGGCATGGGTAATCAAGCGGTGGTAGATGGCCGTGGTGGCCAGCATGCGCACGAGATAAAGAAAGAGGGCCCAGAGGGCAGCTCCGAGGCTGAGTCCTGTCCAGAGCAGCAACAGACAACCCAGGTGGGAGGTAATGATGAAGACAGGCCCAAGGGCGTAAAGAAAACGACGCAGGTGGCGAACCAAGACCACTCCTGATGGGCCCCAACCCTAGGGGGGAGGCTCAACCGGATCGCGGCTGAGGGCAACGATCTGGGGTACGAAAACAAATGTCAGGGCGTCGATGCACTGGGACTGCCCGTCCATGGCACTCACCCCACCGGCCACAAAGTCAATCAGCCGCTGGGCCTCGCCGCGCTCCATCGCCCCGGCGTGCACCAGCACGGTTTTGCGTTCGCGCACGTGATGGACAATCCACTGGGCTTGATCGAAGCGGGTGGGGTGGAACACCACCACTTCGGGAAGCCAATCGCCAAATGGGCCCTGCATGCCTGGTGCAAACCCGATGGCGCTCTCACCTCAACGTATGGCGCCAGCCAGCGGAGTGCAAGGTTGGCCCGCTGTTAATCGATGGGTGGAGCTGATGGCAGCGTTGATCTGCTGCTGCCTGGCGACAGATCCGGCGGAATGGGGCCAGACCAATGCCAAACAGCTCCTCAAACAACCGGTTGGCCGCCATCACCGACGCCAGCCCACAACGGTGCACCTGCTGTTGAAGGGTGGACTGGGGCTCCTGGGCAATGCCCTCAAACAAACGGCTCAACCGAAAGTGCTGCAACGCTTGAAAGGGCGTTTTGCCGCGGCAATGGTCAAAACAGAGATCGAGCCATTCCGCACTGACGCCGATTGAGTGGGCCAGCGCCTCGGGGGTGATCTCCTCAGAGAAGTGGCGGGCAAAGTAGCGGGCTGCCCGGTTGACCACCTCCTGCTGTTGGCTGGGGCCGATCGGAACCGGTTTGTGCCACCGAGCCGCATGCCGGTTTAGGCAACCAGCCGTCGTTGGGGGAGCAAACCGCACCACACTCCAGGGGGCAGGGGACGTTGGTCAACCAAGAGATAGGCCGCTGGGCCCGGCGCCGCAATCGCATCGGCGACCGACCGGGCGATCTGTTGCATCGCTGAATCAAACGCAATGATTCACTGGCTGGCTGCACAGTTCGAAGGCGAGATCTTCGCCGCTACGCAGGGCCCCTTCGATGCGGCCAAAACCAACCCCGGCCATGAAGTCACCACAGAATGCAAGCTGGCTTTGGGCACAACAACGCAACGCGACAGGCAACCCGGGCGCCAAGGGGTAAGCCGCGCCCCAGCGCATCAACTGACGTTGCGATGCACCCAGATCGAGCGCCTTCAGCCACGGCTCCATCACGGCTTCGACAGCCGCCGTGAGCGCGGCAATCACCGTTTCCTGCCTCCCCTGATCGGGTGGCAGCTGGAGCATCTTGGCCACGGCGGAATGGGTTCCGTACACGTCAAGGTGGTCGGCGGCAAAGGCATGGCTGGAGTGGGCCACCACGGCACAACGGCCATCGTCCAAGGCTTGGATGGTGATCTGCTGGAGCCCCCAACGCTGCTGGGCCGCCGCATCCAGGTGCAGCAGGCTGAACGGCAGCCCGAGCCAGGGCAAGGCTGCCGCGGGGTCCAGAACCATCAGCAAATTGCTGCGGGCCTCGGTGTGGATGCCCGCAATCAGGGTGAGGGCATGGTCCAGCTGCAGATCGGGCTCCGCCGCCGCGGCGGCAGCCTCCTTGAGGGGCACGTCATGCCAGCCAAAAATCATCCGACTGCGGGGATGGGCCAGCAGGGTGCTGCTGAGCACCAGCCACTCGGCCTGAGCGAGCAGTTGACGATCCTGACCGTAGAGATGCCAGAGGCCATCCTGCCGCTCCAGAAAGCGCACCAGGGTGCCGTAATGGGCCCCATAACCATCCCCGGCAAGGCTCAGCAATCCCCTGCAGAGATGGTCCATGCCGCCCAGGCCCCGATAGAGGCTGCCCAGACCCATGGCGTCGACTGGGCCCAGCCTGAGCGTTGATTCGCCCTGAAGCTGGGCGATCACCCCTGGCCAGGGCTCAATCCATCCCCCCGTCAGCAGGGGCTGGAGCAACTGGGGATCCGTTGCGCCGGTGATGTTGAACAGGGGGGCGCCATGGTCGATGCGCAAGCCTGCATCCTGACGAGAGCGGCGGGTGCTGGCCCGACCACCCGGACCCCTGCCCGTTTCCCAGAGGCTGATTGGGCCTGGATGGCCCAACAGGCCCAATTGGGCCGCCAGGGCGCAGCCCGAAACGCCCGCACCGATCACGGCAATGGATCCAAGGCCCAAATGGGGCATCGACACCAATGGGGCCTGCATGGCCTTCAGGATGGCAGCGACTGGCCAACCTGGGGCGCCCCCTGCCGGTAGGGTCGAACTCTGAAGGAGCTGCCTTGGCACGTTTTTTGGTGGTGCTTCAAGCCAGCGCCATGACGACAACAGCCGCCATGCTGGATGCGCTTGAGCCCGTGCTCCTGGGCCTCAGCGCCACGATTGAACACCGCACGCCAGCCCACCTCAGCGCCATGATTCGCGGCGGTGGCGAAGCCCAACGGATGCAGCTGTTCGCAGATGTGCAGTCCAGCGGCAATCAAAAAAGGTTGGAGCTCGTGCTGCTCAGCCGCGAAGCGATGGGTTCGAAAGCTCCCCACACCCGCCAGGTTTTTGAATTGCTGCTGGAGCTACTGGCGCGCCATGGACGGGGCATGGAGGCCTGCTTTCGCTCGGATCAAGATGGCCCCCTGCCGACAAGCCTGTGAGCAGCCGAGCACAAAAGCCAGCCGCAGCCTTCGAGCGTGCTTAAGGAAGCCTTAAGATAGTTGCAGAATTTTTCAAGCTCCTGTGAACGAGAACCATCCGGTCCTGATGTCCCTCGACGCCGAGCTGGACAGCCTGCGCAGCGCTTACTCCCAGCAGCCCAACGAACAGACCCGGTATCAAGTCGTGCGCCTGGAGCAGCTGATCCATCAGTGGGCCCCAAGCCATGCCACCGCCAACGGCTGACAGCAGGATTCCCTTTCTGCGCGGTCCCTCTCGCTGACTGGGGAACGGGTCAGGCGGCCTGCTCGGTGGGGAGACCTTCGCTCGCGCCGGGCTCAGCAGGAATCACAAGCCGCAACAGAATCGGCGCCAGAAAGGTGGTGCCAAGCACCATCAGCAAAATCGCCGCCTCCAGCGAGGGGGTGAGGATGCCGGCCTGGCTGCCGAGGCCCAGGAAAATCAGACCCACTTCACCACGGGGCATCATGCCGAGGCCCACCACCAGGCGGTTGGTGGGTTCGGTGCTGAGGTAGCTCCAGCCAGCGGCCACCTTGCCGGCCATGGCCACCACCAGCAGGAAAGCGGCCACGATCAGGCCTTCCCGATTGGCTGGATCAAAGGGGTTGAGCACCGAAAGATCCAGGCCGGTGCCGATCAGCACGAAAAACACGGTGGCAAACAGGGCCACCAGCGGTTTTACGGCGGCGTCAATGTCGTGGGTGTGCTTGGAGGCGCTAAGAATCAAACCGGCAGCGAAAGCCCCCAGGGCCGCCTCCAGGCCAATCGCCTGGGCGGCAAAGCAACAAACGGTGAGCACCAGAAAGCTGGCCACGGCCACATCGCCGGGAGCCTTGAGCTGATCCACCACCCAGTCGAAGGCAGGGGCAGCTTTGCGACTGAGCACAAGGGCCACCGCCACAAACGCCACCGCCGCCAGGCAGAGCTTCAACACCGGCCCCAGGCTGAAGGCTCCCCCGCCCACGATGGCCACCACGACGGCCAGAATCACGATGCCGATGATGTCGTCGAGCACCGCGGCACCGATCACGATCTGGCCCTCGCGGCGCTTCAGCCACTTCAGCTCACCGAACACGCTGGCGGTGATGCCGATCGAGGTGGCGGTCATGGCAGCGCCGGCAAACACGGCTGGAATCAGTGGCACATGAAACAGGACGTAGAGACCTGCGGTGCCCAGGGCAAAGGGGAGCACCACACCAGCCACGGCCACCGTGGTGGCCTGAACGCCCACCGCCACCAGCTCATCGAGCTCGCTCTCCAGGCCCGTGAGAAACAACAGGGCAAACAATCCCAGCTGGGAGACCGCCTGCAGGTTGGGGAAGGTTTCGCTGTAAACCTCCCGCGCCGCCTCGGGACTGATCTGGGCCAGGGAGGCCAGCAGGCCAGCGACTCCAGCACTGAGCTGGGCCTGGGTTTCAGGTGGCACGATCAGGTGCAGGCCCGAAACACCGATCAGCACCCCGGCCACCAACTCCCCAAGAATGGTGGGCAGCTGCAGCCGCACCATCACTTCGGCGATGGCCCGGGCGGCGATGAAGATCACCACAAAGCGGCCCACCTGAATCAGGGTTTCCGCCACCTCAAGTTGGTGGGAACTGAACTCCAGCAACACCGGAGAAAGGGGCAACATCAGCAATGGACGAGGTCGCGAATTTATAGGGACACGGAGAGCTCATTTGGGGCGGCGAAGCCGCTGGGTTCGCGGCCACCCAGCCCGGGGCAACGCTGCCTATGGTTCTGCGCCTACCCAAGCCTGTAGCGATGACAACCGCTCCGGCGCCCCCCCGGCGCCCGGCCCTGCTGAATCAGATCAGCACCAACAACATCAAGGGGGATTTGTTCGGTGGGGTCACCGCTGCGGTGATCGCCCTGCCCATGGCCCTCGCCTTCGGCGTGGCCTCGGGAGCCGGGGCCGCCGCCGGCCTCTGGGGTGCTGTGCTGGTGGGCCTGTTTGCCGCCCTGTTCGGCGGCACCCCCTCGCTGATTTCCGAGCCCACCGGGCCGATGACGGTGGTGATGACCGCCGTCATCGCCAGTTTCGCCGCCGCCGACCCGGAAAACGGCCTGGCCATGGCTTTCACGGTGGTGATGCTCGCGGGGGTGTTCCAGATCGCCTTCGGCTTGCTGAAGCTGGGCCGATACATCACCCAGATGCCCTACACGGTGATCTCGGGCTTCATGAGCGGCATCGGCATCATCCTGATCATCCTGCAGCTGGGACCCTTCCTCGGCCAGGCCATCCCCAAGGGCGGCGTGATCGGCACCCTCAACGCCCTGCCCCAGCTGATTGGGAACGCCCGCCAGCCGGAAGTGATCTTGGCGGTGATCACTCTGGCCATCCTCTGGTTCACCCCGGCGGCGATCAAGAAAATCGCTCCGCCCCAGCTGATTGCCCTGGTCGCCGGCACGGTGCTGTCCCTCACCCTGCTCAGCGGTGGAGCTGGCGGCGAGGAGATCCGCCGCATCGGCGACATCGCCTCGGGCTTTCCCCAGCTGCGCATGCCCACCTTCGAGCTGGGCATGGCCAGCAGGATGTTGATTGATGCAGCCGTGCTGGGCATGCTCGGCTGTATCGACGCCCTGCTCACGGCGGTGATCGCCGACAGCATCACGCGCACCGAGCACGATTCCAACAAGGAGCTGATCGGTCAAGGCTTAGGGAACCTGGTGTCGGGCCTGTTTGGTGGCCTGCCCGGTGCGGGGGCCACCATGGGCACGGTGGTGAACATCCAGGCCGGCGGCCGCAGCGCCCTTTCCGGCATCAGCCGGGCCGTGATCCTGATGGTGGTGATCCTGGCCTTCACGGGCGTGGCGGCCCAGATCCCCCAGGCCGTGCTGGCCGGTATCGCCCTGAAGGTGGGGGTCGACATCGTCGATTGGGGCTTCCTCAAGCGGGCGCATCGCATCTCGCTCAGCGGCGCCCTGATCATGTATCTGGTGATCGCCCTCACCGTGCTGGTCGATCTGATCGCTGCTGTGGGCATCGGCGTGTTCATCGCCAACATCCTCACGATCGACAAGATGAGCGCCCTTCAGAGCAAGAGCGTCAAATCGATCAGCACTGGTGACGGGGATCTGTTGCTGCCCGAGGACGAGAAGGCCCTGCTTGATCAGGGCAAGGGCAAGGTGCTGATCTTCCAGCTCAACGGCGCCATGATTTTCGGTGTGGCCAAGGCGATTGGCCGCGAACACAACGCCATCGGCGATGTGAAAGCGGTGGTGTTTGATCTCAGCGAGGTGTCCCACCTTGGGGTCACCGCAGCTCTGGCCGTGGAAAATGCCGTGGAAGAAGCGATTGAAAAGGGGCGCCAGGTGTTTGTGGTGGGAGCCAGCGGCACCACCCAGCGCCGCCTCGAAAAACTGGGATTGTTCAAAAAGCTCCCCGCCGAGCGCACCAGCCTCAGCCGCCGGGATGCTCTCCAACAGGCGGTGAGCGCCCTGGCTTGAGCTCAACTCACCGCGCCAAGGGTCCGCTCCGGCGGGCCCTTTTTTGCGGGGCCCCATGGGTAGCTACCGCACCCCCATAACTCCCTTATAAATCATGTCCACAAGACATCACCAATGCACCATCGCAAGCCAATGATTGCATCCTAGGCGCGACAATCAGCCAGCAAATTACACCAAGTCCAATTATTCATCCAGCCCCTGCAATCCAGCCATTGATCAGCGTCCCTGATCGCTGGGATTGCCGATCCTGGTTGATGCACGACCTCCAAAACACCCAGCCCCAAAAAATAAGCAGTACCGTTTGCCGACCCCACTGCAGACACCGCTTCGATGCCTGCGCCACAGAAGCGCCACCACGGCGGCTGCGACGCACTCAGCCAGCACATGCGCGCCATCGCTCGCATCCCACTGCTTAGCGCTGAGGAAGAAATCAGTTTGGCCCGTCAGGTGCAGACCGGCTGCCGAGCCACCGACGTGGCCCAGGAGATCAAGCTGCGGGCCGGCGGGGTGGCACCCAGCCTGGCTGCCTGGGCCCAGGCAGCCGGCATGGCCGTGCCGGAACTGCGGAGTTGCCTTCGGCAGGCGAACCAGGCCCGCAGCCGCATGGTGCTGGCCAACATCCGCCTGGTGGTGAGCATGGCCCGCCGCTACCAGCACACCCCTTCAGACCTTGAGGATTTGATCCAGGAGGGCACGATTGGCCTGATCCGGGCCGTGGAACGGTTTGATCCCAGCCGGGGCTACCGCTTTTCCACCTATGCCACCTGGTGGATCCGCGACGGGATCAGCAGTGCCCTGGTGGCCAAGGGACGCACGATCCGCCTGCCGTCGACGCTGGTGGATCAGCTGCATCGGTTGCGCCAAATTCAGCAGTCCCTCGGTCAGCAGCTCGGCCGAGACCCCAGCCTGGAGGAGGTGGCCAGAGCTACCGGACTCAAACCCCTCGACATCCGTGAGCTGCTGTTCAGGGCCCAGGAACCCCTGAGCCTCGATGGCCACCAGGCCTCCCCATCGGAACTGAGCCTGCTCGACAATCTGGCCTGCGAAGTCAGCAAGCCCCAGGAGCAGTTGGATGCAACCCTGATGCAAGAGGACATTCAGCAGCTGCTCGAAGAACTGCCTGAACAGGAGGCCGAGCTGCTGCGCTTGCGCTACGGCATCGCCGCAGGAGAACCCTTGAGCCTGAGCGCCACCGCCCGTCAAATGGGCATCACGCGGGACACGGCCCGGGGCCTGGAGAGACGTGCCAATGCCTCGATCCGGAAATTCTCAACTCGCTTTCTTGACCATCTCGAAGCCTGAACCCATGGGTTGGCACCCCCACCTCTGGCACCCCACCACCCAGGTGGCCACCAGCCCAGAACCACTGCAGGTGCGCTCAGCCCGGGGCAGTGAGCTCGAGCTCAACGATGGCAGGCGTCTGATCGATGCGATCAGCAGCTGGTGGGTGACCCTGCACGGCCACGCCGAGCCCGCGATCGCGGCGGCGATTGCCCGCCAGGCCCAGCAGCTGGAGCAGGTGATCTTCGCCAACTTCAGTCACGTCCCTGCCGAGGAGCTGGCCACCCGACTCAGCGCCCTCACGGGCCTGGAGCGGCTGTTTTTTTCCGACAACGGCTCCACAGCCGTGGAGGTGGCGCTGAAAATCGCCTGGCAGTGGTGGCGCAACCAGGCCAGCGAGCGCCGCCAGGTGATTGCCTTCGAGGGGGCCTATCACGGCGACACCTTCGGCGCGATGGCGCTCGGGGAGCGCTCCCTATTCACCGACCCCTACGAGCCTCTTCTGTTTGCCGTGGCCCGGGTGGCATGGCCCCACAGCCACTGGGGCGACGACACGGTGACTGAACGGGAACACCATGCCCTGCGCCAACTCGAGCAGGCCCTGGAGATGCCCACCGCTGCCGTGATCCTCGAGCCCCTGATCCAGGGGGCCAGCGGCATGCGGGTGGTGCGTCCGGCCTTCCTACGGGCCGTGGCCGAGCGGGTGCGGGCTGCTGGCGCCCTGCTGATCGCCGATGAGGTGATGACGGGATTCGGCCGCACGGGCGACCTGTTCGCCTGCCGCCGGGCTGGCATCCAACCCGACCTGATGGCCCTCTCCAAAGGGCTCACCGGGGGCTTCCTGCCGATGGGGGTAACGATGGCCAGCGAGCGCCTCTACCAGGGCTTCATCAGCGAGCGGCCCGAGGCCACCTTCTTCCACGGCCACAGCTTCACTGCCAATCCCCTGGGCTGTGCCGCCGCGCTGGCCAGCCTGGATCTGCTCCAGGCCAACCCCGAGCGCTTCCAGCAGTTCGAGCTGCGCCAAACGCCGCGGCTCGAGGAGCTGGCCTCCCACCCCTTGGTGCGGCGCCCCCGCTGCGTGGGCACCATGGCGGCCTTTGATGTGGAGGCCGGCGAGGCCAGCTACCTCAATCCCGTGGGCAAACAGATCCAGCGCCACTGCCTGGAGCAGGGCGTCTACCTGCGCCCCCTTGGCAACGTGGTGTATCTGCTGCCTCCGCTAGGCATCAGCGCCCCGCAGCTGGAGCGTTGCTACGAGGCCCTGATCTCTGCCCTGGATCAACTGGCCGGCGTGTGATCGCCGATTGGGCCATCGCCGCGGCCTGGGTCCTGGGCTGTGGCGGCGCCGCTCTGGCGGCTGCGGCGCTGAACGGTTTCAGGCTGTCTTGCTGGCCCTGCAGCCACCGGCCAGCTTGACATCTAGACCATGCCGCCCCCGTTCGGGGGCGGTGCCCGCCATGAACCGGATTCAGAAAAGCCTGATCCTCTCGGGATGCCTGCTCAGCCTCTGCAGCAGCGCCGCCATCCAGCCTGTCTTGGCCCAGCGCTCCTCCCAGGTGCAGTTCAAGCCCGGCAACTACGGCACCATGCTGGGCGGCACGATCACAGGCCGCGAATACATCGACTACAAGCTCACCGGCAAAGCCAGCGCGCGCCATCCAGCGGGCCACCTTGTTTGGGTCTTGATCCACACGATGCAATTTCTCCTGAAACGCACCGGCGAAACGCTGGTGCGGGCGCAGGGTCGCTGCAAGCTGACGAGCGGCGGATATCAAGCCTTCAACGGCCACAGCACCTTCAAGCACAAGCAGGCTGGCGGCACCGACTTCGTGTTCTCCGGCCCCAACACCAGTGCGCTGCAGGTGCAGACCTATAGCGGCATCAAGAATGTGCGCCACAACGAGAAGCCCCTACCATGATGTGTTCCTCTGGAACGACGGTGAGGAGCGCCGCCTCTCTGTGAAGCTCGACCAGGTGCAGAACCCCGACGCCCAATTCGAGGATTCGTCGCAGAAGGCAACCGGTGCTGCGCTGCTGGGCGCTGGACTGGGTGCCCTGATCGGCGGCCTGATCGCCGGCAACAGCAGCAAGACCCCAAGCGCTGAGCCAGCCCGCGTCGGTGCTCCCGTGAGCGAGCTCCAATCGCTGGTGGGTGTGAAGGGTCGCAGCGCCGAAAGTGAAATGACCCGCAAGGGCTACACCTACCATGGTGGCACCCAGATCGGTGATAGCGCCTTCAGCTACTGGGAGCAGCCCCGCACCAACAACTGCGTGACGGTGCGCACCACCAATGGGCGTTACCAGTCGATCACCTACACCGAACCCCAGAAGTGCCGCTGATCGGCTGAACGCCTTCGGTCGTTCAGGGGCTTCCTGCAGCCCGTGGTCATTCGGCCGCAGGAGCAGGCAGTGGTGCTACCCGGGCAGGATCACCCGGTTGATCACGTGCACGATGCCGTTGTCGCAGGCGATGTCGGCGCTCACCACGGTGGCGTTCTTCACCTCGAAGGGATCGGCCCGCCGGATCGCCACCAGCGCTCCCTCCAGGCTCTCCCACTCCGGCCGGCTCACGAGCTCCTCGCGGCTATGGGCACCGGCGATCACGTGATACTTGAGGATGCGGGCCAGCTGGGGGGGGTTATCCACCAGCGTTTGCACGGTGCCGGGGGGCAGGGCGGCGAAGGCCTCATCGACGGGGGCAAACACGGTGAAGGGGCCGGGCCCCTCCAGGGCTGTCCGCAGGCCGGCCGCATCCACTGCGGCCAGCAAGGTGGTGAACATCCCGGCGGCGGCGGCGGTTTCCAGAATCGTGGCCATCAGCGGTAATCCTGGGTCTGGATGTCGGCAAGGCGCGCCTCGGGCCGCAGGAAGCGATCCATCTGGGCCTCGAAGAACTGGCGATTGGCGAGCAGATGCTCGGGATCGACGTCGTCGAGGGGATAGAGCAGGGCGCAGCGCAGGGCCTGGATCACCGCTGAGGTGACGTTGTACATCGAGCGCTGGAAGGTGATGCCCAGCTGGATCAGCTGATCCTCTTCCCCCCGCTTGTGGGTTTGATACATCGCCTGCAGATAGGGCGGCAAAAAATGGAGCATGTCCTGCATCAGCAGGGTGGGCGGGATGCCCGCCGAGCCCACGGGATACACATCGGCGTAGAGGATCCCGTAGTGGAACTCCGCCTGATCGGCGGGCACCTGGTCAGCCTGGGCGTTGTAGCTCTTGGTGCCGCGGAAGGGGGAGGTGCGATAGAACACCGCTTCCACATAGGGCAGGGCCGCCTCATAGAGCCAGGTGAACCCCTCACCCTTGGGGATGATCTCGAAGCACTCACCACGGATGAACACGTGGTGATAGATCGGCCGGCCGGCCACGGCGAAGATGCCGTTGACCAGAAAGTCCATCGCCTGGGGCACGGAGGTGAGTTTCCCCTCGTCGTAGAGGTCGCTCATCTCGAAGAACACCGGCGCCATCACCTCCCAGAACAGGCCAAGGTTGGCGTAGTAGCTGAGTTGGCGCACCTGCTCCAGGAGCATGTCCGGAAACAACTTGTAGAGCCCCGACATCACGAGATTGCCCTGGAAATAGGCCTTGATCGCCCGGTCGGCGTTGGTCCGATAGGCCTCGCTTTCGAGGTAGTCGTTGAAGCGGCCGCCCATGCCCTGGTGCCAGAACATAGCCTGCATGCAGGCTTCGGCAAACTCCATGTTCACCCGGTCGTGCCAGAGGTGATGGAGGATTTTGGGCATGGGGCGGGTTTCGCCCCGCTCCATGAAGGCCAGCAACTCCGGGTGGGCCTTCTCGGTGCCCCGCCAGATGGGCAGTTTGGATTGGGCTCCGGCGTAGCTGTTGGGCCGATCGAGATAGGCCTGGGAGATGACGTATTTGAAGGCCGGCAGCGGCTGGAGGAACACCTGCTCAGCGATGTAGAGCAGGTCACGCCAATAGAAATCCATCGGCACGGCATAGGCCTTGTAGATACCGATGATCTGCTGCAGGTTCTCCGGCGTGTCGGGGAGCATCGAGCCGCCCGCCTCGAGCCGGTGGATCACATCAGCGAAGCGATGGGTGGAGGGCTTCATACGGGCAACTGGGAGCGCAGGGCGATGGCGGCAGTGCTGGCCTCGCTCCAGCCGGTGAGTCCGGTCGGCCAGATGCCGGCGAGAATGACCAGCATCGTCAACACCAGGGCGGGGAAGCGCTCGCCCAGATGGGTGCTTTGCCAGTCGGCGCGGCTGTTATCGAGCCTGCCGAAGCCCACCCTGTTGAACAGCCGCACCGCATAGACAGCGGTAAAACCAGAAGCCACCAGACACACCAGGGTGGCCCTGGGGAACACGGTCCAACTGCCCTCGAACACGAGCAGCTCCGCTGGGAAGCCAGCGAGACCGGGAATGCCAGCCGCCGCCATCAGCGCCAGCAACAACAGGGCCATGGTGAAGGGCAGGCCGCGGATGGGATTGAGCAGGCCGGAGAGTTCGGCAATCTCGGTGGTGCCGGTCTTGCGCTGGATCAGCTCCACGCAGGCAAACAACAGGGCCACGATCAGACCGTGGGCGATCACTTGGGCCATCACCCCCTGCAGGCTCATCGGGGTGGCGGCTGCCAGGGCCAGCACCAGCAGGCCCATGTGGCCCAGGGAGCTGTAGGCCATCAGGCGGCGCATATCGGTGGCCACCACAGCATTGAGGGCGCCATACACCGCACTCAGGGCGCCTGCGGCGGCGATCCAGGGCGACAAGGCCTGCCAAGCCTCGGGCAGCAGACCCACCCCAAAACGCAGCAAGCCGTAGGCGCCCAGCTTCGACACCACGCCCCCCAGCAGCATCACCACCGGAGCGGGGGCTTCCGAATAGCTGATCGGCTGCCAGCCATGCAGGGGCACCACCGGCAACTTGATGCCAAAGCCCAGCAGCAGCAGGGCCAGCACCCAAACCTGGGCCGAGGCGGGCAGCCGTGTGGCCGCCAGGGCTTGGTAACTGAAATCGATGGCTGCCGTGGCCCCGCCAGCTCCCTGGCCCAACCAGCCGAAGGCCAGAACGCCACCCAACAGACTCAGGCCCGAGACCGCTCCGTACATCAGGAAGCGGATAGCGGCGCCGGCGCGGCGCTGGCCGCCCCAGATCGCCACCAGCAGGGTGGTGGGGATCAGCACCAGCTCGAAGGCAAACACAAACAACAGGGCGTTCTGGGCCAGAAAAGCCCCCATCACACCCAGGTTGGTGGCCAGCATCAAGGAGTAATAGAGCCTTGGCCGGCCCTGGTCTGCCGGTGAGGCGAGCACGGCCATGGCCGTGAGCAGAGCCGTGAGCAGGGCCAATGGCAACGACAGCCCATCGAGGGCCAGATCGAGGCTCAGGCCCAGCTTTGGCAGCCAGGTGAGCGTGAGCGCGGCAGGGGGGTGGCGCCAGGCCAGCAACCCCACGGCCAGCTGGGCCAGGGCCACCGCCGCGGCCAAACTCTTCACCAAGCCAGAGGGGGGCTCCTTGAGCAAGGGCAGCAGCAGCACCCCCAACAGCGGCAACAGCAACAACAGCAGCAGGGTCATGGCAGCCTGGTTATTGAAGAAGTGGGGGCACCGGGCCGGGATGGTCGGCGATCAGCCAGGCCGCCATCAGCAGCACGCCCAGCACCAGGGTGAGGGCATAGGCCTGGGAGCGTCCCGAGGTGGTCAAGCTCAGCCGCCGGGCCCCGGCCATGGCCACGGCACCGGTGCCGCCACTGAAACCATCCACCAGCCGGCTGTCACTCCAGGCGCCGAAGCGGGCCAGGGCGAGCACCAGGGCCACCACCGTGCGGTGATAAAAGCGCTCGGTCTGCATGTCGTGGGCCAGCCACTCCTGGAGGCCGGCCAGGGAATCGGGCAGCCTGGCCAGACCATGGGGCCTGAGATAAAAGAGGGCCGAGAGGCTTCCTCCCACCAGGGTGGAGACCACCAGGGGCCAACCCTGGGGTCCCCAGCCTGGAATCGGTGTCAGCGCATAGACGCCGTTGCGCACAAGCAGCTGGGGCAGATGCAGCTCCAAACCCATCAAGGCGGTGGTCGGCAGCACCATCAGCCAGAGCACCTCGGCGGAGCGCTTGGTGAAGGGGGTGGCACGGCCCGCCCAGATCTGACCGAACACCCGGATCAAGCCGGCGCTGATCAGGGCGTTGCTGAGCAGCACCACCCCACCCAGCAGCCAGGGGTGGGCACTGGCGGCGGTGAGCACCAGCAGCTCCTGCAGGGCGCCAAATCCCGCAAAGGGCGGCAGCCCGATCAGGCCGGCGGCACCGGTCAAAAAGGCAAGCCCCATCAAGGGCCGGCGGCTCCACAGCCCGCCGAGCTGGGTGAGGTCCTGGGTGACATTGCTGATCACCACGGTGCCGATCGCCATCAACAGCAGGGCCATCGGCAACGGGTAGACCAGCAGCAGGTGGTCGGCCACCGCCGTGCCGCCCAGGCCGACGGCCACAAACAACAGGCCAAGCCAGCTGCTCACCAGAAAGGAGAGGGCCCGCTTGACATCCACTTGGGCCAAGGCGATCAGGGAAGCCACCACCGCCGTGGAGCCGCCCACCACCACCAGCACGCTCTGCACAAAGGGGCTGAGCTCCAGCAGGGGCTCCAGCCGCAGCAGCACCCAGGCGCCCCCCACCACCACCACCGCGTTGCGCAGGATGGTGGAGGGCAGGGGGCTTTCCATCGCCTCATCGAGCCAGAGATGCAGGGGGATCTGGGCACATTTGCCCATCGGTCCAGCAATCAGGGCCAGCAGGATCAACTGAAAACCCGCCGGCAGGGCCTGACCATTGTTGGTGAGGTCGGCGGCCCAGCCCTGCAGGCCATGGAAGTTCCAGGTGCCGCTGACCGGCAGCAGAGCGATCACCCCGGCAAGCAGGATCAGGTCACCGATCCGCTTGGTGAGGAAGGCGTCGCGGGCGCCCTTCACCACCAGTGGCTGGTTGTACCAGGTGCCCACAATCAGATAGGTGCCCAGGGTGAGCAGCTCCAGGATCACGTAGCTGAAGAACACCGAATCGGTGAGCACCAGGGCGCAGAGGCCCGCTTCAAAGAAGCTCAGCGAGCCGAAAAACCGCGGCCAACCCCAGTCCATCTCCATGTAGCCGATCGCATAGATCTGCACGAGCAGGTGCAGACCCGTGATCACCGCCATGGCGATCAGGGCCGGTTCGGTCACCAGCCCATCAAAACCAATCCGCAACCCCGCCGTATCCAGCCAAGTCCAGCCGAAACTGATCGGCCGGTAGAGGGCCTCGGCCCCGGCCCGGGCATTGGTGTGCAGGGCGGTGAGGGCCACCAAGCTGTGGCTGAAGGCCACGGCCACCATGACCAGATTGAGGTAGCCACAGGGGCGGGGACCCGTGCGGGAAATCAAACCGGGCGACCAGGCCAGCGAGGCCACGGCCGCCAACAGGGGATAGAGGGGCACAAGCCAGGCGGTCTGCAGCAAAAAGACCGTCATGGTGTCAACCAATCAAGCGCGATCACATCGAAAACCCTCTCAAGTGGGCCCGAATCGCCACGGGATGAGGAACACTAAGAGTCGTCAATCCCGGTTGGGCCGACCCTCAACACTCAGTTGGGTCTGTCGCCCCGCTGCAGGCGCTGGACCACCAACAGCAGAGCGAAGCCAGCCAGGGCCACGAGCAGGCCTGCGCCGATCGCCCGGCCCCAGGGGGCAAGCCAGCCGCCCACCTGGTCATAGCCCTTGCCCAAGGCCTGGCCGGCCAAGGTGAGCAGCAGGGTCCAGATCAGGCTCCCGGCGGTGGTCCAGAGCAGAAAGGCCCCTTGGGGCATCAATTCCATGCCCGCTGGCACTGAGATCAGGGTGCGCACCCCGGGCACCAGCCGCCCCCAGAACACCAGCGCCCAGCCATGGCGGCTGAACCAGCGCCGGCTGCGGGCCAGATCCTCCCCATTGAGGCCCAGCCACCGGCCCCGCTGGTCAAGCCACTGCGTGATCCGCTCCTCGTTGATCAGTCGCCCGATCCCATACCAAAACCAAGCCCCCAGCACCGTGCCCAGCACCCCGGCCAGCACGGTGGGTAGGAGCTCAAGACGACCCTGATGCACCAGATAGCCCCCATAGGGCATCACCACCTCCGAGGGAATGGGAGGGATGAGGTTTTCGAGCAGCATCACCAGGGCGATGGCGCCGTAGCCCATGGCGGGGTTGGCCTCCACGGCGGCGCCAATCATGGTGGGGAGGCTTTCGACCAACGGCTGGGTCACGCGAAAAACCCCAGTTCCAGACTGATTAGGCTATCGGCGGCTGAATGGTTCGATGCGGCTGCCCGCCCCAGCAAAATTCCAGGGTTCGAGTGGGCCCGCGGCGCCCCAGCCGACCCTCTCCGCCTGGACCGGCCCGCTGCGCTGGCGCCACCAACTCACCGTGCCCCAGTTCACGGTCGTCACCGGTGCCCTGGTGATCCTGGTTGGCACCGTACTGTTGGCCAGCCCGCTCTGCTCCAGCAACGACGTGGGGCTCTGGCAGGCCCTGTTCACTGTCACCTCCGCCATCACGGTGACGGGCCTTTCGATCATTGACGTCAGCCGTGACCTCACCGGCTTCGGCCAGGTCACCCTGGCCGCCCTGATCATCACGGGTGGCCTGGGCCTGATGGCAATCACCACCTTTCTGCAAGGATTCGTGCAGGGCCACTCCGGCCTGCGCCACCGGCTGGATAGGGGTCGCGCCCTTGATGAATTCGGCGTGGGCGGCATCGGGCCCACCTTCAACAGCATCCTGATCACGGGCTTCTGTGTGATGGGCCTGGGCACGGTTGTGCTCTATGGCTTCGGTTTCACCGACATCAGCAATCCCCTGCAACGTTTCTGGGCTGCGCTGTTCCACTGCATCAGCGCCTACAACAACGCCGGCTTCGGCCTCTGGAGCGACAACCTGGAGGGCTACCGGGACAATCCGGTGGTGAACGGCGTGATCGCCTTGCTGATCGTGGTGGGCGGCATCGGCTGGCGGGTGATCAACGACCTCTGGAGCAACCGAAATCGGCTGCAGAGGCTGCGCAGGCTCAGCCTGCACACCCGGCTGGTGCTGCGCAGCACGGTCTTGTTGATCGGCATCGGCGCCCTGGGGCTGCTGTTCACCGAGCACTTCGCTGCCGGAGGGGTGATGGAGAACCTGCAGTGGTGGCAGAGGCTCCAGGTGACCCTGTTTCAATCGATCACGGCCCGCACGGCCGGCTTCAACACCGTGCCGCTCTCAATTCAAACCTTTTCCGACGCCGGCCTGCTGCTGCTGATTGTGCTGATGTTCATCGGAGCCAGCCCGGGTGGCACCGGTGGCGGCATCAAGACCACCACCTTCGCCACCTTGATGGGGGCCACCCGCTCCACCCTGCAAGCCCGGGAGGAGGTGGTGATCCACCGCCGCCAGATTCCCGACACGGTGGTGCTCAGGGCGGTGGGGGTCACGGTGGCTTCAGCGATCTTCGTGATCCTGATGGCCCTGCTGCTGGGGCTTGGCCCAACCAGCCTGGGTGAACCGACCCGCACCAGCTTCAATTTCCTTGAAAAACTGTTCACCTGCATGTCGGCCTTCGGCACCGTGGGCCTGGATCTCGGTGTCACAGCCCAGCTGAATCGCTGGGGCCAGCTCGTGCTGATGGTGGGCATGTTTGTCGGCAGACTGGGAATCCTGCTGCTGCTTTCCGCCATCTATGGCAGCCGGCCCCAACCCCGCGTGGGTTATCCCCGCGAGGAGCTCTACATCTGAGGCGTGATCCGATGACCAGTTGGTGGCAGTGGAACCCCTCCGAAGGGGCGGCAAGGGGAGGGTTTGCCGTGATCGGCGTGGGGCGCTTCGGCTCGGCCGTGTGCAGCGAACTGGCCAAGGCCGGGGCGGAGGTGCTGGCCATCGATGCCAGCCAGCGGGCCATCGATGAACTGCGTCAGATCGACCCGGCCATTGAAGCCCGGGTGGTGGACTGCACCGACGAAGAAGCCCTCCGGGCCGCCGGTGTGCTGGACATGAGCACCGTGGTGGTGGCCATGAGTGAACCGATCGAGGTCAGCGTGACGGCCACCCTGATCGTCAAAGATGGCGCTGGCAGCCAGGTCAAGCAGGTGATTGCCCGGGCCACCAGCGATCTGCACATGAAAATGCTGCAACGGGTGGGGGCAGATCGGGTGGTATTTCCTTCCAAAATGGAGGGTCAGCGGTTGGGTATGGAATTGGTGCGACCCAATTTGCTGGAGCGGTTGAGACTGGACGATCGCAACAGCATCGAGGAGATCAGGGTGCCCCAGGCCTTCATTGGCCACTCGCTGCGCGACATCAACCTGCGCAAGAACTACAACGTCAGCGTGCTGGCCGCAGGACCTGACAACCAGCTCACCGTGAACCCTCCGGCCTCCCATGTGCTCGAGGCGGGCGAGCTGCTGGTGGTGATGGGCGCCAGCGAGGCCCTGGCCGACCTACCAGGAAACTAATCAAACCCATTTCCCGATCAGACAACCGTAGATTAAAGGCTTTTCACGGATTAAGATCCCTTTTTCGGTTGCCCCCCTTGACCGAGCTCCTGCAGGGCTCCCTCCAGCCCGGCGCCCTGATCACCCTGGGGGTGCTGCTCCTCTCGATCACGCTGTTTGTCTGGGCGGTGATTCCACCTGAGGTCACAGGCCTGCTGGCGGTTGCGCTTCTGATCGCGACGAGGGTGCTGGAGCCCGGCGAGGCCTTGGCCGGATTTGGCAGTCCCGCTCTGCTCACGGTGATGGCGCTGTTTGCCCTCTCCGCTGGCCTGTTCAAATCCGGGGCGCTCGATGGCCTGCGGGGGCTGATCGGATCGGATGCGATCCGATCGCCAAAGCGCATGATCGTGCTGCTCTCGGCGGTCGTGGGGCCCGTGTCTGCCTTTGTGCCCAACACCCCGATCGTGGCCTCCCTGCTGCCGGTGATTGAGGGCTGGTGCCATCGCCGCCGGGTTTCCCCCTCCAAGGTTCTGCTGCCCCTGTCGTTCGCCACGGTGCTGGGCGGCACCCTCACCCTGCTGGGAAGTTCGGTGAACCTGCTGGCCAGTGAGGTCAGCGAAACGTTGGGCTATGGCGCCTTCAGCCTGTTCAGCTTCAGCGGCATCGGCCTCGGGGTCTGGCTGGTCGGCAGCCTGGTGATGGCCCTGCTGGCTGATCGCTTCCTGCCCGATCGGGGCATCAATGATGACAATCTGGTCAGTGGCTTGGCCAACAGCGGCTACCTCACCGAGGTGATGATTCCGGCCGGCTCGGAGTTGATCGGCCAGTCGCTTCACGGCAGCCGCCTGCAGCGCCGCTTCGATGTTGACGTGCTGGAGTTGCATCGGGGCCAAGAGCGCTTCACCCCGCCCCTGGCCGACCGGCCCCTGCAACAGGACGACAGGCTGCTGCTGCGCTGCAACCGCGCCGACCTGCTGCGCTTGCAACAGGATCACACCATCGTGCTCGCGCCCACCCCTGAGAGCCCAGACACCGCAGACACGGTGTCTGGCAGTCAGCGGATGGTGGAGGTGCTGTTGCCCTCGGGCTCCAGCCTGGCCGGTGGCTGCCTGCGCGACATGCGCTTCCGCCAGCGCTACAACGCCACGGTGTTGGCCCTGCGCCGGGGGAACGCCGTGCTGCGCGAGCGCCTGGGCAAGGCGGTGCTGCGCGAAGGGGATGTGCTGCTGCTCCAGGGCCCCAAAGACGCCATCCGCGGGCTGCAGGCCAACAACGACCTGGTGGTGCTCGAACAGCTGGAGGACGACCTGCCGACAGTGAGCCGCCAGCAACTTGCCCTGGCCATTGGCCTGCTGGCCATTCTGCTGCCCAGTCTTGGCCTGGTGCCCCTGGTGGCATCGGTGCTGCTAGGCACCGTCGCGATGGTCGCCACCGGTTGCTTGCGCAGCGGCGAACTGCAGCGCTCGATCCGTTTGGATGTGATTCTGCTGCTGGGATCCCTGGCCAGCTTCAGCGTGGCCCTAGAAAAAACCGGCCTAGCCGAGGCGTTGGCCACGGGCCTGCTGAACGGACTGCAACATTGGCCGACCTATTGGGCCCTGGCGGCGGTGTTTTTATTCACCACCCTGCTCACCGAGGTGATGAGCAACGCCGCCAGCGTGGCCATGCTGATTCCGATCGCCGCCAAATTGGCCATCGGCCTTGGCATGCCAGCGCTGGCCGGCATCTTCACGGTGCTGTTCGGCGCCAGCCAGAGCTTTCTGAGCCCCGTGGGCTACCAGACCAACCTGATGGTGTTTGGCCCGGGCCGCTACCGCTTCCTCGATGTGGCCCGCTACGGCCTGCCGCTTACGGCTGTGATGACCCTGCTGGTTCCGTTTCTGGTCTGCCGCCAGTTCGGGCTCTAGGCCGGCTCAGCCGATCTGCCTGAGGAACTGCTTGCTGCGCTCATGCTGGGGATTGGTGAAGAACTGCTCCGGCGGCGCGATCTCCACCACCACCCCCGCATCCATCAACACCACCCGATGGGCGACCTGGCGGGCGAAACGCACCTCGTGGGTCACCACCACCATGGTCATGCCGTCCTGGGCCAGCCCCTGCATCACCTCGAGCACCTCCTGCACCATCTCCGGATCGAGGGCGCTGGTGGGCTCATCGAACAGCATGACCCGGGGCTCCATGCACAGGGAGCGGGCGATCGCCACCCGCTGCTGCTGGCCGCCGGAGAGCTGGCCGGGGTATTTCTGGGCCTGCTCGGCGATCCCCACCCGTTCGAGCAGCTCGCGGGCGCGGCGCTCCACGGCCGGCTTGGGGAGTTTGCGCACCAGCACAGGCGCCAGGGCGAGGTTTTCGAGCACGGTGAGGTGCGGAAACAGGTTGAACTGCTGGAACACCATGCCCACCTCGCGGCGGATCGCATCGATCTGGCGCAGGTCGTCGGTGAGGGCAATGCCATCCACCACAATCGAGCCCTGCTGGAAATCCTCCAGGGCGTTGAAGGTGCGCAGGAAGGTGCTTTTGCCAGAGCCCGAGGGGCCCATGATCACCACCACCTCGCCCTGCTGCACGGTCAGATCCACCCCCCGCAGGGCATGGAAACCATTGGGGTACCACTTCTCGACCCCACGGGCCTCGATCATCACGGCGTTGGAGTTGCTCATGCCTTGGCTGGGGAGAGATGGGCTGTGGGGAGGGAATGGGGGTCTAGGCGAACTTCCAGGGCGCGGCTACCCAACCCCAGGGCGGCGCAGCAACACCAGAACAACACCGCCAACAACAGATAAACCTCGGCGTTTTTGCCCAGGAAGGCTGGATTGGCCATCACGGTACGGGCGGTGCCGAGCAGGTCGAGCAAGCCGATCAGGGAAAGCAAGGTGGTGTCCTGCAGCAGGGTGATGAACTGCCCCACCACAGCCGGCAGGGCCACCCGCAGCGCCTGGGGCAGCACCACATGGACCAGCGCCTGGGCCATCGGCAGCCCCAGGGAGCGGGCTGCCTCCAGCTGGCCGGAAGGAAGGGCGGCCAGGCCGGAGCGCACCGCTTCGGCCACATAGGCCGCCGCAAAGAAGGTGAGCACCCAGGCCGCCCGCCACACCCGATCAGGCGCCAAGCCGCCGGGCAGGAGAAAGCCCAGAATGTTCTGGCCCAGAAAGAGCAGGGTGATCAGCGGCGCTCCGCGGATGAACTCGATATAGAGCACTGAACCCCAGCGCAGCAGGGGGAGCTCACTGCGGCGGCCGAGGGCCAGCAGCACGCCCAAAGGGAAACAGAGCAAGATGGCAAAACTGGACATCAGCAGGGTGAGCAGCAGTCCACCCCATTCCGAAGGAACCACCTGGACAAGGCCTAGGCCGCCAGCGATCAACACCATGCCCACCAGATAAAGCAGGGGCCAGATCAGGGGAACCAAACGGCGGGATGGCACCGGAATCCTCTGGCCCCAGCGACCAGCGGCCCAGCGGGCCAGCAGCAACAGGCCGGTGATCGCCCACCAGCGGATCTGGATGGCCAGGGCGAGCTGCAGTGCCATGGGCCGCCAGATGGCCAGCCCCACCAAGATGGCTAGGGCCCAGCGGTCATTGCGGGGCCACAGGCTCCCTGGAGAGCCCGAACGGGGGAAGGCCCTCAACAGCCCCCAGCTCAGCCCGGTTGCCCCCGCCAGCAGGGTCGTGAGCAGCCAGAGGCGCCACTGTTGCTCCAGCGGATAGCGACCAATCGCAAACAGAGTGCTGTTGGCACTGATCACGGCCCATTGGGCCTGGAAGAGAACCCACTTGGCAAAGCCGAGGGCCGCGGCCAGCAGCACTCCGATCAGCACAATCGAAATCAGTCCGTCCACGCGGCTGGCAAACAGGCCTCGGCGCAGGCGCTGCCATGGACTCGGGCGGCGCATCAGGGGAGGAACAGTCGCCATCTCAGCGCTCCCTCAACTGCACCAGGCCATTGAGACCGTTCATCAACGCCGAAATCAGCAGGTCGATCACCAGATAGGAACCCAACAGGATCAGCACCACCTCCACGGCCCTGCCGCTCTGGTTAAGCGTGGTTTCGGCCACCGAATACAGATCGGTGTAGCCGCAGGCCACCGCCAGGGAGGAGTTTTTGGCCAGGGAGATGTATTGGCTGTTGAGCCCCGGCACAATCACCCGCAGGGCCTGGGGCAGAACGATGCGGCGCAGGGTCTGCAGGGGGTTGAAGCCCAGGGAACCGGCCGCCTCCCACTGGCCCTGGGGCACAGAGGCCACACCGCCGCGCACCACCTCGGCGATGAACGCAGCCGTGTACACCACCAAACCCGTGAGCAGGGCCCCAAACTCCACGGTGAAATGCAGGGGGGCCTTCCAGACCCCGTTCACCAGTTCAGGGGAGCCCAGAAACAGGCCCGACTGGGCCAGAACGACTCCAGGCAGCTGAATGGCCTCTGTGCCTTTGGGCAAGGCGAGAAACACCACGAAATACCAGAACACCAGCTGGAGCAGTAGCGGGATGTTGCGGATCAGCTCCACGTAGATCCGCGCCAGGCGCTTGAGCAGGCCGTTGGAGCTGAAGGAGGCAGTGCCTACGAGGGTGCCGAGCACAGTGGCCCCCACCAGGCCGGCCAACACCACCCGCAAGGTGTTCACCAGCCCAGCCAGCAACGCACGCCAATAGGGAAGGCTGGCGTCAAAGGGCAGCAGGGTTTCGGAGATGTCGAAGCCGGCGGGATTACCCAGCCAGCTCCAGCTCAGCAGCAGGCCGCGGGCCGTGAGGTTGATCAGCAGATTGCTGAGCAGGAAGGCCACCACCACAGCCACCACAAGGGCCACCACGCCCTGCACGAGCCAGGGCAGCAGGCGGCGGTTGCGCCACCAGGGGGGGGGGGCAGCCCGGCTGGTCATGGCTGCAGAACGGAGATCGAGCTGCTCACAGGAAGGGCGGTGAATACATCAGGCCACCGTTACGCCATTGCTCGTTATCACCGCGCTCGAGCTTGAGGGGCGAGCCCGTGCCCACATTGCGTTCAAACACCTCGCCGTAGTTCCCCACGGCCTTCACCGCTTTGACAACGAAATCGGCGGGCAGGCCCAGCTGCTTGCCGAGATCTCCCTCCACGCCGAAGAATCGCCGCAGCTGGGCGAGGTTCTTGTTGGCTTGGGCCTCGGCAACCTTGGCGTCGATGTTGGCGGCGGTGATCCCCATCTCCTCGGCCTGAATCAGGCTGTAAACGATCCAGCGCACGGCATCGGCCCAGGCCGGATCCGCATTCACGGTGGCCGGGTTGAGGGGCTCCTTGCTCAGCACGTCGGGCAACAGGATGTGGCCTGCAGGGTTCGGGAAGCCGGTTCGCTTTGCCGCCAGCTGGGAGCGGTCTGAGGTGACGGCAACGCAACGGCCCTGCAG
Organism: Cyanobium sp.; assembly: GCA_965662115.1. GTDB lineage: Bacteria > Cyanobacteriota > Cyanobacteriia > PCC-6307 > Cyanobiaceae > Cyanobium_A. The sequence goes on from CBFIGH010000096.1 coordinate 47,725, forward strand.
ATAGGCCGCAAAGGTCTGGTCACCCGATTGGAACTTCAGGGGGGTGTAGGCGGCATTGAGCTCCCGCATCCGGTCGGCCAGGTTCAGCTCGGTGGCGGTGCCTGTTTCCACACAGATTGGTTTGCCAGCCACGTCCTTGAGGGATTGGATACCGCTGGTTGCAGGCACCATCACGGCCTGACCGTCGTAGAAGGTGGTGGGGGCAAAGGCAAGAGCATTGCCGCCAGGTGCATCGCGGCTGAGGGTCATGGTCGTGTTGCGCGAAAGCAGATCGACCTCGCCACTGCCCAGGGCTGCGAAGCGCTCCGTGTTGCTGACGTCGCGGTAGGTCACCTTGGCGGCATCGCCGAGCAACGCGGCCGCTGTGGCCTTGCAGAAATCGACATCCAGGCCGCTGTAGCTGCCGTCGGGGCCCACAAAACTGAAGCCAGGTAGCTTGCCGTCCACACCGCAGATCAGGCTGCCCCGGCTCTTGATCGCCGCCAGCTTCTGGCTCTGGATGCCGCCGCCATCGCTGGCGCAGCCCACAAGCGCAAGGGCGCCAATCAGGGGGAGGACTGTGGAGAGTCTGCGCAGCATGGGCATTAATTTTGTTTTACGCAGTTTGCCATCAGTGGCGCTGCCATGAGGTTCAGGCGGGGCGCTGCTGACGCCAACGCAGCATCTGCCAGACCAAAAAGACCAGCACCAGGGGCACCACAGCCACCAGAACCACGAAGCGAAACTCGTCCTGTGCTGAGGTCAGGGTTTCCGAGAGCACCTGCTCCGCCAGATAGAGCCCGTAGAGGCCGACCAAAATCCCCCCTTCCAGGCGGGTCACCACCCCCCTGGTCCAGAGGATGGGCAGCAGGGCCAGGGTGGTGAGCACCATCACCGGCAGATCGCGGCTGACCACCACCGGATCCACCACCAATCCCTCCCCTGAGAAGAGGCCACAAACGCCCAGAATCAACAGCTGGTTGAGCAGGTTGCTGCCCACCACATTGCCGATGGCCAGATCGGCCTTGCCGCGGTAAGCCGCCACCAGCGACGTCACCAGTTCGGGCATCGAAGTGCCAGCCGACACAATAGTCAGCCCAATCACGGTCTGGGTAACGCCCAGACCGATGGCGGCAGCAGTGGCGCCCTTGACCAGCACCTGGGAACCCACGACCAACAGCACCAGGCCACCGGCCAGCTTGGCGGCAGCCACGGCAGGGGTGGCACGGTCGCCCTCGTCGAAGTCGCTGTCGTCATCGGGATACTCCGAAGCGGTGCGGATCTCCCAGATCAGGTTGATCGCAACCCCCACCAGCAGAGCCAGGCCGGCCTGCCAGGTGAGGCGGCCGCCGGAGGCCATGCCCCACACCGCCATCGACACGCCCAACAGCAGGGGCACGTCCCGCCGCACCAAGCGACTTTTGACCCGAAGTGGCACCACCACGGCACTGAGGCCGAGCACCACCATCACGTTGAAAATGTTGCTGCCCACCACGTTGCTGACGGCGATGGCATCTCCCCCTTGGACGGTGGAGATCAGGCTGACAAACAACTCCGGAGCACTGGTGCCCAGGGACACCACCGTGAGCCCAATCACAATCTGGGGAATGCCGAGCAGCAGGGCCAGGGCCGAGGAGCCTGCCACAAACAACTCCCCACCACCAAAGAGGAGCGCGATGCCCACAAGGATTTCGAGGGCACTGGGCAGGAAGTTCATCCGATGGAGCCGATCTGACTGGAGTATGGAGCGATTCTGAAGGCTTGCTTGGCTCCGGGGTTATGGCCAGGTCAAGCGCCCTAGCTTGGCTCGATCACCCTGCCTAGCCCGAGGCAACCTGCATGGACCTGGACCCCAACACCAGCGAACGCGAGGCCCTGTTCACCTTCCTGGGCCGCATTCAGCAAGATCAAGCGCTCCGCGACCAGCTCAATGAGGTGATCACAGCCCCGGATGTGGTGGCGATCGCCACTGCCCATGGCTTCTCTTTCCAGACCAGCAGCCTGCTCCAGCTGTTTGAACGCTGCAACGAGGCACCTCTCGCCCGCCAGGGTCTGATGGATGAGAAGTTGATTCGGGTCTATCTCCAGCGCGAGCGCCTGCAGGCGCCATAGCGATGGGGTTGGTTGGAGCTCAAACAGCTTCAACGCTGCCCCAGCAGCTCCTCCCAGCTGAGCAGTTGGGCGGAAGGTTGGGCTTGGGCCTGGGGGCGACGGCTGAGCGAGCAACTGGGATAGCGGCTCCGGCCCGGGTGGCTGGAGGGGTGAACTGGGTTCATGAACATCAAGGCTGGAGTTGAAGAGGTGGGGAACATGGAACGTTTGACGAATATGGATGTCGCACCAAATTGCTCTGGTCCCACCATTTTGAAGTGGGAGATCACAATGAGCAATCCTGCAGAGCGACCGCTCTGGGACTTGGACTATTCAAGCCCTCCCCTGGAAGCGAAGGGGGCGCGGGTGCTGATGTCCGGCGTGCGCGGGCAGGGCCCGCCGGCTTCTGCCAGATCAAGCAACAGTAGCTCTTCTGATGCTCCAGAGCCACTGTTGCGTGAAAACCAGTGGGGGCAGGGGGACTTGAACCCCCACAGCCTTGCGGCCTGCGGATTTTAAGTCCGCTGCGTCTACCAATTTCGCCATGCCCCCGACCGCAGGACTCTAAATTGAGGGCACACGCCGGGTTAGCCGTGCCCTTGCCAGGATTTGTCCAATCCCTGCCCCCGGATCTGCTCCTGGTTCTGGCGGCCTACACCCTGCTGGGGGGCACGTACTTGGTGGCGATCCCCCTGCTGCTCTACGTCTGGATGATCAAGCGCTGGACGGTCATGGGAAAACTGGAGCGTTTCGGGGTCTACGGGCTGGTCTTCCTTTTCTTCCCCGGTCTGATTCTGTTTTCGCCGTTCATCAATTTGCGCATGGCTGGCCAGGGCAACGTGGACGCATGACCAACGGCAAGGCCCTGTTGCTTGCTTTGGGCGTTTTGGGCCTGGGGGGTGCGGGCTATGCCGTGGCCCAGGCAGGAGGCTTGGGCGGGTTTTCCGCGGGCATCGCTTCCGCTTCGCTGTTGATGGCCCTGGTGCTGGCCTGGACCGCCAGCTATCTCTTCCGGGTGGTCTCCGGCCAGATGACGTTCATCCAGCAGCGCCGCCAATACCGCGAGGCCTACGACGCCTTCACGACCGAAGCCCTGCAGCGCAAATTTGACGCCCTCAGCCCCGAAGAGCAGGAACGGCTGCTGCGCGAGAGCGGCCAACTCGCCGAGCCCCCACCCGGCGAGGCATAGGCTCACAGGCCAAAGCTCCTGCCACCGCTGTGTCTGCCGCTCCCACCCCCATCGAGCTGCGCTTCAGTGCCCTACGGCAACAGGGCCGCTGCGCCCTGATGCCATTTCTGATGGCGGGGGATCCGGATCTTGCCCACACCCGCGCCTGTCTGCTGGCCCTGCAGGCCAATGGGGCCGATCTGGTGGAGCTTGGCATCCCCTACAGCGATCCCCTGGCCGACGGCCCGGTGATCCAGGCCGCCGCCAGCCGGGCCCTCGCCGCCGGCACCACTCCGGCGCTGGTGCTTGACATGCTGGGCTCTCTCAAGGGCGAGCTCACCATCCCGGTGGTGCTGTTCACCTACAGCAATCCCCTGCTCAACCGGGGGATGGAAGCCTTCTGCGCCGCCGCCGCTGCCGTTGGCGCCGCAGGGCTCGTGGTGCCCGACCTGCCCCTCGAAGAAGCGGAGAAACTCTCGGCCATCGCCGCCGCCGCCGGCCTCGACCTCATCCTCCTGGTGGCGCCAACCACGCCCAGCGAGCGGATGGCCCGCATCCACCACGCCAGCCGCGGCTTCACCTATCTGGTCAGCGTCACCGGCGTAACGGGGGTGCGCACCTGCCTGGAATCAAGGGTGGGGCCGCTGGTGGGTCAACTCAAGGCCCAGGGAGATGGGCCGGTGGCGGTCGGATTTGGCATCGCCCGGCCTGACCAGGCCCGCCAGGTGCGCGATTGGGGCGCCGATGGCGCCATCGTCGGTAGCGCCCTGGTGAAGGTGATGGCCGCAGCCCATGGCCAGCAGGGTGATGTGGCCGCCGCCGCCGGCCGCTTCTGCGCCGAACTGCGGGCCGGCCTTGACGCCTGAACCGTCGCCAACGCCTATGCCCGCCGCCGGATCCCCTCCTTAACCAAGGCCCCCAACCCCAGCAACAGGCGCTCGAGCGCATCGGCCAGGTCGGGGCCATCGAGCAGGCCGTAGCTGAGCCGCAACACCGGACCGCCGGGATGGGCCGGATCGAACCCAAAGCTCTCCCCGCTGAGGGCTGCCACCCGGTGCTCCTGCACAAGGCGCCGCATCAGGGTGTCGCCCGTCAGCGGGCCAGCGGCGGCCCGCTCGAGCTGCAGCAGGGCGTAGAACGCCCCATCGGGCGAAGCCAGCAGGGCCACGGGCAGCCCCTGGCTGCGCTGCACGGCCACCGCATCCAGCAGCTGTTGGCGGCGAGCAGCCAGGCCGGCGATCCGGGGCGCGCACCAGCTGGGCCCGGCCTGCAAAGCCGCCCGGGCGGCATGCTGGGTTAGCCGCGGCGGGCAGATCAACACCGTGTCCAACACCTTGTGCAGCGCCGGCAACAGGCCCGCCGGCACGGCCGCATAGCCGAGGCGCCAGCCGGCCATGCCATAGGCCTTGGAGAGGGAATGGAGCGACACCGTATGGGCCGCACTGCCAGGGAGGGAGCCGGCACTCCAATGGGGTTCGCTGCCATGGACAAACAGCTCGTAGGCCTCATCGCTGATGTGCAACAAGCCGTGCAACGCACACAGCGCGTTGATCTCGCGCAGCACCCGGCCCGGCACCACAACGCCACTGGGATTGTTCGGCGACACGGTGACGATGGCGCGGGTGCGGGGCGTGATTGCCGCCGCCAAGCGCTGCGGATCGGGAATCAGACCCCCATCTACCAGCACCGGCACGGCCCCAGCCAGCTGCAGTGCCATGACGTGATTGAAGTAACAGGGCAGCGGCAGGATCACCTCACTGGGTTCCCCCGGCGGACCCTCCGCAATCACCTGGGCCAGGGCATGGAAAGCCATGTTGCTGCCGGCCGTCACCAGCACCGCCGCCCCATCGAGATCGAGTCGGTTCTGGCTCAACAGTTTGGCGGTGATGACCTCCAGCAAAGGGGCATCGCCCTGCAGGCCGCCATAGCGGTGCAGCTCGGGTCCACCGGCCGCCATCGCCTCAGCCACGGCCCCTCGCACCGTATCGGGCGGGTCCCAACCCACCATGCCCTGGGCCAACGAGAGGGTGCCAGGGGTCTGGCGCACCAGGGCCGCGAGCTCGGGGATCACCGGGCTGAGCACCCCGGCCAGTCGACGGCTTGGCCCGGGGGGCAGCAAGGGGCTCAGAGGTTGTACTTGGCCGTCGACTGCTTCACACAGGTGGTCTTGGCCTGATCCAGGCTCTGACCCTTCTTCAGCATGCCATCGGCAACACAGCTGCAGGTGTCATTGACCATGCCGGCAGGCGGGGTTTTCCCTGACTTCTGAAAATCGGCCTGCATGGCGCTGGAGCATTTGCCCACGATGATCTGTTGCATCATGTTGGCCTGGGCCGGAGCCGCTACAAGTGTGGTGCTGGCGACAAGCAAGAAGAGGCGAAGCATGGCTATGGATGGGTGGGCTGGCTGAGCTGAGGCATCGGCCCGGCAGCTCACCATTCTTACCGCCGCGAATCGATCCCTAGGGTCAGGTGGTTTCATGCACACATCGGCCATGCGCTTCGTGCTCTGGGGCACCTACTGCGACGACGCGCTCCAAAGGCGCATCCCCTATAGAGAAGAGCACCTCGCCGCTCTCCAGCAACTCAAGGACGCCGGCACCCTGGTCACACTCGGGCCGACAGAGGGCAGCACCCATGTGTTCGGCATCTTTGAGGCCGAGGATCAGCAGCGCGTCGAGGCCATCGTCAAAGCCGATGTCTACTGGCGCCAGGGGATCTGGACAGCCGTGCAGATCTACCCCTGGATCCAGGCGTTCTGAACCCTCTCAGCCCCGCGGCCAATCGAGCAGCGCCTGCTGCCATACGTAGGCCGCCACGGCATCGGCCCCTCCCTCGCCGAGCACGGCCCCGTAACCCGACATCTGGCCCCGCCCCGCCGCAGCGATTGCGCTGATGGCCTCGGGCCCATCGATGCCGTGGCGCTCCAAGGCTGCCAGCTTCAGGGTTTGCCCCCGACGAATGACGTTGCCGCCATTGACATGGCAGCCGGCGCAATGGTTGCTGAATAGCTCAGCACCAGACAAACCAGCCGCCGAGGCTGGGGCAACGCCCAGCAGCACAGCAATCGCCAGGGCCACCGCAACCAGGCCGCCGAACCACCCCTGTTGATGAAGGCACCGCGCCTGAGCTTGCTGCTGCCACACCAGAGGCACCCTTGATCGCTGATTCCAGTGTGCTCCCGCAGGCGCTAAACAGGAGCCGCTGCCCTTTCCCCTGCCCTGGCCCCCAGCCCTCCGCCACCGCTCACCCTGCTGCACACTGCCGACTGGCAGATCGGCAAGCCCTATGGCCGGGTCCTGGACCCAGACAAACGGGCCCTGCTGCGCCAGGTTCGGCTCCAGGCGATCGGCCGGATCGCCACCCATGTCGCCAGCACAGGGGCCGATTTGGTGGCGGTGGCTGGCGATCTGTTCGACTCCCCCACCCCTGGCCAGGCGGATGTGAGTGCCGTGTGTGCCGCCGTCGGGGCCATCCCCTGCCCGGTGGTGATGATCCCGGGCAACCACGACCACGGCGGCCCGGGCAGCGTCTGGCACAGCCCCTACTTCCGAGCCGAACGAAACCGACGCGCCGCCAATCTGGAGGTGCTGCTGCGGCCCACGCCCCTGGAACTGGAGACGGCCGTCATCCTTCCCTGCCCGCTCCTGCGCCGCCGCGACAGCGGCGATCCCTGCGGCTGGCTCCAGGGCGTCAACTGGGCCCAACTGCCGGCCGCCAAGCCCCGGCTGGTGCTCGCCCATGGGTCGGTGCATGGTTTCGGCGCCACCGATCTGGATGGAAGCAGCGACAACGTCAACAACCGGCTGCGCCTTGAGGGCCCCTGGCTCAACCAGGTCGACTACGTGGCCTTGGGTGACTGGCATGGGGTCAAACAGGTTTCCGACAAGGCTTGGTACAGCGGCAGCCCCGAGCCCGACCGCTTCCCCCGCAGCGCGGACTACCGCTCGGGGCTGGTGTTGCAGGCTCGGATCGGGCGGGGGATGGTGCCCCAGGTGACACCCCTGGGCACCGGGGTGCTGGGCTGGCACCCCCTCCGCGTTCAGTTGCATCAGGATGGCGACCTGGACCGGCTTGAAGATCAGCTCGAGACCCTGCTCGGCGGCCGTATTGGCAGCGACCTACTGCTGCTGGAGGTGAGCGGCAGCCTCAGCCTGGCCGGCCACCGCCGCTACGCAGCCCTGCTGGAGCGCCTGGAAGCCCAGCTGCTGCGGCTCAAACTGCGGGGGCACTGCCAAGCCGCTCCAGGCGAGGCTGAGCTAGCCGAGCTCACCCAGCGTCCCTGCGATCCGCTGGTGGCCAGGGTGGCCGGTGAACTGCAGCAGGCCATAGCAACCGGCGCAGGGATTGGCGTCGATGCACTCGGCGCCCATGGATGGGATCCAGCCCTGTTGCGCCTTGCCCTCACGGAACTGCACCACACCGTTGGGCAGCTGCAGGGCTAACGATGCGACTGCTCCATGCCAGCTTGCGCCAAGTGCGCCGCCACGCGCAGCTGGAACTTCGCTTTGATCCCCATTTCACCCTGCTGGGCGGAGCCAATGAAGCCGGCAAAAGCACGGTGGTGGAGGCCCTGCACAAGGTGTTGTTCCTGCGGGCGAGTGCCACCGGTCGGGCGGTGGATGAGCTGCGCTCCCGCCAGCACAGCGGGCACCCAGAGATCGCACTCGGCTTCGAGGCGGCCGGAGCCAGGTGGGAACTGCGCAAACGCTTTTCCGGCGCCAGTGGCACCTGCCAGTTGGGCAGCGACGCAGGCGTCTCCCTGCAGGGGGCTGCCGCGGAGGAGCAATTGGCCCGCCTGCTGGGGGTGGAGGGGCCCGTTGAGGGTCGCAAACACAGCCAGTTGCCCCAGCGCTGGGGCCATCTATGGGTGCGTCAGGGAGAGTCGGGCACCAACCTGCTGGCCGGCCCCAGCGAGGCCTATGACCTCCAATCCCTTGTTCAGCAGTTGCAGCAACGGGGTGCCGCAGCAGCCCTGGAATCTCCCCTGGATCGGCTGGTCAGCGACCAGCTGCAAGCGAAGCTGGACCAGCAATTCACGGCCACCGGCAAGGTGAAGGCCGGTTCGCCCCTGGCCGAGGCCCGGCAGCGCTGCCAGGCGGCGCAGGCCGCCCTGGACCAGGCCCGCGCCCACCACGCTGAGCTGGAGTCGGCCATGGAGGAGTTGCAACGGATCAGCGCCAGGCTGCAGGCCATCGACGCGGAGGAAAGGCCCCGGCTGCGGCGGGCCAGCCAACTGGCAGGCCAGCTGCGCCTGCGCCAGGCCCAGCTCTCGCCCCTGCAGCAGCACTGTGCCGGCCTGGAACTGGCTCTCGCTGAGCAGCAGGCACTGCAACGCCAAAGCCTCAGCCTTGAGGCCCAACGGCACAGCTGGCAAGACGAGCTGGCCGGCGCCCGGCAGGAGCAAAGCTCCCACCAAGCCAGCTGCCAGGCCAGCGAACAGGCCTTGCTGGAGCTGGATGGCCTCCAGCAGGAGTTGGCAGGGCGGCTGGCCCTGGCCCAGCAACTGCTTGACCTCGACAGCCTCGAGGAGGAGGCCAGGCAGCTCGACACGCACCAGCGGCAGTTCGAGCACCTGCAACGGGAAGCCCAGCTGTGCAAACAACGGCTCGCGGAACTGGTCCCGATCGATCAGGCCACGGTGCGGGCCCTCAGGCAGGCCGAGCAACAGCTGGCCCAGGCCCAGGCCCGCAGCCAGGCGATGGCAACCGCCCTTGCCGTGCTCGCTGCCGACCAATCGGTGACCCTCGACGGCCAAGCCCTGCAGCCAGGGGAAACGCTGCAGCTCAGCCGCACCGCCGAGCTCAGCATTGGCAGCGGCGTGCGGTTGCGGATCAGTCCTGGTGGGGGCCAGGCGAGCCAGGAGGCCGCTAACGACCTCGAGGCCCGGCGCCAGGCCCTGCTCAGCCTGCAGCAGCAAGCCGGGATCGAAACCAGCGAGGCGGCCGAGCTGATCGCGGGCCAACGCCAGGATCTGGATCGGGAACTGGCCCGGCTGCGCCAGGCCGCTAGCGCCATCCCCTGGAGCCGGCTGAGCGAGCAGATCGGCGCCCTCGAACCCCGGCGCCAACGCCTGCTGGGCCATCTCGAGCGCCATCAGCCGCTCCGCCAGGCCCTCGCCGCACAGGGTGTGCTCCCAGAGCTCAGGCCGGATTTGGAACGCTGGCTCGACGCCCTGCGCAACCAGAGCAGCCTGGCCAACCAGCGCCGGCTGCAGACCGAAGCCGAATTGCAAACCAACCGCCAAAAGCTCAGCGCACAGACCACGGCCAGCGGCCGCCTGGAGCAGCGGCTGGCCGAGCTGAACGGCTCCCTGGCCACCTTGAAAGAACGGCAACTGGCCCTGGACGAGCTCCATGGCGCCCCGGAGGCCCTGGCCGCAAACCTGGCGAATCGCCGCCAAGACCTCGACAACCAAAGGAGCGAGCTGGGCGCCCTGGAAGCCTCCCTACGGGAGGTTTTGGCGGGCGCGATCTTGCCAGATGCCGAGGCCACAAGCCAAACCGATCCCAGCAACGACAACTGGATCGAGACGCTGCTCCAGCAACGCGATGCCGAAAAGGAGGCTCTGCTGACCAGCCGGGGCCAGAACGAGCAACGCTGCTTGGGCCTGACCGTGGAAGATCCAGCCGCAGCGGTTGAACACTGCCTTGCCAGGCTCGAGACGGCCCAAGCGGAGCGGGAAGCCATCGAGCGCCAAACCCTCGCCCTGCAGGTTCTGCAATCGCTGTTTCAGAGGGCCCGGGAGGATTTTGCCGAGCGCTACAGCGAACCGCTGCAGGAGGCGATCGGGCCCTACCTTGCCGATCTAAATGATTGGGATCATCGGGTTCACCTGGAATTTGAACCGAAACGCGGCTTTGGCGATTTCGCGCTGCAACAGGGCCTGGAGCGCTATGGCTTTGAGCAGCTGAGTGGCGGCATGCGGGAGCAGCTGGCCACCGCCCTGAGGCTAACCCTAGCCGAGGTTCTGCTGCCCGGTTACGACGGGTGTTTGCCGCTGATCTTTGACGATGCTTTCACCAATAGCGACCCCCTGCGCCTTGCGGGAGTCCACCGGATGCTGAACCGGGGCATCCAGCAGGGTGTTCAGATCATCCTGATGTCCTGCAACCCGGCGGACTATCAGGCATTCGCCAGCGAGCAGGGCCGGGTTGTCACACTGGCCAGCCCTGGCTAGGGGCTCAATCTTCATCTTCGTCGGTGGAGCCGGCCGGGATCAAACGAATCTGTTTGCGGCCCAGCTTGATCTCGAATTCATCCCCGGGCTTGAGGTCGAGCAGGGCTGTGTAGGCCTTGCCGATCAGCAGGTTGCCATTGCCCTGCACTGTCGCCACATAGCTGAGTTTACGGCCGCCTTTACCGACCTTGCCGGTGCCACCCAGATCAACACCCTTGGCTTCCAGCAGGGCCTCGTAAAATGCCGTGAAATTGAGCCGCTCTCCGCCATCCTTCTTATTCGAGACATAGCCGCAAGCGCGAACGATCTCCGACTTACCCACATCGCCAAGCTCTTTGACCTTGGCAAGCAACTCCGATCCAATCAGCATTGATTTAGGGGATTAGGGGAATGAAAGGGACCAGCCCTGTGATTACATTCAAAATGTACACCATAGCCAGTGCTTGCCAAGCTATTGAAATCAATTCCTACCAGGAAGACTCCGCCCGACCTACGTGTGCTGGTTGGACGCGATCTTGATCAGCTCAAAGAGGTGTATCGCGATGCCGTGATCTCCCAGGCCAAGGGCCTGTACAGCCCTGCCCAGATTGAGGCCTGGGCCAACCATGGCCACCGCAGTGATGCCTTGGCCAAGGCACTGATCAAGGGATATGGCCTGGCCAGCTCTAATCCAAGGGATCCGACGGTTATTGAAGCTTTTGGCGTGCTGGATCCAATTGAACGGCTTTCCCTGCTTTACTGCCGGGGCCGCTCCTGCCGGCAGGGCCGCAGCCGTCGAATTCTTGAAGGCCTGGAAAAGCATGCCTGGCAGCAAGGTTGCCGTCACTGGCACACCGAGGCGAGTCAGTTGTCCAAGCCACTGTTGTTACGGCTGGGTTGGCAGATCGAGGCTGAAGAAACCGTGATCTTCGCTGGGGAGGCCTTCCTGCGCTGGCGGATGATCAAATCGGTGGAGAGCACAGGTGGCTGAAGCCCAGCTGCAGCAATTTCTCGAGAAGGTGCGCCAGCTCAATGGCTTCATCGCCCTCAGCGAAAGCGATCCCAACCTTCGCCAGGCGCTGCAGGACTGCAGCAGCCACCAGGACGTCGTGGCCCTCGCCAGCAGCAGGGGCTTTGCGATCGGCCGGCGTTGGGGAGAAGGGGAACCGGCGACTGCTGACCCTTCCAACCTGCTGCAATCAACCTGTCCAGCCGCTGGCCAGGAACGCAGCGAAGTGCTGCTCAAGCTGCCCACCTGGCGACTCGAGCGAATTCACTCCTGCCAGGCGAGCAGCCCAGCCGATTTTTGGTACGACCAGGCAGACCACGAATGGGTGACCCTGCTTCAAGGCAGTGCCCAGATCCAGTTCGAGGGGGAAAACCAGCTGCGGCAGCTCTGCCCTGGTGACAGCCTGCTGATTGCAGCCCACCGCCGTCATCGGCTGGTTGCTACGGATCCTGATCCCGGATCCATCTGGTTGGCCCTGTTCTGGCAGCAGGCCGGCGAGCGTTGAGGTTGCGCATCAACCAAAACGCCGCCGCCAGGGTGAGCACCGCCACACCAAGCCCAGCGAGCAGCTGGGGTTTGTTCTCGGCGCCGGGCGGCAGCACGATCACTTTCCTTGCCACCGCTGTCATGGCGGTGAGCAACACCAATTCGATCTGCACCACATGGCGACGCAGATAGGAAATGATGTTCTGAAGCACCTCCCCGGCGATCAACAGGGTGAGCAGATCGCCCAACACACTGTTGAGCCGGCTGGCCATCCAGGGGGTGGCGGGCTGGCTGAGAGACCAGGCCACCGAGACGATCAACTGAATGGTGGCGGCCACCATCACCACCAGCAGCACCAGCCCCAGCACCTTGGCCAGCAGCTGCTCGCTGCGGTCCACCAGCTTGAGGTAGGTGGTGTCTTCAAACAAACGACGCAACCCGGTCATCACTGGCACGCCTCAGTTCTTGAACTGGTCATAGATCGGTTTTGCCTGGGTATCGCTCGGGGAATTCTCCAACTGGGTGTCGCAGGTGATCGACCCATCCGGACCGGTGACGCAGTTCTTGGCCTTCACCTTGGTGGAGGGGCCCACGGAACTACCCGGACCCACCAAGAAACTCTCTGCCTGGGCGACGGCCGGCCCAGCCCCGAGCAAACCCGCGAAGGCAAGCGAAGCGGCGACGACCAGGGTCGAGCAGAGGGGGCCAATCGGATTCATCGGGGCATCAGGGCTGTCACCGGCAGTCTGGCGGGAAAGCTCAGGATTGCTGGTCTTGGCGTATCTCCTGCAACAGCAGGTCCAGCTGACCGAAGGAAGCCTCCAGGCCCGGCAGGCCATTGGCAGCCAATTCCAGGCCCCCATCCTCGCTGTGCCAGAGATCTTCCACAGCGCAGAGCTGCTCCGCCAAACCTGTCAGGCCCGAGCTGTCATAGGTGCGCTGCAGCACCTCAAGCAGCACGGGCATGCGAATGGAGCTGGCCTGGAGTGCCCGGCGCAGATCCGCCTGGGTGCGTCCGGTGTGGCGCAGCCAATCCTTGAGGAAGCTCTGCAGATCCTCCAGCTGGTCGGGGGTGAGGGTGGCCAGGGCCATCAGCGATTCATGGGGAACCAGCGATCCAGCCTGCGCTGGGCCCGCTGGCGAACGGCGGGAGTGCGGTGTCTAGTGCAGAGCCCCAGCAGGGCCGTCACAGCCACCAGATCGTCACTGAAGCCTGCAACAGGGATGAAATCAGGAATCAGATCCAAGGGCACCAAGAGGTAGGTGAGGGCAGCGAGAACTGTGAATTTGGCCGTCGCTGGCGTCTCTGGATCGAGCAACAGCTCCAGGCATTCCAGGGCCGGCCGCGCCATCGTGCGGCCGGCACGGCGCAGCAATTTGAGCAGGAGCGCCTCATCAACCACCGTGCTGTCCAGCACCTGGGCATCAACGGATTCGCTCATGGCAAGCACCGCAACCAACCCAGCCATTCAAAGCCCAAGCAGGGGCTATTCGGCCTCCACTAACCCACTCTCAATGCCGGTTTTCCGCAACTTCCGCAGGGCCCGTTGCACCACCTGGCGGCAATATTCGCGGCTGCAATCCATGTGGCGGGCCACTTCGGCCAAGGTGCGCCACTCATGGCTGCTATCGAGGCCAAAGCGCAACATCACCACCCTGCGCTCCTTGGCGGTGAGGTTGGCCCGATCCAACAGGGTCCACACCATGGCCGTGCGCTCAGCCAACTCCGCCCGCTCCATTGGTGGAAGCTCCTGGCTGGGCAGGACATCCACCAGTTCGGAGGGATCGGATTTCGACTTCACCACCCCCTGCAGGCTGACCGTGATGCTGCGCAGCTCACAGCCCAACAGATCTTCCACCTCCTGAAGTGGCAGATCCATGACCCGGGCGAGATGGGCTGGCCCTGGAGCCACCCCGTTGGCCTGGAGAAAGCGCGATTTGGCGGCGCGCAGCTTGGTGAGCTTTTCGTTCACATTCACCGGAATGCGAATCGTGCGGCTCTGGGTCGACAGGGCACGGTTGAGGCCCTGGCGAATCCACCAGTAGGCGTAGGTGCTGAAGCGGTGCCCCCGGGTGGGGTCGTATTTCTCAACGGCGCGGGTCAGGCCCAGGGTGCCTTCCTGGATCAGATCCAACAGATCCAGGCCCTTGTTCTGGTAGCGCTTGGCCAGATTGACCACCAACCGCAAGTTGGCGGTAATCATCTGATTTTTAGCCCGCTCACCGGTCTTGAGCGTTCTGCGCTCCAGATCATCAAAGGCGCAGGCCGGGCCGTTGCCGCCCGCTTCGCGGCAGCGCTCCTGCAACTGAGCCATGGCCTGGACCCGGCGTCCCAGGGTCAGCTCCTGCTCGGGGGTGAGCAACTGATGCCGGCCAATTTCACCGAGATAGGCACTCAAGGAGCTGGCCATGGTTGCCCCACGCAGTGATTTGAAGCTAGGGGGAATCCACACCTTGGCGGAAACCAGCAGAAAAGCTTCCAACTTGCCGCGTCCCGATGGGTGCTGCCGTGCCCACGTGCAAGAACCGGGCTGTTTCAACCCCTCTAGCGACCCTTCAAAGCGCGGCAGGGTTCGGTTGGTTAGCGTTGGGAGCCGTTGCCTGCTGCAGATGTCCGGCATTGCCGCCATTCCCCCTGAGGTGCTTTCCAGAGCTGGGGTGGCCTATGTGCACTACCTCAGCTTCATGCTCTGCTTTGGAGCTCTGGTGCTGGAGCGGCGACTGATCAAGGCCAATCCCAACAAGGCCGATGCCACCTTGATGGTGATCACCGATGTGGTGTACGGATTGGCCGCCCTTGCCCTGCTGGTCAGCGGGATTTTGCGGGTGCTCTACTTCGGCCAGGGCAGCGAGTTTTATACGGAGAATCCGCTTTTCTGGTGGAAAGTGGGAATTTATCTTGGGGTGGGCGGACTGTCGCTCTACCCCACCATCACCTACATCCTCTGGGCCATCCCCCTGCGCAAGGGTGACCTCCCCCAGGTGAGTGAGGCCCTGGCGAGCCGACTGGCCTGGATCCTCAATATCGAGCTGGTGGGATTTGCCCTGGTGCCCTTTTTGGCCACCCTGATGGCTCGCGGCGTGGGACTGCCGGCCAGCTGATGGGCCGGGGGGTGGCCCGGATCTGCCGCAGCCTGCTGCTGTTGGGCAGCCTCTGGCTGCTGCCTCCAGCCGGCACCGCCCAGCCGAGCGAGCAAACCAGCGCCGACTACCGCCACCAACTCGTGCCCACCCCCTATGGCTGGCCGCGCCGCCAACACTGGTGTGTATGGGTTGAACCAGCCTCCGCTGAGGGGCCTTCGGCCCGCTGGGATCAGGCCTGGAGCCAAGCCGTGGAAAAAGCCCTGGCCAGCTGGGCGGACTTGGTGTCGATCAGCCGAGCTGGGCACCCGGAGCAGGCCCAGGTGAGGCTGCTGCGCCGCCGCCCGCCCCTGCAGCGGGGCAGGGCCAGCCATGGCCGCGCCGAACTCGAGCTGGTACCCAGGCAGCGAGGCACCACATCCTGGCTTGAGCCCCGGGTGCAAGTGAGCATCAGCCCGGGCCAGCGGGCCGAAGCCATCCAGGCCACGGCCTTGCACGAGCTGGGCCATGCCTTTGGGATGTGGGGCCATAGCGACGAGAGCGCAGACGCCATGGCGGCGGTGCCGGGACCAACGCCGATCCTCCGCCTGACGGCTAGGGACAAGGCCACCTTCCTGTGGCTTCAGCGCCAGCCTGGACTGCAGGGCGATGACGGCGCTGCGGGCCTGGATGGGGCCCCTTGCGGCGCCTGATGCAAGGCCTGCTGGTGGCTCATTGGCGGCGGGGCGCACCCCGCCGCGAGGCCAGCACCTGCTGCACCTGGCGCCATGGGACGCCGTGGTGGGCCAGGGCCACCTGCAGATGAAAGACAAGGTCGGCCGCCTCGCCGGCGATCTCGGCCGGGTTGGCGTCCTTGCAGGCCATCACAAACTCGGCAGTCTCCTCGCCGACCTTCTTGAGGATGCGGTTGTCGCCCCCCTCAAGCAGTCTGTTGGTGTAGCTGCCGGGCTCGGGCCGGTCGCGCCGGCCCTCGATCACCCGCATCAGCTCGGTGCAGACATCGGCAGGCGGCGGCGCCGCCGCTGGGCCGCCACCGCTGGGGCTGGGGCCAGCATCAAAAAAGCAGCTGCGGGCCCCCGTGTGGCAGGCCACATTGCCGCCCTGCTCAATCGTGAGGAGCAGCACATCGGCATCGCAGTCGAAACGCAACCCCTTGAGGCTCTGGGTGTGGCCACTGGTGGCCCCCTTGTGCCAGAGCTCCGCGCGGGAGCGACTCCAATAGTGCACTTCGCCGCTGGTTAGGGTGCGCTCAACTGCCTCCCGGTTCATCCAGGCCACCATCAGCACGGCTCCATCGAGCCAGTCCTGGGCAATGGCTGGGATCAAGCCAGCTTCGTTGAAGCGGAGGCTGGCTATCAAAGCGCTGATCGAGGCCGGATCCAGGGCCTGAAATGATGCCTGCACGGGCTGCTGATCGATCTGCCCTGAATCTTCCCGCACCATCCACGCTCCAGCGGAATGTCCGCAGCCTTCACCTGCTCGAAGACCTTCAGCGGGTTTCCCTGCTGCCATCGCCAGTGGCGCCACCCGGGCCACTGCCGCTTTGTGCACGGCTACAGCCGCAGCTTCACCTGCTGGTTTCAAGCCAGCTGCCTGGATGCCAACGGCTTCGTGGTGGATTTCTCTGGCCTGGGGGAATTGCGCGACCAGCTGGAAGAGCAGTTTGACCACACCTTTCTGGTCAATGCCGACGATCCCCTGCTCGCCACCTGGCAGCAGCTGCATGGCCAGGGTGCGCTCAACCTGCGTGTGATGGAGAACGTGGGCATGGAGGCCAGTGCCCAACTGGTGTGGGGCTGGGCCAATGCCCTGGTGAGGGGGCGCGATGGGGGCCGGAGCTGCTGCTGGAAGGTGGAAGCGCGCGAAAACGAGACCAACGCTGCCTGCTTCGAGGCGGTGCCGGATTGGTTTGGGGCCTGACCTGCCCCATGGCCCCGTTGGCAAGAACGGGACCAGCTCCTGAACGCCAGCAGTGCAAGGCCTGCAAGCTCTCAGAACCGGAAGGTCACCCCCGTGCCGATGTGATGCTGCCAACCGCGCCCCCAACCCTCGCCACCCTGGCTGCTGTAGATCGGCTTCCAGTGGGCAAACAGCACAGCGCCCGGAGTCACTGGAATTTCAAGGGCCAGTTCCCCTCCCCAATCCGTACGGCTGGATAGGCCCGAGTAGCTACCGGGGCTGTAAAAGCGAGGCCCGGCGGAGAACGTCACATTCAACTTGTCAATGTTGAATCCCAGACCAACCCAGGGGTCGGTGTAGTTGCCGATATAGGTGCCATCCGATTCCCATCCTGTTCTATTTTCAAGGGATAGAAAAATACCATCAGCCACGGTTTCAAGGCCGTCCCCTAGGGCGAAATTCACATCACCGTCACCCAGGGCCCAGACCACCCCAACACCTACTTCGTTTTTGAGGCCTTTGACATCCTCGCCCTGGGTTTTGGTCACGTAGTAAGGCTTCCACTCAGCCGTGAAGGACAGCCTGTCATTGGGGTCATAACGCGCCTGAAGCTGTCCCCTCACATCAGCCCGACGAAAAGGGGCGCCACCGTGGCCGTGATCATCATGGTGATCATGCTCTTCATCGGCGTGCTCTTCGTGGCCGTGATCATCATGACCGTGATCATCATGACCAACATGGACGCGGCCATAGAAATGTTCGGCTTCACCCCACACAAGAGCGGGGCCAACCATCGCCTCGATGGCAAAGCGACCTTGATGGGGCAAACCCCACTCCATCACAACGCCAAATAAGCCGTCGACGGCGTAGTGGCGAGGCCTGTCTTCCAGGTTGTTTTCCAGGCCGGCATGGCCCTCGATGGTGAGCACTGGGGCCATCTGAAACGCTCCAGGGGCCAACTCGGCGCCAGCGGCGCTGCCATGGGCCCGCGCCTGATCTGGCGAGAGGCACGCCAGGGCAATCCCAACCGGGCCCAGCAGGACCAGCGGCAACGCCGCCTTGGATGGATGAAACGGCGATAGGGCCATGGGACAGAGAGCTGGGGGTAAAAAACGTTCGGGGGTTGCCTCCGGACCGGCGGGTCAACGGATGGCGGCCCAGCGCTGGGCGAGCTGATCGGCGCTGGCGGCGTCGCAGCGCCCCCCCTGGCCGTTCACAAAGGTGCAGACATTGCCCGTGGCGGTTTGCACCGTGGAGCGACCAGGCGCTAGGCCATCGGCCACCAGGGGGGTGGGATTGACCGGCACACCACTGCTGCGGCTGATCCGCCGCAGGCTTTTGGAAACCGGTAGCGCTTCAGCAAACAACTGGCGAGTGCCCGATTCCCGGATCGCCTTGGCCATGGCGGTGAGGCTGGTGGGCCGCAACACGCCCGCGGAGGTGAAGGAATCCAGCAGGGGCAGTTCGCGGATGCCGTAGCGGCGGGCCAGGCTGCCAAAGGCCCGGTGCTCCGTCACCAGCACCCGGGCGGCCTCCGGAACGGTGCGGATCTGGGCTCCGGTCCAGATGCCCAGCTGGTCGAGCACGCCGCGGGCCTCCTGGCTGCGCTGTTTCACCCCGGCGGCAGCGGCGGCGGGCAGCACGGCAACCAGCTGCCCCTCCACGACTCGCACCATGGCGACGGCCTGGCTGCTGTTGTGCCACACATGGGGATCGCGTCCCGGGCTCTCCGGCACGGCCTGCTCAGCCACCGCAATCCGAGGGGCGCTGATCCTGAGCCGGGCGAGGGCCGGCGTGAGGCCGAAACCATTCAGGAGCACCAGCTGGGCCTCTGCCAGCGCTTGGCGATCCCGGGGGCGCAGGGCCGCCTGGTGGGGATCGCTGCCGGCGGGGATCAGGCACACCACCCGGGCCTGATCGGCCGCCAGGGTGCGGGTGAGGTCGCAGAGCACGCCATCGGCCGCCACCACCAGGGGCGCCAGGTTGGCTGCCATCGGCAAGCCCAGGGCCGCGAGCCGCCCGGCGGAGCCCCCCAAAGCGTCCAGCAATCCTGCCATCGGCCCCATCCATTCGATTCAAGCAAAACGATAACGATTCTCATTCAGTCCACAGGCAGACTGGGTGCCGCTTCACCCGCCGACCCTGCCGATGGATGTGCCCCTGCTCCAGGCCCGCCAGCTGGGCTTCGGCTACGGCCGCAAACCCCTGCTGGAAGCCGTCAACCTCGATCTGCCCGCAGGGACGTGCACCCTGATCCAGGGCGACAACGGCGCCGGCAAATCAACCCTGCTGCACCTGCTGCAGGGCAAGCTCCAGCCGGGCTCTGGCTGGGTGCGCCTGGCCGGGCGTCCCCTGCGGGGCCAACGGCGGCAGGTGGCCCTGGTGCCCCAGGCCCCAACGCTGCGCTGGAACTACCCGATCCAACTGGGCGCGCTGGTGGCCCTCGGCTGCAGCGACCAGGAGCGACGCAGCCAAGCGGTCTTGGAACAAGTGGGTCTTGGGGAGCTGGCCCAAGCCCCGATCGCCACCCTCTCGGGGGGCCAGCGACAACGGGGGCTGATCGCCCGGGCCCTGGCCCGTCAGGCCGCCGTGCTGCTGCTCGACGAACCCCTGGCGTGCCTCGATGCCGCCAGCAGCGAGCAGCTGGCCAGGCTGCTCCGCGATCTGGCCACCAGCGGCACGGCCATCCTGCTCACGGCCCATGGCGAGCTGCCCGAGGCGCTACGTCCGGTGCGCCGCCTACGCCTGCGCCGTGGCCACCTGGAGCCCCAAGCCCCTGCCCATGGTCAGCGATGACGATGCTGCTGGAGCCCTGGTGGCTGCTTCCCCTGTTGCTGGCCGGGCTGTGCGGCCTGCTGTGCCCCCTGCTCGGCACCCTGCTGGTTCTCCAGCAGCGAGTGCTCACGACCAACTTGATGGCCTATGCGGTCCTGCCGGGCGTCGTGGTGGCCAAGGCCCTGGTGCTGCCACCACTGGTGGGAGGGATGGTCGCGGCCATCGGCGCAGTCCTGTTGGCCGAACTGCTGATGGCACGCCGCAGGGCTGGGAGCGGCCAGGCCGAGGCCGTGCTCAACACCGTGCTGGCCGCCAGCCTCGGGCTGGGGGTATTGCTGATCCAGGGCCTGGAGCTCCCCGTGGACCTTGAGGCGGCGCTGTTCGGCGATCTCCTGGTGGCCGGGCCGGCCGAGCTGCTGCAGTTGCTGGTGGCCCTGGCCCTGCTGCTGCTCCTGCTGCGCCTGGGCTTCAGCCAGCTGCAATGGCTTGGCCTGGATCCGGAGGGCGCCGCCGAGCTGGAGTTGCCGCTGGCCAGCCTTCGCCTGGTGATGGCCGGCCTGACAGCCCTGGTGGTGGTCAGTGCCACCGCCGCCGTGGGACTGGCCCTGGTGATGGCCCTGATCTGCGCCCCCGCCCTGGCCGCCCTGGCCGGCGCCTCCAGCCTGGGCCAGGCCCTGCGCCGGGCGGCCTGGCTGGGGCTGGCGATCAGCCTGGCGGGCTGCGGCCTCGCCCTGGGTTTCAATCTGCCTCCCGGGCCCCTGATGGCCTGCTGTTGCGCCGCACTGCTGGTTGTGCGGGACTAAATCCACTCCAAAAGCGCAACTTGCGCAGCGATGATGGGGGCACCTGCAGAGCTTGCTTGGCTTGGCTGGCCACCGCCTGGGCCATTTTTCAGGGGCTGCTGCTCGAAGCCCTGCCCTTCCTGCTGATCGGGGTGGGGATCGCCAGCCTGGCCCGTTGGCTGGCCCCCGGAGGCACCTGGATGCAGAAGCTGCCCCGTCACCCGCTCTTGGGGCCCTTGACCGGGGCGGCCCTCGGCTTCGCCCTGCCGGCCTGCGAGTGCGGCAACGTGCCGGTGGCGCGGCGGCTGCTGGCCGGGGGTGCCCCCCTGGGCACCGCCCTGGGCTTTCTGTTTGCCGCGCCGGTGCTCAACCCGATCGTGCTGGCCAGCACCTGGGCCGCCTTCCCCAACCAAGCCTGGTTGCTGGCGGCCCGCCCCGGCGGAGCCCTGCTGCTCAGCCTGCTGCTGGCCAGCGTGTTGCGCCTGCTGCCGGAAACCGATCTGTTGGAGCCAGCGCTGCTGGAGGAACGGCGGCTCAGCCAACCCCTGAGCGAAGTGGGCCTGCTGGAGCGCCGCACCGGCCTGGTTGGCCCCGCGATGGCCCGTCCACTGCCGGAACAAACGCCCCGCCCCCCCCTCCAGGACGTGCTCCATCACGGCAGCCGCGAGTTTCTCGATTTGGCGATCCTGCTGGTGCTCGGCTGTGCGATCGCCGCCACGGTGCAGACCTTGCTGCCGCGCAGTTGGCTGCTGGCGGTGGGGGGAGCCCCTACCCTTTCGGTGCTCAGCCTGATGCTGCTGGCCGTCGTGGTGTCGGTGTGCTCCAGCGTGGATGCCTTTCTGGCCCTGGGATTCGCCGCCCAGATCACGCCGGGGGCCCTGCTGGCCTTTCTGGTGCTCGGGCCCGTGGTTGATCTCAAGCTGCTGGGCCTGTTCCGCGTCCTGTTCAAGCCCAGGGCGATCGCCCTCACCAGTGCCGCCGCCGCCGTGGCCGTGTTGGTGCTGGGGCAATGGGTCAACCTGCTGCTGCTGTGATGCGATCCCTCTGCCTGGCCCTCTGGGGCGCCGTGCTGCTGGTAAGCACCCTCAGCGGTCGACTGGATCTCCTGCTGCGGGGGGTGTTCCATCCCCTGGTGGGCCTGAGCGGTGTGGTGCTGCTGGTGCTGGCCGGTGTCCAGCTCAGGGGCGAATGGGTCCAGGGCCCAGCCCGGCGGCCGCCCGCCCCCAAGGGCTGGTGGCTGGGCGCCGCCGTTGCCCTGCTGGTGCTGGCGATCCCACCCAACCCCTCCTTCAGCGACCTGGCCACCAACCGGCCTGCCGAGCTGGGCCAGGACGAGGCCCTGAGCTTTGTGCTGCCGCCGGCCCAGCGCAGCCTCACCGACTGGGTTCGGTTGCTGCGCAGCCAGCCCGACCCCAGCCTCTATGCGGGAGATCCCGTGCGGATCAGCGGTTTTGTCTGGCCCCAGAAAGGCGAACAGCCCCAGCTGGCCCGCCTGCTGGTGCGCTGCTGCCTGGCCGATGCCACGCCGGTGGGACTGCCGGTGCGCTGGCCCCCCGGCCAGGTGCCCCAGGCCGATCGCTGGCTGGCGGTGCAGGGCACCATGGCGGTGGAAACGCACAACGGACAGAACCGCAGTGTGGTGGTGGCTCAGCGCATCACCGCCATTCCCCGGCCCAGGCGGCCGCTGGAACCTTGAAACGGCTGCTTCGAAACCGCGTCGGCCTCGTGCTGGCCGGGGGCCTTGCCCTGGCCCTGATTCAACAGCAACTGCTGTTGCGGCGGCCACCCCGCTTGCTGGAGCTGACCTCCACCACGGCCAGCTCGGGCCCGGCGGCCCTGGATCTGCGCTTCAGCCGGCCGATGCTGCGCGCCAGCCTGGAGCGCTCCAGTGCCCTCGAACCGCAGCTGAACTGGACCTGGCTGGGGGAAGGCAACCCGCTGCGACTGCTGCTGCTGCCCCAGCAGACCATCCAAGGCCCCATGCAGCTCCTGCTGGCTGGCCTCGACCGCCGCGACCTGCCCCTGCAGCGCCAGCGCTGGCACTGGGACCCCCGCCCCCGGCTGCTGGCGGTGGTGCCGGTGGCCGGCGGCGAACAACTGCAAGTGCAGCAACCTGACGGTCGCTGGCAGCCCCTCAGTCCGGTGTGGCCCCAGCTGGCCAACGTGCTGCCCCTCGGTGATGGTTCCGGGGTGGCCATGCTCAGCGGTGATGGCCGGGGCTCGCACCAGCTTTGGCTGCTGCCGCTGGAGCAACACAACCTGGTGCGCGAACCCCGCAGCCTGCGCAACCCGATCGCGGGCAAGCTGACCCCGCTGAGCGAGCGCCCCCTGCTGTTTGCGCACCTCAGCAGCAATCGGCGCGGTGACCTGCTGGTGCAGGCTTCAACCACGGCCCTGGAACCAGGCCAGACCCTGCTGCTCAGCTCAAGCGGCAGGAAGCAACGCCTGGGCCAGGCGGCCTCCGGACCGATTCAGCTGCTGCCGGAGGGGGGTGCCATGGTCGTGCCCGAGCTGGAGGGCCTGACCTTGCACGCCCTTCCCGGCGAACCAGCCCGCCGCCAGGTGCTACCGGGCAGCCGCGAGCTGAGCAGTTTTTGTCCCGTGAGCGGCCGGGCCCTGCTGGTGCGTCACTGGCCCGATTACCGGCGCTCCCTCGAGCTGGTGGAGCCCGGCCAGCCCCCCAGGCAACTCTGGATCGGCGGCGAGGCCGTGCTGGCCAGTGCCTGCGACCGGGGCGGTGAGCGGGTGTGGCTGGTCATCAGCGACTGGCGCCAGGGCGCCCAACCCCAGTTGCTGGCCCTGGATCGCCGCGGCCAAAAGCAACGGCAACGGTCGCTGGCTGGCTGGGAGGTGGAGCCTGGCAGCGCCATGGCCTTCGATTCCACCCGCCAACGGCTGCTGCTGACCCTGCGCAACCGCAATGGGGCCAGGCCCGTGTTGATCGATGGCCAAAGCTTGGCGATCGAGCCCCTGGCCAAGTCGGTGCGCCTGGCCCTCTGGTTACCGGCCCGTTGAAGAGCGGCCAGCCTGCAGGGCCGCCAAGGGCAGCAGCCCCATGCAGAGCACGCCGATCAGCGGCCCCGGCGGCAGGTTCACCGACGGCTGGATCGCCAGCAGGAAGCCAGCCCCACTGATCGCCATCCCCACCAGGGCAGAACGCCCAAGGGCCTGGCGCAGACTCATCGCCCCGGCCAGGGCCAGCAGGGCCGGCGCTCCCATCAAGGCGATCACCAGCACAACGCCCACGGCCGTCATGGCGCTCACCACCGTGAAGGCCGTCACCAGGGTGAGCAGCAGCCGCAAACGCCGCACCGGCAGGCCAGCTCCGGCTGCGCCGAGGGGATCCACCCCCAGATAGACGTAATGGTGATAGCGAACAGCGAGCAACAGCAGAACGGCCCCCAGGGCCAACAAACTGCGCCACAGGTCGACGGGGGAGGCCGCCAACAGGTCGCCGAACAACACCGCCTCGAGATCGACGCGAATGTGGAGCAGGGGAATCAGCAGCACGCCCAAGCCGAGGAAACCGGCGAGCACGGTGTTGAGCACGGCCTCATCGCCGCCCTGCCCGGGCCGATCGGCCCGGCTGAGCCGCTCCGCCAGCAAGGCTCCAGCCACGCCAGTGACCACCCCGCCCAGGCCGGGATCCCAGCGCAGGGCCACGGCCAGGGCCAGACCCGGCAGCACGGCATGGGAGACCAGGTTGGCCAGGAACAGCCGCCGCTGCACCAGCAGCAGGGTGCCCGCCAGGGGACAGAGCCCGCCGATCACCAGGGCCAGCAGCAGGGGTAGCAGCCACCAGAGACTCTCCATAGGATCAACCCATCCCGCCCCAGCCGGTTCGGCCATGTCCCCCCAGGTTGCCGCCCCAAGCGATCGACAGCAGTTGTTGATGGCTGCCTTGTGCCGCGCCGACCGGGAACTCTCCGGTCAGGAGCTGCACGCCCTGCTGCGCCAGGGAGCCCAACCCATGGGCCTGGCCACGGTGTACCGCCACCTGCGTCAATTGCAGCAGCGTGGGCTGATCCGCTGCCGCCACCAGCCCAGCGGGGAGGCTCTGTTCGCCCCCACCGATCGGGACGAACACCACCTCACCTGCATTGATTGCGGCTCGACCGTGGTGCTGGAGCACTGCCCCATGCACAACGTGCACCTCCATGACGCCCAGGCAGAGGGCTTCCAACTGCTCTTCCACACGCTTGAGTTCTTTGGGCTGTGCCCGAACTGCCAACAACGCCAGGCCAGTTCGCCGCTATCCAGCCAACCGCAATCCAGCTAACCTTCAACTAGCTAACCGCAGCGGTGGTTGCCCACCCGGAGGTCGCCAAGGGCCTGGCGCACCTGCTGGGGGGTGCCATCGGCGAGCAGGTGGCGATCGAGCACCAAAACCCGGTCATAGGCGTCGAGGTCGCGGCCCCAGTCGTGGCTGCTCACCAGCAGGGTGAGCCCGGCATCGCGCAGCTGGCCCATCACCTTGAGCAACTCCGTGCGGGAGGGGGGATCAATCGCCGCGCAGGGCTCATCGAGCAGCAGCAGCCGGGCCGGTTGCACCAGGGTGCGGGCCAGCAGGGCCCGCTGCTGCTGCCCCCCGGAGAGTTGGTCCAGGCGGCGCCCAGCCAGCCCCGCCAGCCCCACCCGCTGCAGGGCCGCCTCCACGTCACAACAGCCAGGGCGCTGGGCCGCCATCCGCCCCAGGGCCACCAGCTCGCGCACGGTGATCGGGAAATGCCAGGCGATCTCGCCCCGCTGGGGCATCAAGGCCAACTGTTGCCGCACCAGGGCCGGCGTCAACGCCTGCCCATCGAGCCGGATCGACCCACACGCGATCGGCAGCTGGCCCTCGATGGCCTGCAGCAGGGTGCTTTTGCCGGCGCCATTGGGACCCACCAGGGCCGTGAGGGTGCCGGGCTCCAGGTCAAAGCTCACTCCATCGAGGGCCAGGTCCGCACCCAGGCGCACCCGCAGCTGGCTCACTTCAAGCGACACGCAAGCCATGCAGGCCAGCCCCAAACCTACCGAGACCGCAGGGCCAGGGCCCAATCCAGCTCGGCATGGCAGGCTGAGAACCGTTATCATTCATATTGTTCCGCGGTTGCCGCCGCCCTTTCGCGCCTTGAACGCTCCACGACCCACCCCCCGCCCGATTCCTGCAGCGGCAGCTCTGGCGCTGGCCGTCGCCTTGGGCGTGCAGGCCTGCGGCCCAGCCCAGCCGCCCGAGGTGATCGCCGCCGATGGCGTGCTCTGCGACATCACCCAGCGACTGGCCGCCGCCGACCTGCGGGTAAGCTGCCTGCTAGAGCCAGGCGATGACCCCCACCAGTTCCGGCTAACTCCCCAGCAAAGCCGAGAGCTGAGCCAAGCCCAGCTCATTTTGATCAACGGCTACGGCCTCACCCCTGCCCTGGCCAAACAGGACAAAACAGTGGCAGTAGCAGAGCTGGCGGTGCCCGGCAGCCCCGAACTCAAGGCTCTGAACGACGACCATGACCATGGCCACGATCACAGCCACGATCACGGCGACCGGGATCCCCATGTGTGGCATGACCCCAGCCAAGCCAAGGCCATGGTGGAGCTGGTGTCCGACCAGCTCGGCGCGCTCAAACCAGCGGCCCGCAGCCGCATCGCCGCCCGAGCGCGGACGATGGCGGCCATCCTCCAACAGCTCGACAGCTGGAACCGTCAGCAGCTGGCCACCATCCCCATCAACCGGCCCCTGGCCACCGGCCACCGGGCCTTTGCCAGCCTGGCCCGGGCCTACCAGCTCCAGGAACTCCCCTTGGTGGATGGCATGAGCAGCAGCGACAGCCTGCGGCCCCAGGCGTTCCAAGCGGTGGTGGCCCAGCTCAAGCGCGACCAGGTGCCCATGCTGTTTGCCGAACAGTTACCGGCCAACAAGGCCCTGGAGCGCATCAGCGGCCTCAGCGGGGTTCCAATCGCAGCGCAGCCCCTGGTGGCCGACGGCCTCGCCCCGGGCCCAGGCACCAGCAGCGACCTGATCACCACCCTCAGCGCCAACACCTGCCTGATCGCCAAGGGCCTTGGCGGCCGCTGTGACGCTGGCAGCGCGCAGGCCTTAATCCAGCGCTGGCAAGCGATCCGCTGAGGCTGCCACGCAAAGGTGAAGCCGCCCCACTTCAGGCGGCCGCCGAGCGCCGCTGCTGAAAGGCGACGATCCCCGCGGCAGCAGCCACCAGACCCAGGGCACCACCAGCGGCCAGGAACAACAGGGTTTGCAGCAGCAGCAACGTGATCCCAAGGGCAGAGGCGGCCTTGATCTGGATCTTGGCTTTGATCAACAAGGTGAGCAGCAACAGCACCGTGGCCTTGAGAGCCAGAACCTGGGCCGAGCTGAACGGGCAAAAGGGGTTGAACACCATGGCTTGGGTAGCTGCAATTTGACCTTTATAAACGCGTTGTTGGACGAGCCACGCTCTGCCAACAACGGGAGCCCGGGGCACAGACCCGGGGCCATCTAAAGAGAACCGTTATCATCAGGAGCAAGTGAGCGATGCCTTCTCAGTCACAGCGGCGTTTCTATCTCCCCAAGCCGATCTCCCCAAGCCGGAGGGGCCGCCAGGGGCGGGGAGCCAGCCCGGCGCCCTTGTCATCAACAGCTTCCGTTTCTAGTCCCCAGGCCCTGGCTACCTAAGGTCCAACCAACCCCCAACCGCCCCGTTCGATGCCCCCCAGCAGTGTTCGCCCCACCGGCCTACCGGTGACGATTCTCACCGGCTTCCTGGGGGCGGGCAAGACCACCTTGCTCAACCACATTCTGAGCAACCAACAGGGACTGAAAACGGCGGTGCTGGTCAATGAGTTTGGCGAGATCGGCATCGACAACGACCTGATCGTGGCCACCGGCGATGACATGGTGGAGCTAAGCAACGGCTGCATCTGCTGCTCGATCAATGGCGAGCTGCTTGAAGCGGTCTATCGGATCCTCGAGCGCCCTGATCCGGTCGACTATCTGGTGGTGGAAACCACCGGCCTGGCCGACCCCCTGCCGGTGGCCATGACTTTCCTGGGCAGTGACCTGCGGGATACCACCCGGCTCGACTCGATCATCACCCTGGTGGATGCGGAGAACTTCAGCGACGAGCTGCTGCAGGGTGAAGTGGCCCGGGCCCAGATCGTCTACAGCGACATGCTGCTGCTCAACAAATGCGATCTGGTCGCCGAAGAGCGCCTGCAGGCCCTGGAAAACCAGCTGCGCGAGATCAAGACCGACGCCCGCATCCTGCGGTCGGTGAAGGGCGAGGTGCCCCTGCCCCTGCTCCTCAGCGTGGGGCTGTTCGAAAGCGACAAGATTGTTGCCCGGCAGGACCACAGCGATTGCGACCATGACCACGGCCACTGCGAACACGAGCACGAGCACGAGCATCACCATGGGCATGGGCATGATCACGAGCACGCCCATGCCGACCATCCCGACCACGCGGCCATTGAGGGCTTCACCTCGCTGTCGTTTGCGGCAGAAGGCCCTTTTGCCCTGCGCAAATTTCAGAACTTCCTCGACAACCAGCTGCCGGCGGAGGTGTTTCGCGCCAAGGGAATCCTCTGGTTCAACGAGAGCCAGCGGCGGCATGTGTTTCACCTGGCCGGCAAGCGCTTCTCCATCGACGACTCCGACTGGCCCGACGCCACCCGCAAAAACCAGATCGTGCTGATCGGCAAGAACCTCGACCACAATCGGCTGCGGCGTCAGCTCGAGGTGTGCGTTGCTAAGGATTCCGGCAAGGGCTTCGCCTGAGCAGCCCGCCCCAAACCGCCGCCATCGCACCACCATCCCAGGCGAGCCTGGCTAGGCTGACCAAAGATGGAAGAGCGCAATGGCTGAACTCATTCTCTGCTCTGGCGTTCTTGCCCTGTTCGGCCTGGCCTACTGGCTGTCCACCGATTCTGATGACGATAGTGGCGGCGGCGGAATGATGCAGCCCATGCCCGTTCCGATCAGGGTTCGTCCCTAGCCATCGGCCAGATCGGCCTTCACGCCATGGGGTAACTTTTGATACCTCGAGCTGAATCAGATTGGCCCGCTGATTATTTCCTCATCCAATAGAACTGGGTCCAGTTGATTCCCGCAATGGGAAATCAATCCTTCTGTTGTGAGGAGTTCATGAACCCATTTCAGCGCATTGTGTTGGCGCCACTTTTTAGCGCCCTGGTGCCCGGCCTTTTGGCGCCATCTGCCGCCTGGGCCGATGGTCGCGAGGCCATCAACGACTACATGGAGCAGCAAGAGATCGATGAGCTCAAGGCCTGGCGATCCAACAACCAGGTCACCAGCGTCAACCAATTCTCTGATGTTCGCCCCACCGACTGGGCCTACCAGGCGCTCACCAACCTG
>CBFIGH010000097.1:0-16037 GCA_965662115.1 Cyanobium sp.
GTTGTGAAACGCTGCAGCGGCAACGATATTTGGGGGGTAGCCCCCTGAGAAAATAGCTCGATGCCAGGTAAAACATTCATTCCAAACCAAAAGCCACCCCCTGAGGGTGGCTTTTTTGTTGCTTGGTTGGCTGGGGGCTGAAGATTCAGCGTTGACATTGGGGGCACCAGTGGCTGCTGCGGCCGGCCAACTTCTCCCTTTGGATCAGGTTGCCGCACCGCCTGCAGGGCTCGCCGCCGCGACGGTACACCCACGCCTGCCCTCCGTAGTTGCCATTGCTGCCGCTGAGGTCGCGGAAGTCACTGAAGGTGGTGCCGCCCGCGCCGATGCTGGTTTCCAGCACCTCCACCAGGGCCCGCTGCAATGCTTCAAGCTTTGCACTTGAGAGTTGGCCGCTTGCGGTGTGGGGCAGGATGCCTGCGGCATAGAGGCTTTCGTCGGCATAGATATTGCCCACCCCCGCCACCAAGCTCTGATCAAGCAGAGCACTTTTGATCGGCCGCCTTGATCCCTTGAGTTTCTTGCTCAGATAGGCGCAATTGAAGGCTTCACTGAAGGGTTCTGGGCCCAGTTTCTGTAGCCCGGTGATCGTCTTTTCAAGGGCCTCGCCGGGTGGAACCCACCACATCTGGCCGAAGCTGCGGGTGTCAATGAAACGCAATTCTTCCCCTTTGCTATTAAAGAACTGCACTCTTGTGTGGGCGCAAGCTGGCCGGGGTTTCGAAAGCCATAGGAATTGGCCGGTCATGCGCAGATGGACCCCCCATGTTCCGCCCGTGTCACCCTGTGGGCGGCTGAGCTGGGCCATCAAGTATTTGCCGCGCCGACCCCAGGCCCCGATCACCGTGCCAGTGAGGGCGGCGGCAAAGGCTTCCGGACTGGACGGACTGGCGATGGCCCGTGCCCTGTTGATCACGACCCGACTGACCAGGAAGTTTTGGGTCTGGCGTTCCAGTCCACGACGGACCGTTTCAACCTCAGGCAGTTCCGGCATCGGCGCAGGCGGGATGGGCGGATTCCAAGGTCCCGTTTGACGCGCGGCCCACTAAAAGGCCCGCGCGACCCAAGGGCCCCACGGGCTGGAGACTGGAGACCTGCGCTCGCAGGGATCAGGCCTTGTCGAGTTCGGCTTCGGCAAAATTGTTGGTGTTGATGCCGCCTTCTGAGCCGCTGAATCCGTTGTAGTTCACTTTCTCAAAGCGAACCACGACCGGATAGCGGATGCCGGACGTGTCGATCGAAGCGACGGTGCCGACTTCATTGAACCAATAGGACTCAGGGCGCCTGATGCGCACTTTGTCGCCGCGGGAGATGGCCATCGCTGCGCTTGTAGATCGGGTGGCTGCCAGAGCGAAGATAGCCGCGAGCTTGGGGGGTTCCAGCGCAGGCGTCACGATTCGTCGCCCTTGCTGGGGCTATCCCGGCCCGTGGCACGATCGGCTGATCAGCGGCGCACGCGATGCTCAGCCTGGAGCTGCCCGATCCCGACAGCGACGCGATCAGTACGGTCGAGTTTTTGGCCCGCCTCGAGGAGGCCTGGGCGGTGTGCGATCGCTTTGACCTGCAGACCGAGATCTGGCGGGGCCGCATCCTGCGGTCGGTGCGGGATCGGGAGAAGCGTGGCGGTGAGGGGCGCGGCACCGGTTTTCTGCAGTGGTTGCGCGAGCGGGAGATCAGCAAGACGCGTGCCTACACCTTGATTCAGCTGGCGGAGTCGGCCGACAGCCTGGTTGGGGAGGGTTTGCTGGAGGAAGCCAGTGTCAACAATTTCTCGAAGCGGGCTTTCCTGGAAACTGCCCAGGCCGATCCGGAGGTGCAGCTGATGATTGCCGAGGCGGCCAACGAGGGCCAGGAGATCACCCGCAAGCAGGTGCGGCGGCTTTCCGATGAGTTCACCGCCGCCACCAGCCCGCTGTTGCCCGAGGAGATCCGCCAGCGCACGGCAGAGAATCTGCTGCCGCCTCGGGCCGTGGCTCCCCTAGTCAAGGAGTTGGCCAAGTTGCCCGAGCAGCAGCAGGAGGAGCTGCGGCGGGTGCTGAGCGAGGAGCCGGAGCTGGATCGGGTGAAGGATGTCACCAGCACTGCCCGCTGGCTCAGCAAGGCTGCGGAGGCTGGTTTGGCGGTGCGGGCTTTCCAACAGGACCAGCTGGATTTCGACAAGGCCCTCCAGGAGGCCCAGCGGCTTGACGCCCTGGGCCTGTTGGCCGATGCGGTCGGCCAGGCCCAGGCGCTGGAAAGTGCCGTGTTGAAGTTGCACACCAGCTGGCGGAGGCTGGGCGGCCTGCAGGAGCGCCTCTGGGTGGAGAGCGGCAGCAGCACCCCCCACCTGCGTGAAGTGCTCACGGCCCTGCAGTCGCTCAGCGGCAGCACCCTGCGGGTGTCGCTGGGGGAGTTGGCCGGTGGCAAGCGCGTGCGGCTGCAGCTGGTGGAGGAATCCCCCGAACAGTTGCCCCCCCCAACCTCCCCTGACCCCGCATCTGGTGGCCGCTAACGTCTGGAGGCGCTACGGGTAGGCCCATCACCAAGCCGGATCCGTTGGAGCAGGCCCTGACCAGTCATTTTGGCTGGTCAGCCTTTCGACCAGGGCAGCGTCCGGTGGTCGAGGCCCTCTTGAGAGGTCAGGACTGTCTGGCGGTGCTGCCTACGGGTGGGGGCAAATCCCTCTGTTATCAGCTGCCGGCTTTGGTGCGCCATGGGTTGGTCCTGGTGATTTCGCCGCTGGTTGCCCTGATGCAGGACCAGGTGGCCCAGCTGCAGCGACGCGGCATTCCGGCGGCCTGCCTGCATGGGGGCCTGGCGTTGGCCCAGCGCCGCCGCCTGTTGGAGAGCCTGCGGGACAATCGGTTGCGCCTGCTCTATCTGGCGCCGGAACGGCTCCAGGCGGAAGCCACCCGCCAGTTGTTGGACGACGTGCTCGAGAGCGGCCGCCTGGTGGCTCTGGCGGTGGATGAGGCCCACTGCATCAGCGCCTGGGGGCATGACTTCCGCCCTGACTACCGTCGCCTGGGTCAGTTGCGCGCCCAGTGCCCGGGGGTGCCCTTGGTCGCCCTCAGCGCCACTGCCGCACCCCAGGTGCGGGCCGACATCATTCGTCTGCTGCAGCTGCGCCGGCCCCTGATCCAGGTGCGCTCAGCCCGACGCACCAATTTGGTTTATGGCATGCAGCGCCGGCCCGAGGATGCCTTGCCCCTGGTTTTGGCTGAGATAGGGGAGTCCCGCGGGGCCGTGCTGATCTACGGGCGAACCCGGCGCACGGTGGAGCTGTGGGCGGCCAGGCTGATGGCGGCCGGGCTGGAGGCCATTGCCTACCACGCAGGGATGGACCCTGAAAGTCGCCTGTTGGCCCTCGAGCACTTTCAGAACGCCCCCAGGCCCGTGCTGGTGGCGACGGTGGCCTTCGGGATGGGTGTTGATCGCCCCGATGTGGGGCTAGTGCTGCATCTCGACCTGCCGGCCAGCGCCGAGGGCTATCTGCAGGAGTCGGGGCGGGCGGGGCGCGATGGCTTGTCTGCCCGCTGTCTGGTGCTCTACGACCCGGGGGATCGCACCAGCCTGGGCTGGGCCATGCGTGGAGTGGGTGCGTCCGCGTCCCCGCAGGATCAACAGCGTTTGGAGCTAGCCCAGCAGCAACTGCGGCGGATGGAGGCGGTAGCGGAGGGCGAGGGTTGCCGGGAGCAGGCGTTGCTGCTCGCCGTCGGCGAGCTGGTGGATTCCTGTGGCCGCTGTGACAACTGCCAGGGCTCCCAGGAACAGCGGGATTGGGCTGGGGAGGTGACCAGGGCGCTGGAGGTCCTGGAGGCTCGCAAGGGACGAGATCTGCGCAGCCTGGCTGAAGAGCTGGCCACCGGGGGACCCACGGGCTTGAAGCCCCAGCAGGAGGCCCAGTGGGGGTGGCTGTTGCGGAGGCTCGTCCAGGAGGAATTGCTCAGCGAGAGCAATGACGGCACCCAACGCCTCTACCTGCAGGCCTCGGGCCGCCGCTATCGCCGCCAGCCTTGGCCCTTGCACTGGGCGGCCTGATCTAGCCGCGGGCCTTGCAGATGTCGGTGATCAGCTGTTCTTCGAAGTCGGTTTGGGGCGAATCCCAGCTCTTCCACTGGCCCGATTGGCTGGTGGCGTTGAGCTTGCGGGCCCCGCAATTGACGGCCAGATAGACGGGTTTCCCCTCGCCGTTGAGGGTTGGCGCCACAAAACTGCCGCCCATCGGCTGCCAGTTGGCCCAGTCCACCTGGAGCGGGCCGTAGCTGCGCCAGTCGGGGCCTTTGGCTTTGCTGGCGGCGACGGTGGTTGGAGCAGCAGTTGCCTTTGGCGCCGTTGTTGTTTTTGCCGCTCTGGCGCTGACCAGGGCTTGCTCAGCAGCCGGTTTCTTCTGGGCTGCTGGCTCGGCCTTGGGGGTGATGGCGACGGTCTGGGATGGCTTCGGTTTTGGGGTGGGCGCGGCGGCGGCAGGAGCGCTAGCAGCAGCGGGCTTAGCGGGGAGCTTGGCCGCGGGCTTGGCAGGGGTCGCCGCCTTCACCGGTGGTGGGGCCTGCAGTTTCAGGCGGGTGCCTGAGATCACCAGATCGGGATCGTCGATCTTGTTGATGGCGATCAGCCGCTCCACCGGCATGCCGTAGTTATCAGCGATGGTGGAAAGGTTTTCGCCACTGCGCACCACGTGTTCCCTCGTGTTGCGTGGGGCAGGGCTGGCGGCCTTGGCAACCGCTGAGCCAGGCCGGCCTGGGATGGCCAGCTGGGTGCCGGCCACGACCAGGTTTGGGTTGCTGATCCGGTTGATCTGAGTCAGCCGTTCGGTGCTGGTGCCGAAGCGATCGGCGATCTCCGAGAGGGTTTCACCGCTTTTCACCGTGTATTTTGCAGTGGGCAGGGGCTTGGCTGCAGGGGCTGAGGCGGCGGGCCGGGCGCCGGGAATGACCAGGCGTTGGCCAACGATCACCAGGTTTGGATTGGTGATGCCATTGGCCTGCATCAGGCGGGTGAGGCTGACGCCATTCGCGTCGGCAATGGTTGAGAGGGTGTCGCCGGGCCGCACCGTCATGCTGCCGCTGGTTGATCCGGCTCGGCGGGCTCCAGGCAGCACCAGTCTCTGGCCGGCCACCACGAGGTTTGGATTGGTGATGCCATTGGCCTGCATCAGCTGGTTCAAGCTGACGCCGTTGCGGGCTGCAATCTCGGAGAGGGTTTCGCCCGGTTTGACCACCACGTCCGTCAGGCCTGGTAAGGGCAACACCACCGCTAGGGCCAGGGCGGCAAGGTATCGACGCATGGGCACTACGCATAGCTGCAGGAACGTTAAGGGGCTTGCCTAGACCAATCCAGTGCTGTTAGGGCGATCGGCGCATCAACGCTGCTGATCGGCCAGGCCTGATCAGCCCAGCAACCACTTCACCAGGGCCAGCTTTCCCGCATAGGGGGGGTATCGGAAGGGAAAATCCAGCCAGAGGGGCCTGCGCATCACTGTGCGCTGGTGGGAGAAGGTCAGGAAGCCGGCGTGGCCGTGGTAAGTCCCCATGCCGCTTTCCCCGACGCCGCCGAAGGGCAGGGCCGCCGTACCCGCCTGCAGCACCACGTCGTTGAAACACACGCTGCCGGAGCTGGTGGTGCTGAGCGTGCGCTGCTGGGCGGAGCGGTTGGGGCTGAACAAATAGAGCGCCAGGGGTTTGGGCCGCTGGCGCACTTCGGCCAGGGCCACCTCGAGGTTGGCCACGCTGAGCACCGGCAGGATCGGGCCGAATAGCTCCTCTTGCATCAGCGGATCGTCGCCGGATTCGATCGCCACCAGGGTGGGTTCGATGCGCCGTTGATCGGGATCGCTGCGCCCGCCCGCCAGCACCTGGCCCCGGCTGCGGGCGCCGGCCAGCAGGCCCTCGAGCCTGGTGAACTGGCTGACGTTGACGATGCGGGCGAGATCCGGACTGCTCAGGGGATCGGCGCCGTAGAAGCGGGTCCATTCGGTGGCGATGGCCGCCACCAGGGCTCCGCGAACCTGGCTTTGCACCAGCAGGTGGTCCGGGGCGATGCAGGTTTGGCCGGCATTGAGACCCTTGCCCCAGGCCAGCCGCCGGGCCGTGGTGGCGATGTCGGCGTCGGCCAGCACGATCGCTGGACTCTTGCCGCCCAGCTCCAGGGTGACGGGGGTGAGGTGGCGAGCTGCGGCGGCCATCACCAGCCGGCCGACCCGGCCCCCGCCGGTGAAAAAGATGTGGTCAAACTGCTGTTCAAGCAGCTCGGCGGCGACGGCTCCATCGCCGGTGACCACCTGCACCACATCGGCGGGGAAGGCCTGCGGGATGCACCGGGCCAGCAGGGCGGCCGTGGATGGGGCGTGCTCTGACGGCTTGAGCACGGCACTGTTGCCCGCTGCCAGGGCGCTCACCAGGGGAAGGAGGCAGAGCTGGAACGGGTAGTTCCAGGGGCCAATGATCAGCACGCAGCCCAGGGGTTCGGCTTGCACAAAGGCCTGGCCAGGGCGCAGGAACAGATCGAGTCCGATCGCCCTTGGGGCCATCCAGCTCCTCAGCTTCCGGCGGCTGTGGGCCAGCTCATGGCGCACCGCCACCAGCTCGAAGGTGGCTTCCAGGCTCGGCTTGCCGAGGTCGGCGGCCAGGGCCTCGAGCAGGTCGGCTTCATGCCGCTTGAGCAGTGCGGCCAGGCGATCCAGTTGGTCCAGGCGCCATTGCAGGCTGCGGCTGAGGCCGGCACTGACCGGAGCCCGCATCGCGGCGATTGGGGTGGCCAGGAGCAGGTCGGAAGCCATGGCAGGGGTGGGCGATGGTGGCGCTTGGGGTGGCGCCCATGCTGCTGAGGCTGGCGATCAGCTCCAGAAGGGCGGGCTGCTCCAGGTTGTCGTGGCGCAGCACCACGGCGTCCGGTCGCAGGGGTTGGCGTTCGCTGGCTAAGCCGATGACCACCCAGTCGCCAAAAAGCAGGGGCTGGCGACTGATCTCCCAATTGGGGAGGCCTCCAGCAGGATGGGCGACCAGGGCGAGGTCCAAAACCCGTTCGCGCAGCAGTTCTAATGTGCGGTCTGAGCCCAGGCAGACCAGCGGCAGGGGGCTGCAGGGGTGTCCAACCCACTGCAGATGGCTGCTGCCGTGGGCCAGGCGCAGCAATTGGCTGGTTTGCCGCAGGGACCGCAGGATGGGTAGGTTGGCGTGGGCCCTGTAATTGCCGTTGGTTTTGCGGAAGCGAAGCCCCAGTTGGTCGCTCACATGGCGATAGAGGCGTGAGACGCAGCTCTGGTCACACCGGGTGAGGGCCGCCACGGCGGTGGTGCTGGCTGTGATTTCCAGCAGATCCAGGATCGGAATGCCGTCGAACAGAGTGTCGCGCATGCGCCTCAAGTCGACATCCCGATCTTGTTAATCCATCCAATCCCATGGGCTGGGTCATGCCCATTACTGGGTAGCGGAGGGGAAGATCAGGCCCACGGCAGCTCCACCCAGGCTTGAGCGCCCGATGGTCAGCCTGCCGCGGTGGTTCTCCATCGTGGTTTGCACCACAAACAGGCCGAGGCCACTGCCGTCTGGCTTGCTGGTTTCCAGGGGTTGGATCGCGGTGGCGGGGTCCTGGAAACCAGGCCCGTTGTCGGCCACGGTCAGCACCGCGGTGTCGTGTTGGCGCTGCAGGGTCACCGCAATCGTGCTGGCGCCGGCTTCAATGGCGTTGCGCAGCAGGTTGACCAGGGCGATCTGGATCTGGGCGGCGTCGCCCAGATCCACCTGGCTGTCATCCAGCCCCTGGCGTTCCACCGTGATCTGGCCAGCTTTCAGGCTGGGGGAGACGTAGAGCAGGGCGCTGCGGGCAACCTGGGCCAGGTTCAGGTTCTGGTGGTCGGTCTGCACGTTGCGGAGCAGGGTGCGCATCTTCTCGATCGTGGCCACCACCGCATCGGCGTTCTGGGCAATCGCCTGCAGGGAGCTTTTCAGGGGCTCCGCCAGGGGGGGATCGCCCCGATTGAGCAGCAATTTGCTGTTGAGCAGCAGGGTGCTCAGCGGCAGGTTGATCTCATGGGCGATGGCTGCGGCCTGCAGGCTGCTTTTGAGCTTTTCCTCCAACACCACCAGGGCTTGGGCCTCCTTCGAGCGTTCCCGCTCAATCGCCTCAGCCAGTTGCTGCCGGGCCTGGGACAGCCGCTGCACCAGGCCGCCAAAGGCCTCCGACACCGCCCCGATTTCCGTGGCCGTGCCTTCGGGCAGTTGGGCGTTGAAGCGGGGTTCGGCGGACCATGGGTTGATCTGGTCGGTGGCGCTCTGGCAGCGCTGCCGCAACAGCTCCAGGGGGGCCAGGAGCCAGTCGCTCACCCGGATCGTCACCAGCACAGCGGTGGCGATGGCCCCGAGGCTCGCCAGCAGGGCCATCAGGGCATGGCGCTGGGTGGCCTGGATCACCTGGTCGGAGGGGTTGGCTGTGATCAGTAACCAGTTGAGGCCTTCGGCCTGGCCCCAGGGATGCAGGTCAACCATGAACCGTGCACCGTTGTGGTCAATGGTCTGCATCCGTTTCGGCCGACTGGCGGGGAAAACGGCTCGGGCCGTCAGCCGAGCCAGGGGATCGCGGAGCTGGTTGACGTGCAGCCGTTGGCTCTTGTTCCCCGTGGCGATGTTGATCAACTCTGGCCGTGAGCTGGCGACCACCATCCCGTCGGGCTCAACAATCAGGGCAAAGCCGAGCTCGTCTTTCCAGACCTCCGCCAGCCAGGTGTTGAGTTGGCTGAGCACGAAGTCGACGCCGATCACCCCGAGCAGCTGGCGGCCCGGCCCGTAGAGGGGTTGGTTGTAGGAGATCGCCAGCACGTCGGGCTTGTCTTCCCAGTGGTAGATCGAGCTCCAGGTGGCCTTGCCAGCCTTCACTGTCTCGACATACCAGGCCTCCTCGTGGGTGGTGGTCATGCCGGGCACGACGTCCAGCAGCTTGCCCCGCTCGCCCCCGGGGCCCATCGCATAGATCCCGAGCCTCCCCTTGCCCAAGGGGCTGGTGCTGGCGTCTTCGTTGAGCACAAACTCCCCGCTATCGAGCCGCTCGACGCCGAGGAATTCACCCCGGGGATTGCCGTAGTTGATGTAGCCCACGGGGAACAGCTGCATCTGGCTCCAGAACCGCTGCCCCATGGCATCAAAGTTGGTCAGGGAGAGCCGGCCTTGCTCGATGGCGAGCACGTTGAGGTTGTTGATCAGCTGGGGGTCCCGCAGGCGGCTTGAGAGCTGGTCGGAAAGGTCGGTGATCGCATCTTGTTGGCGGTAGGCATCGGTGAGGCTCAGGCCACTGCGCTGGCCGCTGAAATAGGCCATGCCGCCCACCGCACCGCTCACCAGCAGCAGCTGCAGGCTGGTGGCCCAGACAATCCGGTTGCGCAGGCCGTTGCGCTTCATGGCACTCTCCCCAAATGCAGGGCAGCCCGGCGGACCAGTTCGGCACCGCTGCAGTTGAGGTGGCGGGCGATGGCCTTGCGGTGTGTTTCCACGGTGGCCAGCGCCAAGCCGGTGCTGGCGGCGATGGCCTTGTTGGACAGGCCCCGGCCAATCAGGCTGAAAATCTCCTGTTGGCGCGAAGTGAGTCGGTCTACGGCCTCGCTGGCGACAGGATTGGCGCCTCCATCTCGAACCGCAGCCTCAACCACCTGCCGCAGGGTTTCGAAGGCGGACGTTTTGTCCACCACCCCCAGCAGCATTGGCTCGAGTTCTTCCGGGCAGACAAAGCTGGCGGCCTGGGCCGAGAGCACCACCGCCTTGGCCTGGGGTTGGAGCAGCCGCAGAAACGAGGCCACGGCCAGCCCTTCCCCATCGGGTAGGGCCAGGTCGAGGATCAGGATGTCGGGCCGGTGGCGGCGGCAGGCTTCAAGGCCCCCATGGCGACTGGTGGCGGTGCCGACCACCTCCAGGCCGGGTAGGCCCTGCAGCATCTTGCAGAGCAGCTGCAGAAACATCACCTGGTCTTCAACGATCAGGCAACGCAGGGGCACGGCACACCAACACCTGGTGCATTGTGCTCGGGGAGCGGTGCCGGCTCCACAGGTCGTAAGCCCTTGACGAGACTTGAACTCGTGACCTCTCCCTTACCAAGGGAGTGCTCTACCGCTGAGCTACAAGGGCATGTGGAGGTGGGCCGGGTTGGATTTGAACCAACGTAGGCAGAGCCAGCGGATTTACAGTCCGCCCCCATTAACCACTCGGGCACCGACCCGAACCACACCCCAAGAACTTACCAGCCGAACACGCTCCCAACCCCTCTCTTTCCATGCAGCTGCTTGTCCTCCATGGCCCCAACCTGAACCTGCTCGGGTCCCGCGAGCCGGGGCTCTACGGCAGTCAGAGCCTGGAGCAGATCAATGCGGACTTGCAGGCCCGTACCCAGGCGCTGGGGGCCTCGATCAGCTGTTTCCAGAGCAATCACGAGGGTGCCCTGGTGGACCGCATCCACCAGGGCCGCGGCAGCGTGGACGGCATCTTGATCAATGCTGGCGCCTACACCCACAGCTCCATCGCCCTGCGGGATGCCCTGCTCGCTGTGGCGATTCCCTACGTGGAGCTTCACCTCAGCAACACCCATGCCCGCGAGCCGTTCCGCCACCACTCCTTCCTGGCGGATCGGGCCGTGGGGGTGATCTGTGGCTTTGGACCCACCAGCTACACCCTCGCCCTGGAGGGGCTGGTGGCCCACCTGCGCGCCCGCTCTTGAATGCCCCTGTCCGGGTGAAATGGCTGGTGGCCCCCAGCAGCTCCACCTGGGTGGAGCAGGCGATCGCCCATCCCCATCTGGTCTTGATCGATCACGCCCACTGCGAGCGCAAAGCTGCTGGCGTCGCCTTGCAGCTGATGTTTCGCTATCCCGGCGATGGCCAGCTCGGGGAGGTGCTCAGTCCGCTGGCCCGGGAAGAGTTGGAGCATTTCGAGCAGGTGCTGCAGCGCTTGCAGCGTCGCGGCATCCCCCTGCGGCCGTTGCCGGCGCCTGGCTACGGCGCCACCTTGAGCGCCCAAGCGCGCCGGGCCGAACCAGAGCGGATGCTCGATTCCTTTCTCGTGGCGGGACTGATCGAGGCCCGCAGCCACGAGCGCATGGCCCTGTTGGCAACCCACAGCCCCGATCCGGAGCTCGCGGCGCTCTATGGGGAGCTGCTCGCCAGTGAGGCCCGCCACTTTGGCCTCTACTGGCTGCTGGCGGAGGAGCGTTTTGGCAGGGATGTCACGGTTCGACGCCTCGAGCAGCTGGCCCAGGCAGAGGCCTTGGCCCTGGCTGGAGAGTTGGCGGCTCCTGACCAGGTCCGCATGCATTCCGTCGGGGTCTCGGCCAGCCTGGCTCCCTTGGCTCGGGCCGCCTGGCCGGCAGAGGCCTAGAAACGGACTGTTGCCCTGGGGCCTTGCACCTGACTGCGCTCGATCGGCAGGCGGCGGACCCCGCCTCCGCAGGCCTCACCTTGGTGGGGGTGGGGCCGGGGGATCCGGAGCTGCTCACGGTGGCGGCGGTGCGGGCGATCGCGGCGGCGGCGGTGGTGGCCTACCCGGTGGCGCGGGAGGGCGCCGATGGCATGGCCGCCAGCATCGCGGCTGTTTGGATCGCCCCGCAGCAGCGCCGGCTGCCGCTGTTGTTTCCGATGGTGGCCGATGCCGAACCGCGCCAGGCCGCCTGGCACAGCGCGGCGGCAACCCTGGCGGCGGAGGTGGCGGCCGGCCAGGCGGTGGTGTTGCTGTGTGAGGGCGATGCCTCCCTCTACGCCAGTGCCTCCTATGCCCTGCTCGCCCTGGCGGAGCGCCATCCGGCCTGTCCGGTGGCGGTGATTCCTGGCATCACCGCGGTGGCGGCGGCGGCGGCGGCGGCTTCATCGCAGGGATGGCCCTGGCCCCTGGCCCTCCAGCAGGACGCCCTGCTGATCCGGCCCACCCCCGACGCAGCCAGGGAACTGGAGAACCTGCTGGAGCGCGCTGCCGGCGAGGCTGTGGTGCTGGCCCTGCTCAAGCTTGGCCATCGCTGGGCCTGGGTGCGACCGCTGTTGGAGGCCAGGGGGCTGCTGGCCACCAGCCTGTTTGCCCAGCGGGTGGGTTGGCCAGACCAGCTGCTGGTGCCTGCAGCTGAGGTGCCTGCCGATGGGCAGCCCTACTTCTCCCTGCTGTTGATTCGCCAGAGCTGGCCGTCGGTGCTGCCCTGAGGCCAGACTTGGCGCATTGCTGCCGCTCCGATGACCCCGATCGATTGGCTCTCCCTGCTCCATCCGGTGCTGGCGGTTTTGTTCGTCTATCCGGTGGTCGGGGCCACGGTGCGGCTGGGTCTGCTGGCGAGGGAGCGGCGGCTTGGCCTGAGCAAGCAGCCCCTGGCGGTGCCCCAGGATCACGCCGACCACGGCCGCTGGCTGAGTGCCGGCGTGGTGGTCGTCGTGCTGATCGCCCTGGTGTACTCCTTCCTCAGTCGCTGGTTTGAGCCCGGCCCCCCCTTTGTCGGTGGGCCTGGCCGGTTGGCCCTGCTGTTGGTGGTGGCCTTCGGCAGCCTGCTGGCCCTGCTGGCGCTCTGGCGGGTGCGGCGCCCAGCCCTGCGGGCCAGCTTTGCCCTGCTCACCTGGGCCGGGTTGCTGGGCCTGGGTAGCCAGCCCGAGATCTGGCGGCTGTCCGATGATCCCTTTAGTGGGGCTTTCTGGAGTTCCCACTACTGGAGTGGGGTCCTGCTCACGGGCCTGCTGCTGCTGGCCATGGCCTCCCGCCCAGAAATCCAGCGCTCGCCCCGCATGCGGCGTCTGCATGTGAGCGCCAATGTGCTGGCGGCGGTGCTGCTGGCGGTGCAGGCCATCACCGGCACCCGTGACCTGCTTGAGATTCCGCTGAGCTGGCAGAAGCCGGCGATCTACGCCTGCGATTTCAACGCCCGCCGCTGCCCCCAGGCCCAGGCCGGGGGGGGAGCTGTTGGAGAACGAGGCTTCGACGGCCGGCCTCGGGGGGCTGGGGCCGCCGCGCCAGTTGGCTAAGCAGGGCCAGCAGCGCTTGCCAT
This sequence comes from Cyanobium sp., assembly GCA_965662115.1. Classification (GTDB taxonomy): domain Bacteria; phylum Cyanobacteriota; class Cyanobacteriia; order PCC-6307; family Cyanobiaceae; genus Cyanobium_A. The sequence goes on from CBFIGH010000097.1 coordinate 12,973, forward strand.
TCCGGCGGCGCCAGGCGATCGGGCCAGGCGCCAGGCCGGCTGAACAGCCAGCGCTGCAGCTCAACCACCGCGGCGCTGGCCTGGAGATCCCATCCCACGCTGAGCCGCCCCCCTGCGGCGGCGGATGGGGGGAAAGGGGCCAGGGTTAGGGGAGGAAGGGCTTTGTTGGCGTCCGCGTCCAGCTCCAGCAGCAGTTGCCAGCCCGAGCCCACGGGCCCTGGACCTGGCCCCGTCAGCAGCAAGTCGGCGCCCGTTTCCGATAGGGCCGTCAGTTGGCCCTGGCATTGCTGACCCCCGGGCCCCTGCAGGGTGGCTGGGAGGCTCAGACCCAGCCAGGGTGTGGGGTCGGGGCTGGGGCGGTCCCAACACACCCGCAGGGCCACCAACAGTCCCAGCAGATTTAAGGCGGCCCACAGCAATCCCAGGCCCAGTTGGGCATTGGCTCCCCCGGAGCCGAGGGCCAGGCCGATGGCGGCCAGGTTGACGCCATTGAGCAGCAGCAGCGCCAGCAGGGGCCTGCCCAGCAGCGGATCGATGCCACCCCGCTCCAACACTTGGTGTTTGGGGGTGATGCGAAAGGGCAGCACCCGTCCCCAGAGCGCCTGCAGCACGGTGGCGCTGAGGGGAACGGCCAAGGCCCAGCCGGGCAGTTCGGCCAGCAGGGCATGGCGGCTGCTGCGGTTGAGCCAGCCCACGCCCAGCAGCAGGGCCAACCAGAGCGGTAGCAGCAGGCTGACCAAATCGGCAGCGGTGAAGCGAAGGGGGATCACCCCCACAGCACCGATGGCCAGGGGCATGAGCAGCAGCACCAGCCTGGGCACCGTGTTGATCCAGTGCAGGGCGCCCTCCAGATAGGCCAGGCGCTGGCCCCAGCCCAGCCCCCGCACCCGCAGCGGGCCCTGGGCCAGGCGCAGGGCCTGCAGGGTGCCTACCGCCCAGCGTTGGCGCTGGCGCACGAAGTCGAGCATGGTTTCGGCGGCCAGGCCGGCGCTGAGTTTTTCGCCCAGGTAGCGCAGCTGCCAGCCCCTGGCCGCCAGGGCGATGCCCGTGACGAAGTCTTCCGATACGGCGGCTTCCACAAAGCCGCCCACCGAATCGAGGGCCGCCCTGCGGGCCACGAAGGAGGTGCCGGCGCAGACCACCGCGCCCCAGGCGCTGCGCACCGGCTCGATCCAGCGGTAGAAGCTCTCTTCGTCGGGCAGCAACCAGCGCTCGAGCTCCAGGTTGCGCAACACCGGGTCGGCGTTGAAAAAGCACTGGGGGGTTTGCACCAGGGCCACGGCCGGATCCAGCAGCAGGCCGATGGTGCGATCGAGAAAGTGCTGCTGGGGCACGAAGTCGGCGTCGAACACCGCCACCAGTTCGGCCTGGGCCTGGGCCAACCCGTGGTTGAGGTTGCCAGCCTTGGCATGGTGCCGTTGCGGCCTGGCCAGATAGCGGCAGCCCCAGCGGGCGGCCAGGGCTGCCACCTCCGGCCGGTTCGCGTCGTCCAGCACCCAGATGGTGCGATCGGGATAGTGGAGGTTGGTGCAGCCCAGCAGGCACCGCTCCAGCACCGGCAGCGGTTCGCCGCAGGTGGGAATCAGCACATCCACCGATGGCCGCCAGCCGCTGTTGCGCCAGAGGTGCCCAGCCCGATCGGCGTCGGCGCGGCCATCGTCGAAGCGTCGCCAGGCCAGCAGCAGCGGCAGCAGCCCGCCGACCAACAGCCAGGCCTCGGCGGCCAGCAGCAGCAGGCTGAGCCCTGCGGTCAGGGGTGTGTCGAGGGCGAGGCTGGCCGTGACCCGCCAATGCAAATAGCGAGCGGTGAGCGCGGTGAGCAGCAGCAGCAGGCTGCGCCGCATCCAAATCGGACAACGCGCCTCCGGCCGGCGGCTCAGCCACAGGGGCCAGAGCAGCAGCAGCCAGGGGAGCCAGAGCTCCGCAGTCATCCCAGGCTGGCTGCGGCGGTGTCAAGCAACGCTAGGGCCTCTGCCGGGGTGGGGGCGCGCATCAGGGCGTGGCGCAGCTGGGGGGCGCCGGCGAAGCCGTTGCAGGTCCAGCTGAGGTGCTTGCGGGCGATCAGCAGGCCGTGGTCGCCCTTGGCCGCCACCAGCGCCCCCAGCTGCTCGGCGGCCAGGGCCAGCTTCTCGGCGGGGCCGGGCGTGGTCGGAATCGGCCGGCCGCTGAGGGCCGCATCGAGTTGGCCCACCAGCCAGGGGGCACCCATGGTGCCCCGGCCCACCATCACCCCATCGGCGCCCGTGATCGCCAGGCAGCGCAGGGCGTCGTCGGGCGTGTTGATGTCGCCATTGGCGATCACCGGAATCGTGAGCGCCCGCTTGACCGCGGCGATGGCTGCCCAGTCAGCGCGGCCCTTGAAGCCCTGCTCGCGGCTGCGGCCGTGCAGGGTGAGCAGCTGGGCGCCGGCGGCCTCCAGCTGGCGGCACCAGCTGATCGCGTTGGCTGTGGTGTCGGCGCCGCTCGCTCCGCACCAGCCCAGCCGCGTTTTCACGGTCACGGGGACCGCCACCGCCGCGGCGACGCTGGCCACGATCCGGGCCGCCAGCTCGGGGTCGCGGATCAGGCCGCTGCCGCCGCCCTTGACGGCGATCTTCTTTACCGGGCAGCCCATGTTGATGTCGATCAGGAAGGCGCCGGCGGCTTCGGCGCGGCGGGCGGCCTCGGCCATGGCGGCGGGGCGGTGGTCAACCAGCTGCACGCCGATCGGGCCGGCCTCCTCGGCCAGCTCCTCCACCTTCTGGCGACCGTGGCCCAGCTCCAGGCTGGTGGCGTTCACCATCTCGGTGAACAGCAGGGCATCGGGCGCCCAGCGCCGCACCAGGCCGCGGAAGATGCGGTCGCTCACCCCCGCCAGCGGCGACTGCAGCACCCGGCAGCGCAGGGCGCGCGGGGTGCCGTTGCCGGCCAGCTGCAGGGAGGAACCAGCCATCGTGATCTGATTGTGGAGCTCCAGGCCTGCAGCCCGTGGTGGAAACCGCCCCGATCTCCGTTCCCTACCCCCTGAGCCGGCAATTGCTGGAGGCGGTGTTGGCCGACCGCACCAGCGATCGCTTCGTGTGTGA
>CBFIGH010000098.1:0-13048 GCA_965662115.1 Cyanobium sp.
GCAGGGCTAGATGAGAGATAAAGATCCAGGAATCAGCTGCCAGAGATGACAACTGATCGGGGCAACACAGCGCAAATAGAAGAGCGGCAGTGCTGGCGAGATCAGGGGATTGGATTACCGCAGGCGATGGGCTCAGGGCCTTTGGCGCAGCACTTATTCTACCAGTACAAGTGCACTTGCGTGGCGGAAGAGCAGTTGCTGCAACTGGGATCTGCTAGGCCTCTCGCCTTCCAGTGTGCCCTGGACTCATTGACAACAGCCAGGTCAAATGAGCAGGCCACCAGCTCGAACAAGTTGCGGCCCTGATTGCCAGCACCACCGCAGCCGCGGGCATACCCTCCTGCCCTCCAACCACGCACCACAGGGCCGGCGGAGGGCGGCGGCGGCTGTCTGACGTCAGCCACGGCGCAGCCGTGGCAAGTTCAGGACGGCCGCTGCCGACCGGAGCCGTACACCTTCCGGAAAACCAGGAAGCGCCCACTGCAGATCAAGCGCCTTGACCTGCAAGAGATGCAAGAGAAACGCGAGCGACCAGGCTCCACAGCAACGCAAGCTGCTCTCTTGTCGCCCGAACAGCGTGCTCCTGCAAGTGGCAAAAAGCAGCTGCAGAGGTCCCAAGAGGGGACTTTATCTTGCAGATTCTCTTGCAGGCCCCTCGGCCAATCGGTGAAAAGTCAGTCGGGGCGACAGGATTCGAACCTGCGACCTAGTGCTCCCAAAGCACCCGCGCTACCAAGCTGCGCCACGCCCCGTGTGGCCGGATCATAGGCTTCAGCTGAATGGAGCCCCCACCAGGCACATTGCAGTGGCTGCCGGTTGGGGCAATGATTGCCGCGGTGAAAGCCAGGTGAAAGCCAATGAAGTGGCTCCTGTTTTCCGGTCGCCAAGGGCCTGAAATTGCTTTCGTGGTTCTGAACCCACCCTGCCCATAACCATTGCAATCGCCCTGCCCATGCTGCAGTGGGGCAACCGCCGGTGATGCAGCTGGGTGATGGGGATGCCCTGGCGGAGGTGTGTTCCGTGGGGGTGCGCTTTGCCGATGGCGTTGACACCGCAGAGCACGTTGCAACCACCACCCTCGCGGAGCATGCTTGGGGCATCAACGAGCGCGGTGTGGGGTTGTGGAGGGCTGGCCTGCCGTGCTGCGCGCCCTAGCAGCTTTAACGATCAACGTGCAAGCCGCCAGTGCCTTGGCCCAGGCCTCGCTTGACGGCCTGCTGGAGCCGCTGCGCCAGCGCCACGGGCTGCCCGCTCTGGCAGCGGCGGTGGTGAGCAAGGGGGAGGTGGTAGCGATCGGTGCGGTGGGTCGCCGCCGGATTGATGCAGCCATTCCCGTCACCGTGCACGACCGTTTCCACCTGGGCTCCTGCACCAAGGCAATGACAGCGCTGCTGGCGGCGATCGCTGTGGAGCGGGGCCTACTTCGCTGGGATTCGACACTGGCCGAGCTGTTCCCGGAGCTGCGGGCCACGATGGGCCCCGCCATAGCTGAAGTGACCGTACGCCAGCTGCTCAGCCACAGCAGCGGCATTGGTGACGATGCCCTGCCGGAGGCGATGCGGCGAACCGTGGAGAACGGCAACGCCAACCTCGATGGCCTGCGCCTGGAGATGGTGAAGACCTTTGTGCAGCAGCCCCTGAAGAGCCCACCCGGCAAGCGCTTTCGCTACGGCAATGCCAATTACATCCTGGTTGGAGCGGCACTGGAGCGGCTGCACAACCGCAGCTGGGAGGAGCTGATCCAGGAGCAGATTTTCCAACCCCTAGCGCTCTCTGGTGCAGGGCTGGGCCCCCAGAGCAGCGCGGGACTCACCGATGCGCCCCTTGGCCATCTAGCGGTGCAGGGCAGGCTGCAGCCGATGCTGGCGGGTCCTAATGGCGACAACCCCCTGGTGCTTGGCCCGGCGGGCACGGCCCACATGGGCCGGCTGGACGGCAGGCCAAGGGCGCCGGGGCCCCGCGCTGGTGTCGCCTGAAACCCTGCGGCTGCTCCACACGCCGGTGATCGCCACCGATCCGGCTGATCCAGCCGAGGGGAGCTATGCCCTGGGTTGGATCGTGCTGAAGCCTGCCTGGGCTCCAGGGCCGTTGTTGATGCATGCGGGCTCCAACAACAGAAACCTGGCCCACCGCTGGGTGGACCCCCGCCGTGATCTGGCCTTGGTGCTGGTGACCAACGTGGCTGGCCCCGAGGCGACCAGGGCCCTCGAAACCCTGGCGCCCCTGCTGTACCCCAACCCACGCCCCGAGCTCCCATGCGCGGCTGGAGACCGTTGCCGACTTGACACAACCGAAAAACAGCACTAGTACAGGTGTACGACCTGTCAACCGTTGGTGTCCGATGCCCGTCTCATCCCCCTATGCCATCTTCCGCGCCGAAGACTGGCTGCCTGTCCCTGCCGTGGCCCGAGCCAAGCCTCCTGCGACCAAAAAGCTGAACGATCCCAGCCTGGTTAGGACAACAGAATCGGCCGCCCATTGGTCTGCCCTCGTGCAGGGCGAGCTGTTCCAGCCCCTACCTCGGGGCGAAAGCTCAATCCGCTAGCGCAATGCAATCGATCTCCACCCGCGCCCCCTTGGGAAGGGCGGCCACCTCCACGCAGGCCCTGGCCGGGGAGACACCCTCTCCGAACATCTCGGCATAGATCCGATTGACCCGCGTGAAATCGGCCAGGTCGGCCAGGAACACCGTGGTGCGCAGCACCTGCTGGGTGCTGCTTCCACCGGCCTGAAGCACCGCCTTGAGATTGCTGAGTACCTGGCGGGTTTCTGCCTCCACATCACCATCGCCCACCATCGCCCCGGTGGTCGGATCCAGCGCGATCTGACCAGAGCAATACAGCACCCCAGCCGCTTTCACCGCCTGGCTATAGGGGCCCACGGGAGCCGGTGCGGCGGGGGTCATCACAGCTTCCTGCTGCATCGCGCGACTCGTCTCAGGTCAGGATGGAGGTTGAGCTTATGGCCCTCGCCGATCACCAGCCCCCTCGCCCAGTTACGGCCCGCCGAACTGCCGCTGCGCGAGCACGTGCAGGTCAAGGGGCTCTGGCACCGGTATGCCAACACCGCCCCGGGGGAGTGGATCCTGGCGGGGATCGACCTGGCCCTGCATCAGGGTGAACTGGTGGGACTGCTCGGCCCCTCCGGATGTGGCAAAACCACCCTGCTGCGCCTGATCGCCGGCTTTGAGCGGCCCGAGCGCGGCTCGGTTCTGATCGACGGCCGCGTGGTGGCTGGAGAACGGCGTTGGCTGGAACCGGAACGCCGGGGCGTGGGCATGGTGTTTCAGGACTACGCCCTGTTCCCCCACCTCAATGCCTGGCAAAACACCTGTTTTGGCCTGGGCCGGGGCCAGGACAACAGCCGGGCCAGCTGGTTGCTGGACTTGCTCGGGCTGAAGGGCCTTGAGCGCCGCTATCCCCATGAATTGTCAGGTGGACAGCGCCAGCGACTCGCCCTGGCACGGGCCCTGGCGCCTGGCCCCTCGGTAGTGCTCCTGGATGAACCCTTCTCCAACCTGGACGTGGAGGTGCGTCTCCGGCTGCGCAGCGAATTGCCCGCCGTGCTCTCCCGCTGCGGTGCCAGCGGCCTGATCGTCACCCACGACCCCGAGGAAGCCCTGGCGATTTGCGACCGGGTGGCCGTGCTGCGGGAAGGGAAGCTGCACCAATGCGCCAGCCCACGCCAGTTGGTGCAACACCCAGCCACCGCCTTTGTGGGGCGTTTCGTGCTGCAGGGCAACCTGTTGCCAGCCCAACGCCAGGGGGTCCACATCCAAACCTCCCTCGGCCGCCTGCATTGCTTGTCAGCGCCCCCGACCCAGGCCGGCCCGGAGCCCCTGGAGGTGTTGATCAGCCCCGATGGGATCCAACTTGAGCTCGACCCCAACGGCGAAGCCTGGCTCCAAGGCCGGGAGTTTCTAGGCCGGGAGTGGCTCTACCAGGTGCAACTGGGCGATCTCAAACTGAGGCTGCGCCTCCCCCTGGAGGCGGAATACGGCCGGGGCCAACGCTGCCAGCTACGGCTGCGGCCCGGGGCGGAGGGCGTGCTCTTCCCCTCGCGCCAACCGCTCGTGGCCCTTTAGCCCTGCCATTGGTCCTTGCTGCGGCGCAACACAGCCAGCTGCTCCGGACTGCTCGCCCGGACAAACAGGTTTGTGGCCCGCTCCACCCCAATCGTGCTGGGGACCGTGGCCACCCCCCTGGCGCGGAGGTCGATCACGGCCTTCAAGCGATCCTGAATCGCTCCGGCGGCGGCATCCTGGCGATCGACGGTGGCGGCAGCCCAACGCAGGTTGGCTTCGGTGTATTCATGGGCGCACCACACCTGCGTGGCCTCCGGCAACTGGGCCAGCTGCTGAAGCGAAGCGCACATCTGGGCCGGGCTGCCCTCAAACAGGCGTCCGCAACCGCCGGCAAACAACGTATCGCCGCAGAAGAGGTGCCCGGAAGCCGGCAGGTAATAGGCAATGTGGGCCCGGGTGTGTCCCGGCACGTCGATCACCTGCACCGTCTCACCCAGCAACGTGAAGCAATCACCACCGCTGACACCCCTGGTTTGGAGGGGGATGCGCGGGCGATCCTGCCGGCTGGCCAGCACCGCGGCCCCGGGCCAACGGGCCAGCAGGCCCGGGGTGCCGCCGATGTGGTCGCTGTGATGGTGGGTGTGCAAAATCGCCACCAGCTCAAGACCCTGCCGCTCGAGATGGGCGGTCAACGGCTCGGCAACAGGCGGGTCCACCACCGCCGCCTGACCCTCGCGATGCAGCACGAAGCCGTAGTTGTCACGCAGGAGCGGGATCCGATCAACGTTGAGTTGCTGCATCGTTAAAGTCCAGCCTGAAGCCCACAACCATGATCACCGTCGCCCTGGCCAAAGGCGCGCTGTTGAAGGATTCGGTGGCCCGCTTCGCCGCCGCCGGTTACGACTTTTCCGCCCTCCTCGACAAGGACAACCGCCAACTGATGGTGCCGAGCACCTGCGGCCAGGCCAGGGCGCTGCTGGTGCGCAACGCCGATGTGCCCGTCTACGTGGCCTATGGACAGGCCCAACTCGGCGTGGTGGGGTACGACGTCATCCGCGAGCACCAGCTGCCCGTTGCCCAGCTGCTCGATCTCGGCTTCGGCAGCTGCCGCATGAGCGTGGCTGTCAAGGCCAGCAGCGGCTACCGCCGGGCGGTTGACCTGCCGGCCCACTGCCGCGTGGCCAGCAAGTTCACCGGCTGCGCCCAGGCCTTCTTCAACGCCCTGGATCTGCCTGTGGAACTGATCCATCTGGCCGGCTCGGTGGAGCTGGGGCCGATCACCGGCATGAGTGAAGCGATCGTCGACCTGGTGGCCACCGGTCGCACCCTCGAGGACAACGGCCTGATCGCCATCGAAGATCTGTTCCACAGCACCGCCCGGCTTGTCGGCCACCCCCTGGCCCTGCGGCTGGATGACGGGGTGCTGCAGGGCCTCGTCGATCGTCTCGGCCTAGCCCTGCCGCAGCGGAGCCGCTGATGGCACGCCTCGACCGCCAGCGACTGGCCCGCCTGCTGCCCTACCTGGGCAGGGATCGCCGCCGCCTCGGCCTCACCCTGCTGCTGCTGATTCCGGTGGCCTTCGCGGCAGCGGTCCAACCCCTGCTGGTCGGCCAGGCGATCTCGGTGCTGCGGCGTGAGCCCACCCTGCCGTGGCTTGACGGCATGCCCGTCCCGGCCGCCCTGCGCCTGCTGGTGCTGCTGTTGCTGGTGGCCGTGCTGCTGCGCCTGGGACTGCAGGGGGTCCAGACCTTCAACGTCCAGGCCGTCGGCCAGCGGCTCACCGCCCGCATCCGCAACGACCTGTTTGCCCATGCGATGGCCCTGTCGCTGCGGTTCCACGACCGCACCCCGGTGGGCAAGCTGCTGACCCGGCTCACCAGCGATGTTGACGCCCTGGCCGAAGTGTTCGGCAGCGGGGCCGTGGGGGTGCTGGCCGATCTGGTCACCCTGCTGGTGATTGCGGGCACGATGATCTCGATCGAGTGGCGCCTCGGCCTGCTGCTGCTGGTCAGCCAGGTGCCTGTGGTGATGGGCATCCTGTGGCTGCAGGGGCGCTATCGCAAGGCGAACTACCGGGTGCGGGAGGAGCTCAGCCAGCTCAATGCCGACCTCCAGGAAAACCTCCAGGGCCTGGAGGTGGTGCAGATGTTCCGGCGCGAGGCGACCAACAGTGCCCGTTTCGCCCAGGTCACCGACGCCTATCGGGAGGCCATCACCGGCACGATCCTTTATGAGAGTGCGATCTCGGCCTTCATTGAGTGGGTGGCGCTCAGCGCCATCGCCGTGGTGCTGGCCCTGGGGGGCTGGATGGTGCTGGGCACCACCATGGGCCTGGGCACGCTCACCACGTTCATCTTGTATTCCCAGCGGCTGTTCGATCCCCTGCGCCAACTGGCGGAACGCTTCACCCAGATCCAGGGCGGGCTCACGGCCGTTGAGCGCATCGGCGAGCTGCTCGAGCAGCCGATCGACATCGCCGATCTACCCGAGAGTGCCCGCAGCGCTGCTGCGATGGTGAGCGGCGGCGAGCGGGCCAGCGCCGGGGAGGTGATCTTCGAGGGGGTGAGTTTTGCCTACCGCCCGGACGACCCGATCCTTAACGACCTTTCCTTCCGGATCGCTCCGGGCGAACACGTGGCCCTGGTCGGGCCCACCGGCTCCGGTAAAACCACCGTCATCCGCCTGCTCTGCCGGCTTTACGAGCCCCAGCAGGGGCGCATCCTGCTCGATGGCATCGACATTCGCCAATTGCCCATCCCCACCCTGCGGCAGCGCCTCGGCGTGGTTCTGCAGGACACGTTTCTGTTCAGCGGCAACGTGGCCGACAACCTGCGCCTCGATGCGGCGATCAGCAGCGACCAGCTGCAGTCACTCTGTGCGGATCTGGGCCTCGAACCCCTGCTGCGTCGCCTGCCCGATGGCCTGGCCACCCAGTTGCGCGAACGGGGCGGCAACCTTTCCTCTGGCGAGCGCCAATTGCTCTCGGTGGCCCGGGTGGCCATTCGCGATCCCTCGGTGCTGGTGATGGATGAGGCCACGGCCTTCATGGATCCCTCCACCGAAGCCACCCTGCAACGCGACCTCGACAGGCTGCTGCACGGCCGCACCGCCATCGTGATTGCCCACCGCCTGGCAACGGTGGAAGCCTCCGACCGGATCCTGGTGCTGCGCAAGGGCCACCTGATCGAACAGGGCACCCACACCCAACTGCGTCAGCAGGGCGGTGTCTACGCCCAGCTGGCCGACCTGCAGGAGCGGGGGCTGGCAGCCCTTTGATCGGGCCCGGTGTTCCCCGTGGCGGCCTATCGGGCAGGATCGTGGCATTGCGTCGCACGCGGCAGTCGTGGCCTCCGCCGAGCTCCTCACCAGCCTCTACGGGGACGGGCACCGGCTTTGCCCCACCCCCAATCCCCAGCTGAGCCTGGTGCTCAGCCACGACCGTGCCATCGACCTGATCGAGCTCGAGCAGCTCTGTGATGCGGTGGGCTGGAGCCGCAGGCCCCTGCGCCGGGTGCGCAAGGCCCTGGAGCACAGCTTGTTGCGGGTGGGTCTCTGGCGCCATGACCCCCGCCTGCCCAAGCTGGTGGGCTTCGCCCGCTGCACCGGCGACGGCATCGTGGAGGCGACCGTCTGGGATGTGGCGGTGCACCCCCTGTACCAGGGTGGGGGATTGGGCAAGCAGCTGATGATTTATGTGCTCGACCAGCTGCGGGCCATGGACGTTGATCGGGTGAGCTTGTTCGCTGATCCTGAAGTGGTGAAGTTCTACGCCGCCCAGGGCTGGGAGCTCGAGCCCCAACAGCGGCGCTGCGCCTTCTGGTACGCCCCCTAGGTCCAGAGGCTGGGATCCTGGGAGAGCGGCAGGCGGGCCAAGGGGTGGTCCGGGCCGAGTAGATCGGAGCTAATACGAGCGCACATCAGGTCCAACGGCAAGCTGAAACTGCTGCCGTCACGATCAAATGGTCCCTCCACGTAGGCACCGACGCGTTCAGCTACCAAAAAGGCCAGAAATAACAGAATCCCAGTAATCGCCGACTGGTTTGAGCTGAAATCCAGGAAGATGGCATAACCAAAAATCCAACTGAGCAGCCTGATGAAGACATCATAAATCGGAGGCAGTGGTGTATTTCGAACTTTCTCCAACCCCCCAACCGCATCGGTGAAGGATACGGCGCAGCGCAGCAGCACATCCCGGCCCCAGGGGCTGATGGCCCGGCGCTGGCGCAGGCGGCCAATCGCAGCAGCCCTAGCCCGGTAGGAATGATTCAGGGTGGTCTCCGCTGGCAAACCAAGGCTTGCGCAGAGGCGGTTAACCGCTTCGCGGGCATCCTGGCGCCAATAACCACGCAGCTCGAAATTCAGCAGCCAAACCTGCAACACCTGCAGAGCCACCAGGCGATTTTCCTCTCCCCGCCAGGCACTGTCACTGCAGAGCAGGGTGTGCAGACAATCGCGCCAGTGACGGCTCACATTGGTGACTGCTCCCCAGAGGGTGCGGGCCTCCCACCACCGGCTGATCGCCTCGGAATTGCGGAGGGCCAGCAGGATGGAAACGGCCGTACCCATGATCGCCAGCCCTCCCACATCGATGATGTCGAAGCGCTTGATCAACCCCTTCGGCTCAAGAGCAAGGGTGATGCCGCACAAGAGGGCGACAAGCAGCAGATCCAGCTTCATGCGCAGCACCAGCTGGCTCAGAACGCGAGGGATCTGACGCCGTGCCAGGCGAGGGGGTAATGAAGCAGGAGCCATGGCGGCGAGTCTGCTTGATGCCGTAATAGGCCGCCGCCAGCTGCTCGGCGCTCTGGCCCCGGCGCCAGGCACGCCGCAGGCGGGCATTGGCCAAGGTGGTCTGCCAGATGCCCAGGGCCCGCCAGCGGCGCCCATCCACCCGCAGCGTTGCCCCCAGGGAGTGCAGGCGGGTGTGCTGGCGCAGGCGCTGCACCAAGTCCAGGTCTTCCATCAGTGGGAGGGGCGCCACTCCCCCGGCGACGGCTAGCAGGCTGCGGGGCAGCAGCAACCCCTGGTCGCCATAGGGCAGCTGGCGCCAGCGGCTACGCAGCGCCACCCCCAGCTCCACCAGCCGAAGGGCGGGGCTGGTGGAGTCGATCGCCAGGTTGAAATACCAGGCCGCCGGCGGGCGCCCTAGGGCGGTGGCCAGGGCCGCCTGCCAACCGGCCCCAAGCCGAGCATCGGCGTGGAGCAGCAACAGCCAGGCCCCACTGCTGCGGGCCACCCCCAGGGCCAGCTGCTGGCCCCGTCCGGGGGAACTGGCCAGCAGCCGCGCCCCAGCAAGGGCTGCTAGCCGGGCGGTGCCATCCACACTGGCGCCATCCACCACCAACACCTCCCCCACCAGCTCGGGAGCGGCGGCCAGGTCGGCCAACAACAGGGGCAGCCTTGCGGCTTCATTGCGGGCGGCGATCACCACCGCAATCGGGGGAGCTGTCAGCGCCACGGCCCTAGATCACCGTCCCGATCGAGATCCCCCCGCCACGCCAGCAAGGCCGGCTCCAGGCCCGCCTGGGCCATCGCCGCCAGGGTCTGCTCCAACACCCGGGGAGAGCCCCAGGCGATGCCGCCCATCAGGGTGGGGTTGGGCCGGCGCAGCCCAATCAACCAGTAGCCGCCGTCCCGGGCGGGGCCCAACACCGCAGGCTGGCTGTGCAGGGCCCCGAATGCCGCCACCAGATCGCCGGTCTCCAAGGCGGGGAGGTCACTGCCGATCAGCACCACGGCCGGGGCACCCTCGGCCGCTGCCCGCTGGAACTGGCGCTGCATGCGCAGGCCCAGGCCACCGGGGCCCTGCAGCAGACACCGGTCAACCCCGAGCCCGCGCCCCCAGCGGCGGGCGGCGCTGCTCGCCAACCCATCCACCGCCAACACCACCTCGACGCCCAACCCCGCTGGCAGGCCGCGGGCCACCGCCAGGGTGTGGCCGGTGAGCCTGGCCTGGATTCGCGCCGCTGGCGTCGCACCAATGCTGGCGGCCAGACGCCGTTTGCAGCGCCCGGGTGCCGGCCAACGGGCCATCACCACCAACTGGCTGGCGGCGGCGCGGCTCAACTGCGGCGGGGCAGTTCCTTAGGCTTGAGCTCCAGGCTCAAACGCTGTTCACCCCGCCGCAGGGTGATGGCCAGGGGCTCGCCAACCTTGCCCTGGTCCACCGCCAACTGCACCTCTGAGGGGTTGCGCACCGCCTTGCCGCCAACCTGCTCGATCAGGTCGCAGGGCTTGAGGCCCCCGGTGGCGGCCGGGCTGCCCGCGATCACCTCCACCACCACCACAGCATTGACCTCCGGCAGCCGGCATTCGTCGGTGCTGGCGTTGATTTCACGGGCCAATTGGGGGGTGAGGGCCTGCAGGCGCACGCCGATATAGGGATGGCTGGCCGACCCGCGCTCGAGAATCTGGGCGGCGATCTGGCGGGCCACATTGATCGGGATCGCGAAACTCAGTCCCGCGCCCGGCGCCTGGCGAATCGCGGTGTTGATGCCGATCACCTGGCCGCGGTCGTTGATCAGCGGGCCGCCGCTGTTGCCCGGATTCACGGCGGCGTCGGTTTGGATGTAGGGCACCCGCTGACCCTCCCCGATGGCATTGGTGCGCTGGATGGCGCTGATGATCCCGGCGGTCACGGTGTTATCGAGGCCGAGCGGATTACCGATCGCAATCGCCACTTCGCCTGGGCGAACCCTGGCGGAATCGCCCAGGGGGGCCACCGGAAGTTTCGAAGCCACCACTTTCACCACGGCAACATCGGTGAGGGGATCACTGCCCAGCACCTTGCCGTTGAAACTGCGGCCATCGGGCAGGGTCACGGTCACCTCACTGGCCCCCTCCACCACGTGGGCATTGGTCAGCAACACCCCGTCTGAGCGGGTGATGAAGCCCGATCCCTGACCCTGCTGTTGCTCAATCGTGGGACCCCGGCCAAACAGCCCGCCGAGGGGATTGACCATGCGCCTGATGGTGTCGATCCGCACCACCGCCGGGCCCACCTTGGCCACCGCATCGACGATCAGGGTGCTGCCCTGCTGCAGGGGTGGGGTGGGTGCGGCATCGCTGATCGGAGTTTGGGCGGGGGGGCGCCCAGGCAAGCCCTGGCTGCACCCCACCACCAGCAGCGCAGCGGGGGCGAGCAGCGCAGCGTTACGACGGAGGGAAAGGGGGGGCATGGAGTCGGACTGGACCAGGTCGGAATCCGTTTCATTTAAGACGGCCCAGCTGCGCGACCCCGCGTAGATTCCATATTCACGCGAGGTCGCGATCGGTGGAGCAGTCGGTGCGGCAGGGAGATGAGCTGTGGCATCAGGTTCTGCAGGCCCTCCAAGCCAACCTCAGCAAACCCACCTTCGAAACCTGGATCCGCCCCGCCCGCTGCAAGGGGCTCGACGCAGACCAGCTGAAGCTGGAAGCCCCCAACAATTTCGCCTGCGGCTGGCTGATCAAGTACTACCTGGGAACCATCGCGGCGGTGGCCAGTGAGATCGCCGGCAGACCCGTGCGGGTCCTGGTCAGTGCGGCCAGCGACGACGACCTGCTCATCGCCCCAGCCAGCCCGGCCTCAGGCAATGGCGCCAGCAAGCCCCTGGCGGGCCTGCCGGCCCCTCCTGCCCAGGCCACCGGGGAAGCCCCGCGCAAAATCACGCCAGGCCTCAACCCCCGCTACGTGTTCAACCGCTTTGTGGTGGGTCCGAACAGCCGCATGGCCCACGCAGCCTCCCTGGCGGTGGCCGAGGCCCCCGGGCGTGAATTCAACCCCCTCTTCCTTTGCGGGGGTGTGGGACTCGGCAAAACCCATCTGATGCAGGCGATCGGCCATTACCGGCTGGAAATCAACCCGGAAGCGCGGGTGTTCTACGTGAGCACCGAATCGTTCACCAACGACCTTGTTCAGGCGATCCGCAAAGACGGGATGCAGGCCTTCCGCGACCGCTACCGCGCTGCAGATCTAATCCTGGTGGACGATATCCAGTTTATCGAGGGCAAGGAATACACCCAGGAAGAATTTTTTCACACCTTCAACGCCTTGCATGAAGCCGGGCGCCAGATCGTGATCGCTTCCGACCGCCCCCCCAACCAGATCCCAAAGCTGCAGGAACGGCTGATTTCCCGCTTCTCCATGGGGTTGATCGCCGACATCCAAGTGCCAGACCTGGAAACCCGCATGGCCATCCTGCACAAAAAGGCCGAACAGGAGCAGATGGTGCTTCCCCGAGACCTGATCCAGTTCATCGCCGGCCGCTTCACCTCCAACATCCGCGAATTGGAGGGGGCCCTGACCCGGGCGGTGGCCTTCGCCTCGATCACCGGCCTGCCGATGACCGTGGAATCGGTGGCCCCCATGCTCGATCCCGCCGGCGGCGACGTGGAAGTCAAGCCAATTCATGTGATCGAAAAAGTAGCGGAGGTGTTCGGCGTCGGTATTGAGGAAATGCGCAGCGCCAGCCGCAAACGGGCCGTCAGCCGAGCCCGCCAGGTGGGCATGTATCTGATGCGCCAAAGCACCAATCTGAGCCTGCCGCGCATCGGCGAAGCCTTTGGCGGCAAGGATCACTCCACGGTGATGTATGCCGTCGAACAGATCGACCTCAAACTCAACAGCGATCCTGCCCTTTCACGCCAGGTGCAGCAGGTGCGAGACCTGCTGCAGATCGATTCCCGCAAGCGCCGCTAGCGGCAACCCTGCACGGAGATGCGGTAGCTGAAGCCCAGGGCGGCGGGGTCATTGCTCGCCCCCACCTTGAAGTTGATCTGGGAGGTTTGCTTGCCTGGCACCGCTGGGAAGGGACCAAACATTTTTCCCGTACCCATCGGCGGACTCATCAATGTATTGAATAGCTGCAGATTCGATCCATCGCTGAATTTCATATACCCCTCAACCGGGTACTGGGCGTTGGCATCCGAGGAATTGGCTGTGAAGAAGAATTTATAGCTCGAGTAGGGCTTGGTCACGAAGAAGTCGGTGTTCCAATTGGTTTTACCGATCAACTTGCCTCGCCCCACCGATTTGGAAACGAT
>CBFIGH010000099.1:0-2663 GCA_965662115.1 Cyanobium sp.
CCCTCGGGCCATCGAGGTGCCGGTCGAGGCAGTTAAAGCTGAGGTTGGTGGTGCCGCCCTCAAACCAACGGGCTAAGGGCGGGTTGCTCCAGTCGAGCACCGTGTGGAAGGGTTCAAACCAATGCAGTTCGCTGCGGGCCCGATCGCCCCAGAAGCGATCGGGATCGGCCTGCGCCTCGGCATAGAGGTCGCGGTAGGCGGCCAGTGAGCCGATGCGGGCCGACGCCGCCAGAGCCTCTGGCGGAGCGAACAAGCGCTGCTCCTGCAGCCCCGATTCGATCGTTAACCCGGTTGTGGCATCAGGCATCGCTCCAGCAGGCAAACGGCACTGACAGGTATTAAACCGCGCAGGGGCGGGCGGTACAGCAACATGGTGGGATGGGTCATCCAGCCGCCTGCCTGCTCGATCTCGACGGCCTGCTGCTCGATACCGAACCGCTGCACAGCCAGGCCTGGCTGGAGGCCGCCGGGGCCTTTGGTTTAACCCTGGCGGCCGACCAGCTGCTGGCCCTGCGCGGTCGCCGGCGCCTCGATTGCGCCGAGCAGGTGCGGAGCTGGATCGTCCAGGCTGATCTGGCCCCACCCTCGCCCGAGGCCCTGCTGGCGGCGCGCCAACCGATCAGCGAACGGTTGATGCGTCAGGTGCCAGCGATGCCGGGGGCCGAAGGGCTGGTGGAGCGTTGCCTCGCCCAGGCCATCCCCGCCGCTTTGGTGAGCAGCAGCAGTGCCGCTGCTGTCGCCCACAAAAGCGCGCCCCACGGCTGGATCAGCCTGCTTAAGACCAGGGTTCTGGGTGACGATCCGGATCTTGCGGCCGGTAAACCGGCTCCAGATCCCTACCTGCTGGCCGCCCGGCGCCTGGGGGTCGATCCCAGCAGCTGCTGGGCCTTCGAGGATTCGCTGGCCGGAGCCCGCTCGGCTCACGCGGCAGGCTGCTTGGTGCATGTGCTGTTGCCTGCTGAACAGCACCTGGCCATTGGTCTCCAGGCAGACTTACCAGACGGCTGCACCCTTCTGCAGAGCCTGGACGCGGTGGTGTTCGGCTGACCGGCAGGCAACGGAACCCAAACAGGTTAATAGAGCCGGCTCAGCACAAAATCGGGCAGGGCCTTGAGGGCGCGGCTGGCTTCTGAGACGGGCAGCCAGCCGAGCGATTGACCCGCTTCACGGGCAAAGCCTTCGGCCAGGGCGCGGGAGCGGGGGATGGCCTCACAGCTGCGCACCAGCTCCAGGGCCTGATCCAGGTCGCCCTCCTGGCTGAATTCCCGTTCGATCAATCCCGCCAGGGCTGGACGCTCCTCGAGGGCATAGAGGGCAGGCGCGGTGAGATAGCCGGAGGCCAGGTCGCTCGCCGCTGGCTTGCCCAGTTGTTCATCGTCGCCGGTGAAATCGAGGATGTCGTCCACCACCTGGAAGGCAAGCCCCAGCTGACGGCCAAACCGATAGAGCTCGTTGAGCTGGGCAGGGGGCAAGGCGGAGAGCACCCCGGCCGCCCGGGCGCTGTTGGCGATCAGGGAGGCCGTTTTGCAGTAGCTCTTCTCGAGGTAGGTCTCGAAGCTCTGGCCGGTGTCGTAACGAAACAGGCCCTGCTTCACTTCGCCATCAGCCAGGTCCATGATCACGCGGCTGAGCAGCTTGACCACCTCCAGGTCATCGAGGTTGGCCAGGTGCCAGCTGGCCTGGGCAAACAAAAAATCGCCGGCTAACACCGCCACCCGGTGGTTGAAGCGGCTGTGCACGGTGTCCACTCCGCGGCGGGTGGCGGCCCCATCCACCACGTCATCGTGCACGAGCGAGGCCGTGTGGATCATTTCGGTGATCTCGGCCAGGCGCCGGTGGCGCGGACCCAGCTCCCCATCGGCGGCCACAGCACGCGACAGCAACAACACGATGCCGGGGCGCAGCCGTTTGCCTCCGGCGGAAAACAGATGTTCGGCGGCGGCTTGAAGAATGGGGTGGCCGGCACCGATCAGGCTGCGCAGATCGGCCAGCAGGGCATCCAGATCAGCCTCCACGGGCTGGAGCAGCTCTGCAACCGTTGCCACAACACCTCCGCCGTGGCCTGATCCTAGGCGGCTCAAGCCACCGATCGCAGGTCCACCCGCTCGACGGCAGGTCGGTAGCCCAACCAACGGCTGGCCGCATCGGCAAAGGCTTCTGCCTGGCCGCTGACACAGACCCGGGTGCGTTCGGCGGGGGGCAGCACGGCCACCGCCTGCAACTCGCCCTCGGGCATGCCGCCCATGCTGGCCAGCAGGGGCCCCAGCCGCCGCACGGCCGATGCAGCCGGATCCACCAGTCGCACGTGGGGCGGCAACAGCCCGGCCAGGAGCGATCTCAACATCGGGTAGTGGGTGCAGCCGAGCACCACGGTGTCGACACCCGCCGCCAGCAGGGGAGCCAGGTAGCCATGGGCCTCGCGCTCGAGGGCCGGATCCTGCAGGTCTCCCGCCTCAATCAGCGGCACAAAGGCCGGACAGCCCACTTCCAGCACCCGGGCGTGGGGATGGCAGGCATGGATCGCCCGCCGGTAGGCGCCGCTGGCGGCCGTGGCGGCCGTGGCCAGCACGCCGACGCAGTCGCTGTCCAGCTCGGCCGCCACGCTGTCGATCAGCCCCACCACCGGCACGCCGGCCTCGGCCACCGCCACATCAAGGGCCAGG
>CBFIGH010000100.1:0-34954 GCA_965662115.1 Cyanobium sp.
ATCATGGGATGCGTACCACGCTCGACATCGAAGACGATGTGCTGGCAGCCGCCCGTGAGCTGGCACGTCGCCAGGGCACCACGGCGGGCCAGATGGTGTCGCGCCTGTTGCGGGCTGCGCTCAGCGGTGCAGCTCCCACGGGCCAGGCTGCGGCCGTGGCGTCTTCCACCGTGGCCGGCTTTCGCCCTTTCCAGGCCCAGGCGGGGGCGGTGGTGAACAACGAGCAGATCGATCAACTGCGGGATGAGGCCGGCCTCTGATGGGCCGTGCCCTGCTCGACATCAATGTGCTGATCGCCCTGCTGGATCAGAGCCATTTATTGCATCGGCCCGCTACCCGCTGGCTGGAGGGGCGGCTGGAGCAGGGCTGGGCCAGCTGCCCGATCACCGAGAACGGCGTGGTGCGGATCATGGCCCAACCCGCCTACCCGAATGCGCAGCCGGCAGCCCTGGTGGCCGCACGGCTGGCGGAGGCCTGCAGCCATCCCAGCCATGCGTTCTGGCCGGAGCCGATCAGCCTGCTGCAGGAGGGGTTGATCCGCTGGGACCGGCTGCTGGGCCCACGCCAGATCACCGATGCCTACCTGCTGGCCCTGGCCGCCAGCCAGGATGGTTGTTTCGCCAGTTTCGATCAACGCATCAACTTCGACGTGGTGCCCAGCGCCAACGCCAACCATCTCTGCCTGATCCCCTGCGCCTGAATGGATGGGATGGGGCTGACGTCACCGCACAACCTGCCAACCCTGAAATGCTGCCCTGAACCCATGCCCTCTCCGCTGCGCCGTCACAAGCGGCTCGCCCGAATCCCCTTGATCGTGTTGGCCCTGGCCGCCGGCAGTGCCGCCTCAGCCCAACCGCTGCCCTGCAGCAACGCCACCCTCAATGGCACCTACCTTTACAACGAGAGCGGCGTGCTCAACGGCAAGCCCTACGCCGAGAGCGTTCGCGAAGCGTACGACGGCCAAGGGAGCATCGTGCTGAGCTACCGCGGTTCCGATGGCTCCGGCGGGGTGGAGAAGGCCACCTACAGCGTCAGCGCCGACTGCATCGGCTCGGCCACCTACCCCGACGGCCAGAAGGCCACCAGTTTCATCAGCCCGGATGGCAGCCGCTTCGTGTACACGATCACGGCAGCGCCGGGCAGCCAGCCCACGGCCCTCTCCGGCTCTGAGCTGCGGGTGGCATCATGAGGCCTCAGGCAGGGCGTTGGCGAATCCCCGCTGCATGATCCAGGCGGCCCCTGTCGATCAGGAGGACTGAACCCAGTTCTCCAGGGCCAGTCCGGGCACCCTCGCAAATTCGCGGATGTTGTTGGTCACCAGCGTGCTCTGCTGACTGAGGGCGTGGGCGGCGATCATGGTGTCGAGCGCTCCGATCGGGGTGCCCTTGCGTTCCAGCTCCGCCCGCAGGTCCCCATAGGTCCAGAGCGCTGCCTGGTCGAAGGGAAGAATCGCCAACGGGGCCAGGAACATCTCCAAAGCCTGGCGGTTGCGGGCAGAGCCACTCTTGGCCACGCCGTAGGCCAGTTCGGTGGCGACCACACTGCAAAGCCCGATCTCGCCCATGCGGTGCTGCCGGAATCGCTCCAACACCGCCGCTGGTCTGGCGTTGATCACGTGGATGCAGATGTTGGTGTCGAGCAGAATCACGGCTGGATCGCTTGCCGCTGCTGTTCGTCGGGCTGGTGCCGCTCGATCACAAAGCCAGGCTCAAAGCTCTCCAGGCCGGCCTCCAGGGTTGCCCATGGATCGTCGATCGGGAGCAGCAGCACCCCGTTACCGAAGTGCTTGACGGCCACCTCGCTGCCCTGAAATCGATAGTCCTTGGGGAGCCGCACAGCCTGACTGCGGCCCGAACGAAACAACCGTGCGGTGTCCATCGGCTTTCCTGTTCGCTGGTGACTATCAATGATAGGCACCACTTGCGGGCCGGGCCTGCGCGAGGGGGCCATAGACACTAGCGATGGCCACCCTCACGATCCGCAACCTCGACGACCACACCAAGGCGCAGCTCCGCATTCAGGCCGCCCGCCATGGGCGCTCCATGGAGGAGGAAGCGCGCCGAATCCTCCGCTCCGCCATCGAAGCCAGACAGCCGGCCGGACCCGACACGGGGCTGGGCAGCCGCATCCAGGCCCACTTCGCCCAGCTCGGCGGCGTGGAGCTGGACCTACCTGAGCGTTCATCCCAGGCCTCTCCAGCGGAGTTCAGCCAGGACGGTTCGCGGTGATCCTGCTCGATACCCATGTGATCTCGGAGCTGATGCGGCCAAAGCCCGATCCGATGGTGCTGGCCTGGGCCGATGGCCTCGATGCCGAGGTGGCGATCACCACCATGAACGAGGCCAAAATCCTGCACGGCCTGGCCCGCTTGCCGGCGGGACGACGCCAGGTGCAACTCCGGCAGAGCTGGGAGGCCCTGGTGACCGAGCTGTTCAGTGGCCGGATCTGGTCCTTCGGCAGCGAAGCCGCCCACTGGTATGCCGAACTGCTGCGGCAACGCGAACGATTGGCCCGGCCGATGGCGACCGCCGATGCGGTGATCGCGGCCACGGCGCTGGCCCATGGGGCGCCCCTGGCCACACGCGACGTCCATAATTTCGCCGCGATCGGGCTGACGTTGATCAATCCCTGGGACTGGGCCTGAGCTGGCCCCTGCGTCAGCACCAGGCTCAGGCTGCAGCCGGGGCAGCCTCCAGCGTGGCTGGCTTTCGGCCCTTCCAGTCCCGAGCTGGGGCTGTGGTGACCAACGAGCAGATTGATCAGCTGCGGGATGAGGCCGGTCTCTGATGGGCCAGGCCAGCTGCCCGATCACCGATGCCTACCTGCTTCGATCAGCGCCTCAACCTCGACATGGTGCCCAACGCCAATGCTGACCATCTCTGCCTGATCCCCCACAGCCTGGCCATCATGGGTACAGCTGCGGATGACCCATGGATCTGACAACACAGAGCTGCATCCCCTGCCAGGAAGGGGCTCCACAGCTCACGGAGGCGGAACTCCAGGAGCTGTTGCCGCAGCTGCCGGGCTGGTCAGTGGTGGATCACCACCACCTGCAGCGTCGCCTGAACTTCCCCGATTTCCAGAGCGCACTCGACTGGGTGAACGCCGCGGGGGCGATCTGTGAAGCCCAGGGCCACCACGCCGAGTTCACGTTGGGGTGGGGGCACGCCGAGGCTGTGATCTACACCCACAAGGTGGATGGGCTCACCCAGGCCGATGCGGTGCTGGCGGCGAAGTTCAACACGATCGGCTCCGATGCTGGCTGAGTCGAGATCCATCAGCCCTCTATGGCGCCTGATAGCCGTGGCCAGCGAAGCGGGGCTATGAGCCCAGTTGGGCCAGGCACGCCTGGGCGGCACGGCAACGCGATGGTTGATCGCTGTCCGAGGCTTCGACTGCTCAAAGCAGCAGATTCCCCTGGAGAGGGATGGCAGCTTCAGCGTGCAGATGCCGTTCAAGGATGGAGTGTCAACGCAGCACACCCCAGGCGCGGCTGGCCTGGTTCTGAGTACTTCTTTGGTCGGTGATTGCCCCTGTTTGGGGGCATCGCCACTGGAGCCCCAGGAGCAGACTGGGATCAACCAAAATCCCAAGGTCCGCCATGACGGACTCCAACAGCTGCCTGGGCCGCACCTGCCTGAAGTGGGGCGCCGATGGTGAACTCACCGCCCTGGATCTGAGCCTGGTGCTGGAGCGCCTGGCCCAGGTGGATCAGCAAGTGACGGCCCTGCACCAGCACACCGCCCAACCCCAGCCATGTCCCTCGATCAGCTGAAGGCCTTCCTGGCCAAGATGCAGGATGACCCTGCCTTGCGGCAGGCGGTTCAGGCGGCTGCAACAGCCGACGACGTGGCCCTGTTCGGCGGCAAGCTCGGCTATGAGTTCTCCGGCGATGAATTGCTGCGCCTGTCAGGTCAGAAGGTGGGCCGGGTCACCGTGACCAAACAGGACATTCCAGGTGAATACAACTGATATCGCCTTTGCCCAGACTCTGAGCTCGGTCTTGCATTGAGACCCGAGGCGTTCTGGCGCCATCGCGGCACCCTGGTCAATGGCGGCCTGCCCACCTGGCGCGGCTGAAGCTGAGACGGAGCAATCGTCCCCATCCGGGGGGATCGCTCCAGGTCAATCCGAGTCATCGTGACCGACTCCGCCCTGGAGTCAGTCATGTCCGGTGCCAACCAGCAGCCCCCCTTGGCTCCGACGGCCAGTGACCAGCAAAGCGGTGCTGGTTGGGATGTGTTCAGCCAGGTGCTGCGCACACGGCAGTGGGAAGCCGATGGCAGCCAGCTGTTGAGACCTGCAGCTTTTCATGCCTGGGCTGGAGGTTGTTGGACGGTGCCTCAAGTGAGGGCCTCCGCAGAATTGGGCCAGCTCCCCATAGCGGGGCGCGACATTCAGCTTCTTCCACACCACTGATTTCGTACCACTGACGTTCGGATCGCCCCAGGAGCCAGGACCTAGCGACCCAGAAAGCCAGTGACGCCAATGCACTCGAGCAGGCCCGTCACCAGTTGATCCTGAGCTGGCCGCCCAAGGGCTTGGTGCACCGAAAGCGTTTCAGGCTGGCATGGCTGAAAGGTTGCAAGTAAACCCCCTCAGGGGGCGCCAACGCCGAGGATGCCCATGACTGGCTGATCACGACGAACATCAAAAGCGCACCGATCCGATCGTCTCTGATCCAACAACTGCTCGAGCAGCAGCTGGAAGACCTGCGTGAATGCCGCGATGGGGCAGTGGCGGATTACATCCCCGAGTTGGCCAAAGCGAATCCTGAGGATTTCTGAATCGTGCTGGCAACTGCCGATGGCAGGGTTTATGCCGTTGGGGACTGCGAGACAACTTTCACGATCCAGTCGATCTCCAAGCCCTTCATCTATGGGCTGGCGCTGCGGCAACTCTCGCCGGCATACCTGGCGAAAAAGGTAGGGGTGGAGCCCTCCGGCGATGCGTTCAACGCCATCAGCCTGGATCCACGCACTGGCATTCCCCGCAACCCGATGATCAATGCCGGCGCCATCGCCACTGCGGCTCAGGTGTGGCATCACGATCCTGAGCGGGCTGAGGCCCTCACCCTGGAGTTCTTTTCGTCCCTGGCCGGTCGTCCCCTGGCGGTGAATGCATCGGTCTTTGAATCCGAACGTGCCAGTGGACACCGCAACCGGGCGATCAGCCACCTGCTGCGCAATGCCGCGGTGATCGAGGAGGAGCCCGAGCCTGGCCTCAATCTTTATTTTCGCCAATGTTCGATCGACGTCACCTGTCGCGACCTTGCCGTGATGGCCGCCACCCTTGCCTGCCCAGGGCGTAACCCACTCACCCAGGAAGAACCACTCAATCCAACAATCACCACTCGCATCCTCGCCGTGATGGGCAGCTGCGGGATGTACGACTACGCCGGGCAGTGGTTATACGACGTGGGCATGCCGGCCAAGAGCGGCGTTGGCGGCGGGGCGCTGGCGGTGGTGCCGGGCCGTCTAGGCCTCGCGGTCTACTCGCCAAGGCTTGATTCCTTCGGCAACAGCGTGCGCGGCATCGCCACCTGCCGGCACCTGTCCCAGACCCTGGAACTCCACCTCTTTGACCAAACGCCCCTCCAACAGTCGCCGTTGCGCAGCACCTACAACGGCACCGAGCGGCGCTCCCGTCGCTGGCGCAGCAGTGCTGAAGACGCGCTGCTCGACCCTTTGCGATCGCAGATCACCGTGCTTCACGCCCAAGGGGTGCTGGACTTCGCTGCCCTGGAAAACGTTCTCGGCTGCATTGAACAGGCAAGATCCGAAAGCACAATCATCATTCTCGATCTCGCTCAGGTCAGCGAATTACCGATCGCCAGCAAGGCGTTGCTGCTGCGCCAGGCAGAGCTCCTCCAGGCCACGGGCAAGCAGCTTCTGCTTTGCCGCAGCAGCCATCTCGAGCTGCCCGCACCCCTCAATACGGCGAAGGCCGCATCCGCCAGCCTCGATCTGGCACTCGAAGCCGCCGAAGACCTGCTGCTGGCAGGCAGGGCCGATGAAAGCAGTGCGGCCTTGGCGCACCCGACTCAGAGGCCACCCAGCAACCTGGGCCCGCCTGGGCTGTTAGCACCGCTCAGGGCCGATCTGCGCGCGGCGATCACGGAGCGGCTTGAACTCCACCACTATGCCGCCGGCACGGTGGTGATAGCGCGTCAGCAGGAGAGCGATGGGATGTTCCTAGTGGCCTCTGGACGGTTCAGCATCTTTCTGCCGAATCAACGGCTGCAAGCCCCGGCCAGGCTGGCTCGGATGGCCACGTTTTGCGAAGGCATGGTGTTTGGCGATGCTGCCTTCTTCAGCGGGCAGCTACGGATGGCCGATGTGGTGGCCGATACCGATGGCAGCTGTTGGGTCTTGAAACGCAGCAGCTTCGAACAGCTCAAAGCAGACAATCCCGCCGCGGCGATTGCTTTGCTCACCCAGCTGGCCATTGACCTGGGACGCAAGCTCGCCCTCTGTGGACAGCAGCTCACCCTTGTGGAAGATCTCTGAGTTCAGCCCCCGTAGTCAGGTCACACTGGCTGTGTCAGCGACGATCAGGCCCCACTCCAGCAGCAGGGCCACCATCATCGCGATGACACCCACGGTCCAAGCCGAGCGCATCAGGCGACTGAGCATCAGAAAACGGACGGGGATCATCTAGCTATCCAAGTCGGATTCGACGACAGCGCCAGGATCCGTGCCTGATCCCTGACGCAGACGGCCAGGGTTGCTGCGCGGGATCAGGGGAACCATGGCTTGATAATCAGACGAATGATCCATGCTTGTGGCAACCATGCGTCCGATGCTGGCGACACTCCTGCTCCTGGGAGTAACGACCCTGCTGGCCGCGCCAGCCCAGGCGGAGCCGATGCGCTGGAACGGCAATGGCCACAGCTATGCGGTGGTTGTGGTGCCCGAGGGCATCACCTGGCTCGACGCCAAGGCTGCCGCCAGCAGCGCCCGTGGGGGCTACCTGGCCACACTCACCTCGGCCGAGGAGAACCGGTTCGTCTGGTCGTTGATCGCCAATCAACCCCGCGACTGGACCACCACCTCCGCCAGGGCCAGAGCGATGGCGTCGGCCCCTGGATCGGCCTGGTGCAGATTCGCCACCAGGCGCAGGAGCCCAAGGGCGGCTGGCAGTGGATCAGCGGCGAACCCGTGGCCTATGCCAACTGGGCAGCGGCCAAACCCAACAACCTCGAGCAGATCGAGGATTACGGCCACTTCTTCCGCGTGGCCGGCTCCAAGGATCCAGCCGGCTGGAACGATCTGCCCAACGATCCCACCCAATTGAGCGTGGTGCGCGCCCAGCGTCCGGTGGCCTACATCGTTGAATTTGATCAGAAGCCTGCACCTTGACAGTCCTGCCAACCGGCAGAGCCGCCGAACAACAGCAGCACCCTGAGCTGATCAGCGCCCTTCTGCGCAGATGGCCGTTGCTTAGCTCCTGGCCACGATTGAAAAGACACACCGGGTGGGGTTATCTCAACCCATGCTGACGCCGGTCCGTTGATGCCGATCCCCAGATCCCTGCGCCACAGGCTGCCGTTGCTGCTGGCAGCCTTGAGCTGGCTGATCCCGGTCTCCGTAAGGGCCGGATCGGCCGGATCCCCTGCCAATTGCACCGACCCCGGCAGCCCCGCCCTGCTGGCCATCAACAGCGCCATGCTCCTGCTCACCTGCCTCTGGCAAATGGGCATCACCGTGGTGATCGCGGAGCTGGGCCATGCGCCACGGCTGAAGAACTGGTGCTCCCGGCACTTCACCCGACGGGCGTTGGCGATGCTGATCGGAGCCGGGCTCACGGCCCTGGGCCTGGTGGGCGACATCCTGCTCTGGGCGGTGCTCCTGATGGCTCTGAAGCTGTTCACCGGCCTGGAAGACAGCTTTTATTACAGCGCCATGACCTTCACCACGGTCGGCTACGGCGATGTTGTGCTGCCGGAGTGCTGGCATCTGTTGAGCGTCGGCCTGGCGGTGAATGGCCTGCTGATGGCCGGTTGGAGCACCGCGCTGCTGGTCAATGTGGTGCAACGCATCACGGAGTGGCGGTTGAACAACCACCGCCCGATTTGATCAGGCCTACAACTCAGGCCTCAGAACAGGACGCGTGCTTGAAGGAAGCCAGATAACGGGTGTGAACGGATCTTGACCAGTACGCAGCCAGGGGGATCGCGATCAACTCATTGCTCAACATGATGCGGATATAGGAGAGCAATTCGGTTTGTCCTTTGGCGAGCAGCCAAAGTTGCACAACCAAGATCTTGACTACCGCGACCTACAAGATTACCCGAAGCCAGGACAGAGCCCGCAGCGACTTCCTGGTTGCCACACCAAACATGGCAACCACAACTGCAACCGAAATCGCAATCCCCATCCAATGGGGAAGCACCAGCTGATCAATGCCCCGGGCAGGAAAAACCCGCAGCCCTGCCAAAAAAAGGCAAAACAGACAGCCTGATGAACGTAGACAATCCGCGTCAACACACCAAACCCCTTGGGCTTTGCCTGGCGAGGATCGCTGTCCATCAAACCTGACCGGAAACGGTTTGAACAGACTCAGGCCTGGAATCACCGTCGGAGCCACCGCCCTCACCAAACCAGCGACGCTCCAGATTTTTGATCACCACGTAGAAGGGAGGCACCACCACCAGCGACAGCACCGTGGCCACCAGCAGGCCACCGAAGATCACCGTGCCCAACGACTGCTGGCTGTTGGCCCCGGCGGTGGTGGCCACCACCAGCGGCAGGAAACCGGCCAGCGATGCGATCGCCGTCATCAGGATCGGCCGCATGCGTGATTCGGCCGCAGCCATGGCTGCCTCAGTGGCAGACATGCCCGCTTCCATGTGCTGCTCGGCAACTTCCACGATCAGGATCCCGTTCTTGGCCGCCAGGCCAATCAGGGTCACCAAGCCCACCTGGGCATAGATGTTGAGATCGATCGAGCGCAAGGCCAGAAACACCAGGGCCCCGAGCATGGCCAGGGGCACCGTCATCAGGATGATTACCGGTGTGACATAGCTCTCGTACTGGGCCGAGAGCACCAGATAGACAATCAGAATCCCCAACCCGAACACCAGAATGCTGGCGCTCCCGGCCGAAAGCTGAAGCGCTGCCAGGCCCGTGAAGGCATAGCCGATGTTGTTGAAATCGAGCTGCTTAAAGATCTGCTGAATGGCCGTCAAGGCCTGTCCCGAGCTCTTGCCCACAGCCTCAGCACCCTGCACCAAAATCGTGCGGAACAGGTTGTAATGGCTGATCACCGGCGGGGCACTGGTGAGATCAGATGAAGCAAACTCACTCACCTGCACCAACTTGTTATCCCGATTGCGCACGTAGTAGCTGAGCACATCCTCCAGGGTGCTGCGGCCTGAGGCCTCCGACTGCACATAGATGTTGCGCACCTGGCCATTTTCATAGGTGAGGCCTGAATAGTTACCCCCAGCCAGAATGGCAATGGTCTGCATCGCCTGCTGGAAGTCGATGTTCAGCGCCCCCATGATCGAGCGGTCGATTTTGAGCCCAAAGGCGGGGGCACTAGGGATGAACTGGGTGTAGAGGCTGGAGAATTGATTGGAGGCATTGCCCGAAGCCACAAGCTCCTGGGCAAGCCCATCGAGTTCGTTGAAGCTGTAAGCGCCGTTGCTCAGATCATTGAACTGGAAGTAGAAGCCACCCTGGGCCGAGAAGCCCGGAATGGCTGGGGGCTGGGCCGCAACAGCCAGGCCGCTGCTGAGCTTGGCGAGCTTGGCGTTGAGCCGGCCCACAATCGCCGGAGCTTTCTGATCGGTGCCACTGCGCTCCTCGAGGGGCTTGAGGCCAAAGAAAAACACCCCTTGATCCGGGCTGGAGCCGTTGAAGCCATAACCACTGATCACCGAGGCGGCCACCACATCGGGCTCCTCTTTCAGCACTTTGGCGATCTCCATCCCCGTCTTCTGGGTCAGGCTGAGGGAGGCACCGTTCTGCAACTGGAAGATGCCGACCCCATAGCCCTGATCTTCCTCGGGGATGAAGGCCGAGGGCAGGGCCGAAAAGGCCAGCGCCGTGAGCACGATGCCCCCGGCCAAACCAGCCAGCACGTAACGTCGCTTGCGGATTAAGAGCTCCAGCAACACCGCATAGCGCTGCTGCAACCAGGCAAAGGAGCTGTTGAAGCGATCAAAGATCAAGGCCAGCCGGCTGCCGGCCAAACCGAACAGCACCACCCCCACCACATAGGCACCAACCCCGAAGGAAGCTGCGCTGAATTTGCCAAAAGCCAGACCCACCACCACACCGCCGATGGTCCACCCCCAACCTTTGGGTTTCGGGGGTGGCTCTGACTTGAGGATCAAAGCCGACATCATCGGCGAGAAGGTGAGGGCGTTGAAGGTTGAGATCGCAATGGCGAAGGCGATCGTGAGCGCAAACTGCTTGTAAATAATGCCGATGCCGCCCGGATAAAACGCCACCGGCACGAACACCGCCATCAACACCAGCGAGGTGGCGATCAGGGCCCCGATCAACTCACCCATGCATTGCATCGCCGCCTTGCGGGGGCTCATGCCGCTCTCGAGATTCTTCGAAACAGCCTCGATCACCACAATGGCGTCATCGACCACCAATCCAGTGGCCAGCACCAAGCCCAACAGGGTGAGCTGGTTGATCGAGAAGCCAAACGCCTTGATGAAGGCAAAGGTGCCGATCAGGGAGATGGGGATCGCCAGGCTGGGCACCACCGTGGCGCGCCAGTTCTGCAGGAACAGAAATAGAATCACCAATACCAACACAATCGCCAGACCCAGGGCATCGGTTACCCCACTGATGGCCGATTCAATGAACTGACCGATGTTGTAGATCTGCTTGACCGAGATCCCAGGAGGCACGGTCTGGGTGAACTGGTCCATCACCGCGACCACCGCTTCCGACACATCGAGGGCGTTGCTCTCCGGGGTCTGGAACACCCCGATGGTGATCGAGGGATAGCCGTCAAAACTCACCGCCTGCTGGGCGAACGTGTTGAAGCCATAGGTGGCCTGACCCACATCCTTTAAGCGCAGCAGGTTGCCCTGGGGCGACTTGCCCACGATCAGATCATTGAGCTGCTCAACCGAGATCAGGTTGCCGTTATCGGCCACGAGAATCGGATAGGCAAACAGCTGGTCGCCGCCAGCGGGGGGGCCACCAATCAAACCGCCAATGGCGACACTGTTCTGGCTCTTGACGGCATTGACGATCTGGTCAGCCGTCAACTGGTTGGCGGTCAGCTTGTTGGGATCGACAAACAACCAGAAGGCCGGGTTGCTACCACCCAGCAGGTTCACCTGGGCAACGCCCGGCACCCGCTCTAGCTGGTAGTACAGCTCTTCGTAGATCAGCCCATTGATATAAGGCGCATCAAACTGACCCTCCGTTGAGGTTACCTGATAGGCCAAGAGAATCGACGGGGTGCTCTGCATCACCGACACGCCCGTGGCTGATACCTGCTGGGGCAGCTGGGGCATGGCCAGGGAAACGCGGTTTTGCACGTTCACCTGATCGATGTTGATGTCGGTGCCTTCGTCGAAGTACACCTGGATGATGCTCTGGCCCGTGTTCGAGCTGGTGGAGGAGATGTAGGCCGCCCCGGGCACACCGTTGATCTGCTGTTCGAGCGGATTGGTGACAGCCTGCTCGGTCACCAGGGAATTAGCACCGCTGTAGTTGGCCGTGACCTGAATCAACGGCGGAGCGATATTGGGTAGGTTTTCAATCGAAAGGCTTGGGATCGCGATGATCCCGATCAGCACAATCAGGATGCTGCAAACGGTGGTCAGAACCGGCCGCTTGATGAACTTGTCGGAAAGGGACATCGGTGGGCCTCAGTTCACCTTCACGGGCATCCCGGTTCGTAGCAGGGCTGTGTTGCTCACCACCACCCGATCACCCTGCTGCAGCCCCGAAAGCAGGGGATAGCGGTTGCCCTGCAGCTGGCCCAAGCGGACGGGGATTTGAACCACGATGGGTGTATTGGGGGGCAAGGCCTCCAATTTCTCTTTCTGGACAGCAGGGATCTGGGTGGAGGCCCGAATCTTGGCCAGCACCTGGCTGAGCTGGAAGACGCGATACACGAAGGGCTGCTGGGCCTGCATCATCACGGCCTGCACGGGCACCGACAGCTGGCTGGACTTGCCGGTAATGATGCGATTGCGCACGTATTGGCCGGTCTTAAGCTGGCCGGTGCTGTTCGGGAAAGTGGCCTTCACCAGCACCGTGTTGGGCGAGGAGCTACTGCCACTGACGCCGTAATAAGGCGAGATGAACACCACCCGACCTGTGGCGCTTAACGGTGGATTGCCCTGGGTGACCAGCTCCACGGTCTGACCAAGGGCCACCTTGGCCGCCTGGGTGGCGGGCACATCCATCAGGGTCCAGAGGGTGGAATTGTCGACGATCCCCGTGATTGCCTGGCCCTGGCGCACGTAATCACCGAGTTTCACCGTATCAAGATCGCCGATCTCGCCGCTAATCGGCGCCGTCACATATTTGTAACCCAGGGTGGCCGCATTGGCGCGCACCTGGTCGCGACTTTGAATGGCCTGGGTGACGTAATAGTCGCGCTCCCTAGTGGATACAGCGCCCTGTTCATTGAGAAAGATATAGCGCTCGGCATTGGTGATGTTCTTGCGGGCTTCGGCCTTGCTGGCATCCAGGGTTGCCGACTGCTGCACGTTGTCCAGCACCAGAATCGGCTGGCCCGCCCTGACCCGTTGCCCCTGGCTGACCAGGATTTTCACCACCCGACCATCCACCTCAGGCCTCAGGGCCACATCGGTGGTTGAACTCAACTGGCTGATCACCTCGATCGAGGGGCTGAAGCTCGCCTCACCGATGGTTTCGATCTGAACAGACAGGGGCTGTCTGGCCTGCGGCTTGGCTGTGCAGGCAACCATCAGGAGGGCGACCGATGAAAGCGCCGCGACCGCTCGGATCACAAAAGAAAAGCAATCACCAGCAAATTAGCGGTCGGCCAGGGATTGCGCACGCTCAGGAATCAAGGGGCGGAGGAGCGCTCCGCCAGGCGCACCTGGGATCCATGGCGCAGGTTGAGCAGGCCCGCCGTGATCACCCGATCACCCGACTGCAGACCGCGCTGCACCGGATAGAGCGTGCCCTGGAGCTCACCGAGTTGCACCGGCGTTTGGAGGGCAAACAGGGAACCCGGCGGCCGTTTGCGTAGCTCCGCCATCGGCGCTTTGCCCGGCTGCCGTTCCAGCTGGGCCAAGCTGCCCACCACAAAAACAAACGACTGGCCCGCCAGCTGGGTCACCGCCGTGAAGGGCACCGCCAGCTGCTCGCGCTGATCCAGCACCAGGCGGGTGCGACTGCGCTGCCCATTGCGCAGGTTGGCCTGGGGATTAGCAAAGGCCGCTTTGACGAGCAGGGTCTGGGTTGGGGCACTCACCCCAGGATCCACCGAGCTCACCTGCCCCTCGGCCAGCGGCTCGGAGCGGGCAGGGTCGAGCAGCAGCACCTTCTGCCCCAACCTCAGCCGATCGGCGTAGGCGGCCGGCACATCGATGCGGGCCAGCAGGCGGGCATTGCTGATCAGACGGGTCAGCACCACTGCTGGCTGAATCACATCCCCCTGCTTAACCCGCAGATCGGCCACGGTGCCGGCGATCGGTGCCCTGAGATCCTTAAAGGCCAGGTCGGCTTCCTTGGCCACGAGGGCTTCGCGGGCGGCGATGTAAGCCTGCCGGAATTCATCCCGTTGCAGGGCGCTGGCGGCCCCCTGACGCGCCAGCTCCCGGTAACGCTCGTAGTTGAGCCTGTTGGTCTGCATCTGGGCTCGCAGGCTGGCCACCTCCGCCCGCAGCTGGGTTTGATCGAGCACGAGCAGCAACTGGCCCTGGCGCACCACATCGCCCTGCCGCACGAGCAGACGCTCGATCCGCCCCCCGGCCTGGGCGGCCAGGTTCACTTCAGCCGCCGCCTCGAGGGTGCTCAGCGTGTCGAAACTGGCCTGGAAGGGCGCTGTTCCAATCCGCTGACTCTGCACCTGGGGCACCCGCGTCGGAGCCCCAGCCTGGGAACCACAACCCACCAACAGCGCGGCCGCCAGGCCAACCCCCAGGGACGTCCACGGGGTGGGGGCTGGAACGGAGGCGCAGATCGGTGGCATGGGCGGAGCGTATCGCCAGCGGGCCGATGATGGGGGGCGGCGGGAGTTGCCCCGAATCCCCGTGAGCGCCCTTGAGCGACCTGTTCAGCCATCAACGCGACATCACCCTGGCCAAGCTGGCGCCCCTGGCCGATCGGCTGCGGCCGCGCAGCCTCGACGACTTCGTGGGCCAAGAAACAATCCTGGGCCCCGGCCGCCTGCTGCGCCGCGCCATCACCGCCGACCGGGTCGGCAACCTGATCCTGCACGGCCCGCCGGGCGTCGGCAAAACCACCCTGGCCCGGATCATCGCCGGCAGCACCCGGGCCCACTTCAGCAGCCTCAATGCCGTGCTCGCCGGCGTCAAGGATCTGCGGGCCGAGGTGGATGGGGCCAAGGATCGCCTGGCCCGCCATGGTCTGCGCACCACCCTGTTCATCGATGAGGTGCACCGCTTCAACAGCGCCCAGCAGGATGCCCTGCTGCCCTGGGTGGAAAACGGCACCTTGAGCCTGATCGGCGCCACCACCGAAAACCCCTATTTCGAAGTCAACAAGGCCCTGGTGAGCCGCTCGCGCCTGTTTCGGCTCCAACCCCTGGAACCACCCCACCTGCACCAGCTGCTGGAGCGGGCCCTGCGGGACGCCGAAGTGGGCTATGGCGGCCGGTCGATCCGGATGAGCCAAGAGGCCGCCGACCACCTGGTGGATGTGGCCGGCGGCGATGCCCGCAGCCTGCTCAACGCCCTCGAGCTGGCGGTGGAAACCACCCAGCCCACGGGCGACGGCCAGATCCTGATTGACCTGACCATTGCCGAGGAGTCGATCCAGCAGCGGGCCGTGCTCTACGACAAACAGGGCGATGCCCACTTCGACACGATCAGCGCCTTCATCAAGTCACTGCGGGGCTCCGATCCGGATGCGGCCCTGTTCTGGCTGGCCCGCATGGTGGAAGCCGGCGAGAACCCCCGCTTCATCTTCAGGCGGATGCTGATCTCGGCCGGGGAGGACATCGGCCTGGCCGATCCCCAGGCGGTGGTGGTGGTCGAAGCCTGTGCGGCCGCCTTCGAACGGGTGGGCCTGCCGGAGGGGCTCTACCCCCTGGCCCAGGCGGCCCTCTACCTGGCGGGGGCCGAGAAGAGCAACAGTGTGCTGGGTTTCTTCGATGCGCTCAAAAGCGTGCGGGCGTCCAACCGCCAGCAGGTGCCATCCCACCTGCGGGATGCCCACCGCGATGGCCAGGCCTTCGGGGATGGGGTGGGCTACCGCTATCCCCATGCCTATGCCGAACACTGGGTCGCCCAGAACTACCTACCCAGCGCCCTGCAGGGAGAGGTGTTCTGGCAACCCGGCAGCTTGGGTTGGGAGGGCCAGCGGCGCGAACGGCTGCAGCAACGGCGGGCCGCCCAGCTGGCCGCCGCGGCCGAACTGGCCGCAGACCAGGGCGACGTGCTCAGCAGCAGCCCGGATGATCCCCAACTGGAGCGCTGGCTGCAGCGCCAGGCCGCCGCCGAAGGGGAACGGCTGGACAACCTGAGACGTCGCTTTTGGGAAGGGGTGAGCTGGCAGCGCACCGACAGGGTGCTGGTGCTGGAGGCCCGCTCCCTGCTCTGGGCCCTCGACCCCCTGGCCGCGACGCCGGAAGGCGGTGTGGTCATCACCGTCGCCCAGGCTTCCGATCGCGAGCGCTTGGCAACCCAGCTGCAGATTCTCGAGCGCCTGAGCCAACCCCAGTTGCTGGTCGTGCCCGGAGACTCCCCTGAAGCACTTGCCATCCAGCTGGACAGCCAAAGCGGCGACCGTTTCGACTGGGTGGTGGCTCGCCAGGCCTGGCAGGGCCTGACCGCCGGCCAGGTGGACCACTGGATCGAAGCCGTGGGGGCCAGGCTGGCCCCCACGGGCCAATGGCGGTTGCTGTTCAGCAGCCCCCAGATGGGGCCGGCCGCGGGCCTGCTGGGCCTGCTGGGCCGAGCTCCGAGCCCCTGCCGGGCCCTGCTGGATGAACTCGTCGTGCTCGAGAGGCAACAGCTCGCAGGCCTCCAGGACAACGGGCAAACGGCCCAAGCAGCCCTGAATGCCCGGGGCTGGGATGGGCATGGGCAGCACTGGCAGGAATCCCTCCAGCTGGAGATCACCGCCGCCCTGATCGAACGCTGGCTGGCCCCAGCCGGCGCCTACCAGGTGCAACTGGCCGCCCTGCGGGGTACGGCCCTGACCGCCGAAGAGGTGCAGCTCTTGCGGGATGGATTCGGCGGTTGCCTTGGCCGGTTATTGCCCCAGGAGCTTGGACACACCCTGGTGAGCGCCCGTCGAAACCGGGGCAAGTAAGGGAAGCCCGATCGGCTTACCAGAGTCCGCGAATGGCTTCGGGCTGGTACTGCTGGGCCGGCGCTGGCGTCACACCCACCTGGGCAACGGGATCAGCCATCTGGTTGGCCTGGATGCAGGCCGGCAAGAAGACATACCAGGAGAGCAGGGAGGTGCACTGGGCATCACCCTGGCAGCGGCCTTCGGCGCAGACGTTCTGGGCACCGGTGTAGGTGTTGCAGAAGTCAGCCAGGCGCATGTCCGTGGGCAGGGCATTCATGATGCCAGCCGAGGAAATCTGGCCATCGCGGGCATCGGCGATGATGGCCGAACGCAGGGCCTGCACCGCGTAGGTGTTCATGCTCCAGTAGGGGAAGTAGCTGGAGGTCTGGTTCTTGAGAAACTTGACGCCGGCATCGGAATACAGAAACCGGGAGACACCAATCAAATCCACGTTGTACGACTTGTTCATACCCTGGCGCACCTCTTCGGCGGTCCAGCCAGAACTGTTCAAGCCCCCCTCCAGGCCACGGTCGGTGACAACACCGGTGCCCAGGAAGGCGTCGAAGGCCTCCTGGTTGGTGGACCAGACGGCACCACCGGTGTTCCAGCGAACGGGAAGGTTGTTGTCCACGGAGGCAGAGGCGGGCAGGGCGACCGCCGAAAGGGCCGTACCCAGGAACAGGCCGGCCAGCACGCGCTTGATCACGATGAAGATTGGATTGGTTCAATTTGACATTAAGCATGCATTCCCTCATTTCCCCAGGAAAGCAAGCTCCAGGGATACATTGAGACAGAATTAAAAGATTCTGCTTAGACTTCCCGGATCCGTTGGCGTTTTTTGCCCGATTTGGCGTCAAGCTCCACCCCCAACCGCTTGCATGATCCAACTGGCGGCGACGGATGGGGCCAGGCCTTACCTAGGCTCAGGTAAGTGTGATGTCGGCGTCTGATGGCCCTGCAGATTGGCGATCCTGCCCCCCCATTCACCCTGCCTGACCAGGCCGGGAACCCGGTGAGCCTCTCCCAGCTGAAGGGCCAGAGGGTGGTGATTTATTTCTATCCCAAGGACGACACCCCCGGCTGCACCAAGGAAGCCTGCAACTTCCGTGACCAGTGGGCTGCCTTTGAACAGCACGGCATCACGGTGCTGGGCATCAGCAAGGACGGTGCCACCAGCCACGCCAAGTTCATTGCCAAATACACCCTCCCCTTCACCCTGCTCAGCGACGCCGAGCCTTGCCCCGTGGCGACGGCCTACGAAAGTTATGGGCTGAAGAAATTTATGGGCAAGGAATACATGGGCATGCTGCGCCACACCTTTGTGGTGGATGGGGAGGGCAAGCTCGAAAAGATCTTCACCAAGGTGAAGGCGGAAACCATGGCCGACGACATTCTCAGCGAGCTGGGCCTGGCCTGAGTGCTGCCAGCGCCTCGAGCACGAGCTGGGGAGCGCGGTGAAGCGTGATCGGGCTTCCCGCCAGCAGCTCCTCCACCAAGGGAGCCAGCAGCTCTCCATCACCGCCCGTGATCCACAGACGGCAAACCTGACCATCCTCCTGGGCTTCCCAGGCGGCCTGGGCCACCGCTGCAGCCAGCGCCCGCACAACCCCGGCAGCCATCGCTTCAGCGGTGGAGCTCGGCCAGGCAGCCACGGGCAACTTGGGGGGCAAGGCCAGCCTCGGCAACGCAGCCGTGGCGCCCGCCAGGGCTTGCAACTGCAGGCCAGCGCCGGCCAGGAGCCGGCCCCCGGCGAAACACCCCTCACCCGTGACCCTGGTGAGGCTCAGGGCCGTGCCCGCATCCGCCACCAGCACGGCTGAGCCACTGCAGCGATGGGCCTGCCAGCCGGCCAGGGCCCGATCGAGGCCCAGCCAGGGGGGCACACCCGTCAGGGGCACATCGGCCAACTGGAGCCGCTGGCTGGCATCCAGAGCCGTCCCCAGGGGCACCGGACCCACCGCCGCCCAGCCCACCAGAGCCTCAAGCTCCCCCTGGCCAGCCGGCCCATCCCAGCAGCGCAGGCCGCCGGCGCAGGCCATCGCCCAGTGCCATCGACTGTTGCCGATCAACAGCCAACGGGCCTGGCTCAGATGCCCTCGCCCATCAGGCCGGGCAGATGGATGCCGCATTCCTGCTGCATCCCGCCAAATCGGGTGTCGCGGCCAGCCACATCGCCCCGATCCGGGCCACTGGAATGCCAGTCCCCCACGCTCGAGTAGCCCTGCTCAAACAGCGGGTGCTGGGGCAGCTGGTGCTCCTCCATGAAGTAATAGACATCGCGCTTGCTCCAGGCGAGCAAGGGGCGCAGCGACCAGCGTTGGCGCACCGGATCCAGGGGCTCCATGGCCCGGCGGTGATCGGTTTGGTTGCCGCGCACCCCGCTAGCCCAGCAGCTGACCCCCAGATCGCCGAAGCTGCGATCCAGGGGCTCCACCTTGCGAATGCGGTGGTAGAGCTCCAGGTCGCCCGCTTGGCCGGTTTCCCAGAGTCGGCCGTGGAGCGCTTCCATCCGGGCAGGACTGATCAGGGACTGGGCCACCACCAGATTGAGCTTGAGCCGCTGAACCAACTGATCGGCATAGCGATAGGTTTCCGGCGGCAGATAGCCGGTATCCACCCAGATCACCGGCACCACCTGGCCGCTCTGGGTCGCCAGCTCACTGACCATTTGCAGCAGCACCGCCGACTGGATACCAAAGCTGGTGGTGACGGCCAATCCGTCGCCAAAGGTTTGCAGGGCCCAGCGAAGCTGCTCCTGGGCCGGCAACTGGGCCAGCCGCTGCCGCACGGCCACCAGATCGATCGGTCGACCGGCACCATCGGGAGGAAGGGTGGGAGCTGGGGCCGTCTGCATCAGGCCATCATCGCCCTTGGCATGAGCTGCTGGTTAGGGTTTGAACGATGCTGTCGGCAACGGATCACAAAGCAATGGCGGAGTCTGCGGCGACGCCGGCAATGGCCCCGGTGGTGATTGTGGGGGGTGGTTTCGGGGGGCTCTACACGGCCCTGGCCCTGGCCGGTCGGCGCCAGCACCCACCGATCCTGCTGATCGAACCCAACGACCGCTTCCTGTTTCTGCCCCTGCTCTACGAATTGCTCAGCGGAGAGTTACGCAGCTGGGAAATTGCCCCCCGTTACGACACCCTGCTGGCGGGCAAGGGGGTGGCCTGGCTACAGGATCGGGTTGAGCGCATCGACACGGCCGCCGGCCGGCTGCACACCGCCGCCGGGCGGCAGCTGGCCTTCAGCCGGCTGGTGGTGGCCACCGGCGCCCAGGCCAACAGCTTCGGCATACCCGGCGTGGTGGAGCACAGCTATGGCTTTCGAACCCTGGCCGATGTGGAGCGCTTGCAGGAGCTGATCCGCAAGCTGCGGGATCGGGCCCGGCCGCTCCAGAGGTTGGCCGTGGTGGGGGCTGGCGCCAGCGGCGTCGAGCTGGCTTGCAAACTGGCCGATCAGCTCCAGGGCAGCGCCATCGTGGAGCTGATCGAGCAGGGCCCTGGCCTGCTGCCCCTGGCCAGGGCGTTCAACCGGGAACAGGCGGCACGCGCCCTGCAGCGCCGTGATGTGCGCTTGCGCACCCACACCCAGGTGGACGCGGTGGGCGCCGACCGGCTCGAACTGACCGGACCAGGCGGGCCGGAGCAGCTGGGCGTGGAGGGGGTGATCTGGACCGCCGGCCTGAGTTTTCGCGCTCCCGAGCTCACCCCTGCTGCGCCCGTTGACCAGCGGGGCCGCCTGCTCTGCCAGAGCAGCCTGCAATTGCGCGACCATCCCCACCTGTTCGCCCTGGGCGACATCGCCCACCTGGACGTGGAGGACAGCGACGGTGGCGCTGGCGCCTTGCCCGCCAACGCCCAGGTGGCCTTCCAGCAGGCCGAGTGGCTGGCCGGCAACCTGGTGCGTTCCCTCGCAGGCGAGCCGCTGGAGCCCTTCCAGTTCAATGACCTTGGCGAAATGATGAGCCTGGGCGAAGGCGAGGCCAGCCTCACGGGCAGCGGCTTCACCCTGGCCGGGGCGGCCGCCTTCCAAATCCGCAAACTGGCCTACCTGGCCAGGCTGCCCGGCAAGTCCCACCAGCTGAAGGTGGCAGCCGGCTGGCTGGCCAACTGGCCGCGATGAGTCGCCGGACAAGCCCCCGGGGCCTGCTGCTCGATGCCATGGGGACCCTGATCGGCCTGCGCACCAGCGTGGGGAGCACCTATGCCGCCCTGGCCAGCCGCCATGGGGTGGAGGTTGGGGCCGCCGCCATCGATCAAGCCTTCCCCTCGATCTACCGACAAGCTCCACCCCTGGCCTTCCCCGGGCTAAGCAATCAGGCCCTGGAGGAGGCCGAGATCGACTGGTGGACAGCCAGGGTTGGCGAGGTGCTCAGCGCCGCCGGTGCGCTCGCCGCTGGGATGTCTCCCCCACCAAACCTGGGCCGGGAGCTCTATCACCGCTTTGCCCAGGCCGATCTCTGGCAGGTGTACGCCGACGTTCCCGTCCACCTGGAAGCCTGGCACCGCCGCGGCCTGCAACTTGCGGTGGTGAGCAATTTCGACAGCCGCCTGCCCGCTCTGCTCGAGGGCCTGGGGCTGGCCCGCTGGTTGAAGGCCGTGGTGGTGTCGTCATCAGCAGGGGCGGCCAAACCCGACCCCCTGCCCTATCAGCTGGCCCTGGCCCAACTGGGCCTCACCGCCACGCAGGTGTGGCATGTGGGTGACAGCCCGGAGGATGGGGCCGGTGCCCATGCGGCCGGAATCCGCTGGGTGAAGGTGCAACGCCCATGATTGCCATGGGCCCCGAAACAAACTTTTGGTCAAACAGGGGGTAGTAGCGGGACGCACGGCCGGTCTGCGTCCCGCCCAGAAACGGCGACTGGAACGGCTCTGTCACCGGCGCCACCCGGTTGACCAGCTTGGCGAATGGCTCTGCCTGCAGCGGCTCGCCAGCGAGAGCCTTGAGCTGGAGCTTCCCCTCACCTTGGTGGTCGACGCGCGGGGCCTCTGCCGGCTGCTCTGGGTGGGCCCTTTGGAGCAATCCGGCCGGCTGGTGGAGCGCTTGAGCGGATCGGAGCGCCGCCAGGGCTCTGGCCTGCGGCTGATCACCTGCTGCGGCAGGGCCAAGCAGCTCCAGCCGGGCCGCCAGGAGGGAATCGTGGGGCTGGATCTGGCCCCCCTGCTATGGCTGCGCTTTGCCGACCGGGCTGGGGCTGGAGGCCAGTGGCCGGGCGAGGTGTGGGTGGCCCAGCCCGACGCGGCCGCAGCTTGGCTGGGGGTGGCCGCCGCGGATCTCCCCCAGCTCTGCGACCACGACCCCCTTGACTTCGAAGCCCAGACCCCGCCGCTGGCCACCGTGATCAGCCCAGGCTCAGCTGGCCAGGAAAGGGTTCTGCTACTGGCCCTCAGCCCAGGCGATCGGGGCGCCGCCCAGCGGCTGATTGCCGAGTTGGAGGGGCTGGTGCGCAGCGCCGGAGCGGTGCCGGTGGGGGTGGTGGAACAGCGCCGCAACCAGGTGGCGCCCCAGACCCTCTGGGGCGAAGGCAAGGTGGGGGAAGCGGCGCTGGAGGCCAGGCGCCTGGGGGCCACCCTGGTGGTGGCTGACCGGGAACTCACGCCCGTGCAGGCCCGCAACCTCGAGCGGCTGCTGGATCTGCCGCTGAGCGACCGCAGCGAACTCATCTTGGACATCTTTGCCCAACGGGCGGCCAGTGCTGCCGGCCGCCTTCAGGTGGAACTGGCCCAGCTGCGTTACCGCTTACCCCGGCTGGGCGGCCGGGGCCTCAGCCTGTCCCGCCAGGGGGGAGGGATCGGCACCCGCGGCCCGGGAGAAACCCAATTGGAAAGAGACCGCCGGACCATTGCCCGCCGCCTGGATCGGCTCCAACGCGAGGTGGCCCAGCTGGGCGAGCACCGGGCCCGGTTGCGGCGCAGCCGCCAGGGCCTGCGGCGGCTGGCCCTGGTGGGCTACACCAATGCTGGCAAAAGTTCCCTGCTCAACGCCCTGACCCGAGCCCATGGGCACGAGGCGGTGCTGGCGGAAAACAAGTTGTTCGCCACCCTCGATCCCACCACCAGGCGCCTGGAGC
Organism: Cyanobium sp.; assembly: GCA_965662115.1. Lineage (GTDB taxonomy): Bacteria > Cyanobacteriota > Cyanobacteriia > PCC-6307 > Cyanobiaceae > Cyanobium_A. Next base: position 22,510 of record CBFIGH010000100.1, read on the forward strand.
TCCCGGAGCCGGTTCTGGTCACCGACACCGTGGGGTTCATCCGTGCGCTGCCCCCACCCTTGCTGGAGGCCTTCCGCTCCACCCTGGAGGAAACCCTCGAGGCCGACGGCCTGATGGTTGTTGTTGACCTCTCCGATCCAGCCTGGCCGGAGCAGTGGCAGATGGTGAACACCATCCTCGACTCGCTGGGCGCCACGGCCCCACGGCGGCTGATCGCCAACCAGATCGACCGCTGCCTGGCCAGCGAGATCGAGCGGGCCCGCCATCTTGAGGCCTCTGCCCTGTTTGTCTCAGCGACGGCATCGCTGGGCCTGCAACGGCTCAAGCAGGAACTGCGCAGCTGGCCGCCCCCCCCGGCCGAGCTCGGCAACACCGCATCCGAGCTCTGAGCTGTGGCACGATCTTCAATTGGATTCCATCCTCTCCTGCAGCCATGACCCTCCAACTCGGCGACACCGTTCCCGATTTCACCCAGGATTCCCAGCTGGGCCCGATCAATCTCTACGACTTCGCCGGCGACAGCTGGGTGGTGCTGTTTTCCCACCCAGCCGACTACACCCCGGTCTGCACCACCGAACTGGGCGAGGTGTCCCGGCTGAGGCCCGAGTGGCAGAAACGCAACGTCAAAACGATCGCCCTGAGTGTGGATTCGGCCGAAAGCCACAACGGTTGGATCTGCGACATCAACGAAACCCAAGGCACGAGCGTCGACTATCCGATCCTGGCTGATGCCGACAAAAAGGTGGCCGATCTGTATGGAATGATCCACCCCAATTCGCTCAACAACCTCACGGTGCGCTCGGTGTTCATCATCGACCCCAACAAAAAGCTGCGCCTGCAGATCACCTACCCCGCCAGCACCGGCCGCAACTTCCGCGAAATTCTGCGGGTGATCGACTCCCTCCAGCTCACCGACCACCACTCCGTCGCCACCCCGGTGAACTGGACCGACGGTGAAGACTGCGTCGTCGTGCCCTCGATCTCCACCGAAGACGCCCGGGCCAAATTCCCCAAGGGCGTCACCGAGATCAAGCCCTACCTGCGCATGACCCCCCAACCCAACAAGTGAGCCGCCGCTGATGCGGGTGTTGGGGTTGATGAGCGGCACCAGCGCCGATGGCGTCGATGCCGTGCTAGCCAGCTTTGCTGGCTCACCCCAGCGGCCGCGCTGGACGCTGAACGCCCATCACTTCAGCCCCTACCCCGCCGAGCTGCAACGCCGCCTGATCGCCATTGGACAGGGGCAAGCAGCCAGCTCAGCAGACTTGTTGGAGCTTGCTGAGGCGGTCACCGAGGCCCAGGCCCGGGCTGCCCGGGCCTGTGATCCCGACCGCAGGGCCCATCTGGTTGGCTGCCATGGCCAGACGATCTGGCACCGCCCGCCCCAGCAGGGCAGGCGAGGGGCCAGCTGGCAACTGCTGCAGGGCCAGCTGCTGGCCGAGCTGCTCGGCCTACCGGTGGTGTTTGATTTTCGCAGCGCCGATCTGGCCCTGGGCGGCCAGGGCGCACCCCTGGTGCCGCCGGCCGACCAAGCCCTGCTGGGCCGCTGCGGCGGCTGGCGGGCTGTGCTGAACCTGGGCGGCATCGCCAATCTCACCCTGATCCCCCCCGCCAGCGGCCCCGAACGCCACCAGAGCGTGCGGGGCTGGGACTGTGGACCCGCCAATACCCTGCTGGACCTGGCCACCCGTCACTTCAGCGGCGGCACGTTGAGCTACGACGCCGATGGAGCCTGGGCCAGGCAGGGCCAAAGCGATGAACGCCTGATCCAGCTCTGGCTGGGTGAGCCCTATTTTCAGTCGCCGCCGCCGAAATCCACCGGTCGCGAACACTTTGGCCAGGCTGACCTGGAGCGGCGGCTGGCCCAACTCGAGGGCCGGCCGCCGGCGGATGCCCTGGCCACGTTGACGGGTTTCAGTGCGGCGGTGGTGAGCCAGGAGCTGGGCCACGGGCCCCAACCGGTGGAGCTGTTGGTGGCCGGGGGGGGATGTCGCAATGGTCTGCTGATGGAGCAACTGGTCCAGCGCTGCCGCGGCCTGCTTGTGCGTCCGCTGGCGGAGTGCGGCATCGGCGAGGCGGAGCGCGAAGCCCTGGCCTTTGCCCTGCTGGCCTGGTGGCATGCCCGCGGCCATCGCGGCAACGCGCCTGCGGTTACCGGTGCCCGCCAAGCTGCCGTGCTGGGCCTCTGCGCCCGGCCCCAGGGCTGGACTTAACCGGCCAGCCAGCCTCAGGCTGGCCTGTGCAGGCGCAAGCGACGGGGGGCTCCGCGCAAGCGCTGGGGCTGCTGGCGCTGGCGATCCTCCAGATTCCGCCGAAACCGATCGGCCTCCAGCTCGGCCTGACGGGCCGGCGGCGAACTGGGCCGGGCACGCTCCAGCCGCTCCACGCCCTGCTGAATTAGCACCTTGGCCATGTTGCTGACCGTGCGCGACTCGGCGTCGGCCAGATCGGCCAGACGTTGACAAAGGTCTTCAGGCAAGACCACCTGGATGCGGGGCGACTTGGCCCTGCCACTGGAGGAGGTTTGCCGGGTGGCCACTGAGAAATCGAAAAACGAGAACGCTTGAAATCAAGGCTGGGCAACAAATCCGGCCGGTTTCTGGCCAGCCAGGGCCAGAGGCCAGGGAACTCTGAAACCTCCGGAACCTACCGGTTATTCAAAAGCATACACAGATGCTAAAGGATACTATCCATGACTATGCTGGATGCATTGATCCCCTCTCCTGCCCCTTCGGAGGTGTACCCCATGCCCCAATCCCCACCCACCGCCGCTTGCGCCCCCGCCCTAGGGGCCAAACCGACGCGGCGGCGCAAGCGTCTGACTGCCGAGCGCAGCGACGTCCTGGTGTCCGCCGTGATCAGCACCTACTTGCTGACCCACCTCCACCACGTGCTCCAGCGCGCGGAATATGGGGCCGAACAGGAGGGTCGCGGGGCCCTAGCCGCCAATTACGCCGAGTTGCGCAAAGTGCTCTGCCTTGACGCCCGCACCATGGAAGACGCCTCCGCCTGCGGCACCCCGGAAGGCGACGAGACCCGTCAAGTGGCTTGAAGCCTGGCTGCGTTTAGGCTTGTTTCAACCAGCCGTCTGCAATGACAGCCAGCAACGCAGAGGAGCTCTACGGCCGGATCAGTTCCGATCAAGCTCTGACCCAGTCACTGTTTAGGCAAGCGCTCCAGGATCCCAGCGGCTCCTTGGCGCGGATCGTGGAGCTGGGCCAGGCGTTCAACCTGCCGGTCACGGTCCAGGAGGTGCGCAGCTACATCGCGACCCTCGAAGACAGCGACAGCAAGCAATGGCTGGTAAAGGCCCGCGGCGGGTTGTGAGCTGCGCAGGCGTGCGGGACTGCGGCTCCGCTCGCCACCCGCCCAGCTGAAGAACAACCAGTAGCTGACAATCGCCAGCCCAGCTGCAACCACCAGGGCCGCCACCTGCTCGAGGCGCTTGATCATGGCCGGCGGAAAGTCACCAGCAGCTGAGTCTGCACCAGGCCCAGCCCAGCACCATTTCCCCTCCCATCCCCCACTCCGTGCTCCGCCTCGAACGCATCGGCAAGATCTACCCCACCGGCGAGGTCCTGCGCGACATCACCTGGGAGGTGAAGCTGGGCGACCGGATCGGCCTGGTCGGCGTCAACGGAGCCGGCAAGTCCACCCAGATGAAGATCATCGCCGGGCTGGAGGAGCCCAGCAGCGGCCTGGTGGTGAAGCAGGGTGAGCCCCGCATCGCCTATTTGCAGCAGGAATTCGACGTCGACCCCAACCGCAGCGTGCGCGAAGAGCTCTTCCAAGCCTTCGGCGAAGCCGCCGAAGTGCTCGGTCTCAAGCACCAGGTCGAGTTGGCCCTGGCCAGTGAGCAGGCTGCGACCGATCCGGAGCACCTCGATGGGCTGATCCACGAGCTCGGCAGGCTGCAAAGCCGCTTTGAGGCCCTGCACGGCTACGAGCTCGATGCCCGGATCGACAAGCTTCTCCCCACCATCGGCTTCAGCCAGGAAGGGGCCGACCAACGGGTGGGGGATTTTTCCGGCGGCTGGCAAATGCGCATCGCCCTCGGCAAGATCCTTCTGCAGGAGCCCGATCTGCTCCTGCTCGACGAGCCCACCAACCACCTCGACATGGAGACGATCCAATGGCTCGAGGGCTACCTGGTGGAGCAGACGGCGGCCCTGGTTGTGATCAGCCATGACCGCACCTTCCTCGATCGGGTCTGCAACCAGATCGTGGAAACCGAACGTGGCGTGTCGCGCACCTATCTGGCCAACTACAGCCAGCATCTCGAGCAGAAAGCGCTCGAACGGGAGGCCAGCCAAGCGGCCTTCGACCGTCAACAGAAGGAGTTGGGCGCTCAGCAGGCCTACATCGACCGATTCCGGGCCAGTGCCACGCGCTCGACCCAGGCCAAAAGCCGCGAAAAACTGCTCGACAAGGTTGAGCGGGTGCAGGCCCCGATCGAAAGCGTCAGCGGCCCTCGCTTCCGTTTCCCACCGGCCCCCCGCTCCGGGCGGCTGGTGGCTGAGATCCGCGACCTCAGCCACAGCTACGGCGACCAGATCCTCTTCCTTGACGCCAACTTGGAGATCGAGCGGGGCGACCGCATCGCCTTTGTGGGCCCCAACGGGGCCGGCAAATCCACCCTGCTGCGCCTGATCATCGGCAGTGAGCGCCCCGAGGGGGGCCTGGCCCAGCTGGGTGAGCACAACATCCTGGCCGGCTACTTCGAGCAAAACCAAGCCGAGGCCCTAGATCTCACCAAGACCGTGATCAACACGATCTTCGAGGTTGTGCCCGACTGGACCCAGACCCAGGTGCGCTCCCTCCTAGGCAGCTTCTGCTTCAGCAACGACAGCGTGTTCAAGGAAGCCGGCCAGCTCTCGGGTGGTGAAAAGGCGCGGCTCGCCCTGGCCGTGATGCTGCTCACCCCGTGCAACCTGCTGGTGCTCGATGAGCCCACCAACCATCTGGACATTCCAGCCAAGCAAATGCTGGAAGACGCCCTGATCGACTACGAGGGTGCCGCCCTGCTGGTCAGCCACGACCGCTACTTCATCTCCAGGGTCGCCAACCGGATCGTGGAGATCCGCGATGGCCAGCTGGTGCTCTACCGGGGCGATTACGCCTACTACCTCAGCCGCAAAAACGAGGAGGCCGAGCTGGCCCGTGAGGCGGCTGAGGCCGAGCGCAAAGCGGCCAAACGGGCCTCCCGCAAAACGAAGGCCAAAGCGGGCTGAGCCCTACCACCCCACGGGGGAGACATACAACTTCATCGTTGCCTAGGCAGGAAGACTCATTTCCCTGGTGCCCCTGGTTTGGTGTGCATAGGCTGACAGGACCTTGCCACTGCAGGAGATCATGGGAACCAACCACATGGGCGCTGGCCAGCTCGGCGCTACCCAGTCGGAGTTCAGCTCGGGCCTCCAGGGCTTTCAAATGGAGCCCAGCCAAGCTGTCGACTCCATGGAGGTCTACTTCGAATGCATCACCACCTGCTCGCTGGATGACGGCGCTTGCGTGACCCGCTGCGTCGAGCAGCTGCGGGAGCAATCCTGAGCCCCTGACGGGAAGCCGAGGGCAAATTCCGAGACAGCGAATCAGCACAGAGCACCCCGCCCTGTTGCAATCGCTACGACCGCAACTGAAACACTTTGTAGCTTTGGCACGTCCAACAGCTCTCCGCGTTGCGTCCCATGTCTGAACCTCTTGCCCTCAGCCTCGGTCAGCAATTTGAGCTGGAGCGGATGAACCGGGCGATCGAATCCACCGCCGATCTCCAGGCCCTGCAAGGGATTGCCAAGCAGCTTCTGCAGGCCTGGCAAAGCCAGAAAGCGGCTACCCAATGGGTCATGCGCCAACAACTCGGCACCCCACCCCAGATGTCGTCCGGACTGGCCCAGCAGCTTGGCCAGGAGGCCTAGATCAGCGAGACCCACCCAATTGGGCTGGCACCACCGTGGTTTCAAACTGCCGGCCAGCCCGACTGACGCTGAGGGTCAAGCTACCCCCCACACCAGCCCTTTCCACAGCCGCCACCAGTTGGACGGGGCTGGCTAAGGGCTTGCCTGCCGCCATCACAATCACATCCCCCTGCTGCAAACCAGCCCGGAAAGCAGGACTGCCGGCCTGAACCGACATTACCCTCACCCCCTGGCTCAGACCGGTGCCATCCCCGGGCTTGACGGCGTCGAGGCCAATTCCGATCACCGGGTGCGAAACCCGGCCGGTGGCCAACAGCTGGCGAGCGATCTCGCGGGCGCGATTGATCGGAATCGCAAATCCCAGGCCGGCCCCGGGGCCGGTGCGCACCAAGGTATTGATGCCGATCACCTCCCCGTCCGCATTCAGCAAGGGCCCCCCGGAGTTGCCAGGGTTGATTGCCGCGTCGGTCTGAATCAGATCGAGACGCTTGTCGGTGATGCCGAGCTTGCTGGCATTACGGTTGAGGTTGCTGATGATCCCCATGGTCACCGTGTTGTCGAGTCCATAGGGATTACCCACCGCTATGGCCCACTCACCAACCTGCAGCCTGTCGGAATTCCCCAGTGGCGCCACGGGCCAGGTGCCTCCCCCAGCCAACTTGACCACAGCGAGGTCGGTGAGGCGATCCAACCCCACCACCGTGCCCTCCACCTGGCGGCCATCCTGCAGACCCACGGTCACCCGGCTGCTCTTCTCCACCACATGGGCATTGGTGAGGATCAGGCCATCGGCCTGAAAAATGAAGCCGCTGCCCTGGCCCCGCTCGGTGCGCTGGGATGGCTGCTGCAGCTGGGGCATGCCGAAAAACTGGCGAAACAGGGGATCGTTCAGCAAGCCCCGCGGCAAACCACCCGTGCCGCCGCCGGGAACCACCACCGTGCGCTCGGTGTCGATCGTGACCACGGCTGGACCCGCCCGGCGCACCGCCGCAGCCACAAAGGACTGGCGGCTCAGACTCTCTGAGGCGGCCCCCTGGGCCCGGGCCGTGCCGAATCCCCACGGCAGCGCCGCTGGGGAAACCACCAGGCCCGCCGCCAGCAGCCCGCAAGGCAGCCAGCGCCTGACGCCCATTCCAGCCATCGCGATCTCCACCAATCTGACCAAACCGTAGGCAGGCGGCCACGGCGCGGGCGGCAGAGCGGCTAGATTTGGTAAAGATTTCCTTCAGGCCATGGACACCAGCCGGCTCCTGCTTGCGTTCCTCGCCTTCGGCGCCGCCTGCAGCACCCTCTGGGCCTGGATGCTGGCCAACTCCGCCGGCGCGACCGGTGTTGCCGATCCCATCTCACCCCAAATCAGGCAATGATGGAGTCCAGGCCCCTCAGCCCTGATCGGCGGCCTGCTCCCCGGCCATGAACGTCTTGGTCTCCCAGCTGCTCCCCCTGCTCTATCTGGTCTGCTTCCTTGTCCTGCTCTGGCAGGCCTTCAAGGTGATGGCCCAAGGATTCAAGGCGATTCCAAAGCCCGGTGATCGGGATGCGGCCGGCACGAGCGCTGAATCCCCATCCTCGGCACCGTCAAGCGCCGATCGCACCGGTCGCCTCACCATCCACCCCGAGCTGCTCGATGCCGATGGCCAGCTCACCCAGGAAGACCTGCTCACCGTGCGGTTCAGCGGTGACAACGAGCACCCGGCTTACCCAAGTGACCCCAGCTGAATAGGCTCACCGTTGAGCACGTGCTTTTCAGCGGAGACAGACGGTGGATCAACGGACCAAAATTGTGGCAGCAGTGCTGGCCAACCTGAAGTTGCCGCCGCGTTTCCGCCTCAAACTGACCAAGGAAGATCCGATTCGGCTGGAGCTCAGCATTACCCCCGCCTACGGCAAGGATCCAATCCTGGTGGGCTTGGTGGAATCCCAGGATCTTGTTGCCCGTCGCGACCGGGAAGGCCGCATCCCCCGGGACCTCCAGGGCACCTGGGACTGGACCGTGCGCCACGGCAAGGTGAGCACCGGTGGCTGGAATCCATACCTCAAAGAAGCCCTGCAGACCATGTTTGAAACCGGTCTGCCGGCGATTGTCTACGAAGAGCTCACCGGCGAGGACTACCACCCCGTCGATGGCGTGCGGCACGTGCGCTGAAACCCAATCACGCCCCCCCAGCCCTGCCGATCAACGGTCTCCTGGGACCGCTGCTGGAGGCCTGCAAACCCGGGGCCACCGTGCTGCTGCAGGCCCCGCCGGGGGCGGGCAAAACCAGCCGGGTTCCGCTTGCCCTGCTGAACGGCCCCTGCCAAGGACGGATCTGGATGCTGGAGCCCCGCCGTCTGGCGGCCAAAGCAGCCGCCCATCGGCTGGCCGCCGAGCTCGGCGAAACGGTGGGCGAGCGGGTGGGATACAGCGTTCGGCTTGCATCGTGCACCTCGGCGGCCACCCGCCTGGAGGTGCTCACCGACGGACTGTTCCTGCGGCGCCTTCAGGCCGATCCTGGCCTCGAAGGGGTCGACTGCCTGATCTTCGATGAATTCCACGAGCGGGGGGCCGATACCGACCTGGCCCTGGCCCTGGTGCGCCAAGCCAGGGAACTGCTCAGGCCTGATCTGCGCTTGGTGGTGATGTCGGCCACCCTCAATCTGGCCCCCCTAGCCCAACAGCTGCCGGAAGCTGCCGTGCTCAGCAGCGAGGGGCGCTGCCACCCGGTCACGATCACCCACCAGCCGCCAAGGGCCGATGAGCGGTTGGAGCAGCAGGTGGTGCGTGCCCTCGAGCAGCACTGGCTCGAGCAGCGGGGCAAGGGCGAAACCGTGCTGGTGTTCCTGCCCGGCCTGCGGGAGATCCAGACCTGCAGCCGGGCCATTGCTGCCACCAGCTGGGGGCAAGCCATCGCCTGCGAGCCCCTGCACGGCAGCTTGCCCTTGGCGGCCCAGGCCCGTGCGATCGGCCCGTCCGACCAACCAGCAGGCAAGGTGGTTCTGGCCACGTCGATCGCCGAGAGCTCCCTCACCCTGGCCGGAGTCAGCCTGGTGCTCGATAGTGGCCTGAGTCGCCGCAACCGTTTCAACCCGGGCAGCGGCATGGACGGCCTGGTGACTGTGCCCGCCAGCCTGGCCAGCGCCGAGCAGCGGGCGGGGCGCGCGGGGCGGTTGGGCCCGGGCCGTTGCCTGCGGCTGTGGTCACCTGCAGAGCAGCTGCGGCGGCCAGCCTTCGACCCCCCGGAGCTGCTGGAGCTGGATCCCCTGCCCCTGGCCCTGCAACTGGCCCGCTGGGGTGACCCCCTGGGCACCAGCCTGGCCTGGCTGGATGCGCCTCCAGCCCAGCCCCTGCAGGAGGCCCAGCGCCAACTGGCCCAGCTGGGCGCCATTGACAGCCGGGGCCAGTTGAGCCCCCACGGCCAAAGGCTGGCCCAGTTGGGGCTGCATCCGCGCCTAGCCCAGCTGTTGCTACTCGGCGAACAACGCGGCCAACTGGATCTGGCCTGTGCCCTGGCGGTGTTGCTCAGCGAACCGGATCCCTTGCCACGCCAACTAGCCGGCTGCGACCTGCAGCGCCGCCTCGATTGGCTGGCCGGGGCCGGTCCGGATGATGGCCGCCGCCGGCAGCTGAGGCAGCTTCAGGCCCAACTGCGTCGCCAGGTGCGCCAACTGGGCCCACCAGCCCCGGCCGAGCAGGGCCCCAAGGCGGCCCTGGCTGACAGCCTCAGCGAATCAGCGGCCCAACTGGTGGCCGCCGCCTACCCCGAGCGGCTAGCCCTGGCCCGGCCCGGAACGCCGGGTCGGTTTCTGTTGAGCGGCGGCCGCGGTGCCCTACTCCATGCCAGCGACCCCCTGATCACAAGCCCCGCCCTGGCCGTTGCCAAACTCGACGGCCTGGGACAGGACGCCCAGATTCAGCTGGCCCTGACCCTGGATCCGGAACAGCTGCGCGCGTGGGCCCGCCAACCTGGCGGGCCTGGCCAGATCCAACTGGACAGCCGCTGGGATCGGACCGCCCAGCGGGTGCGCAGCGAACGCTGCCTGTGCCTCGGATCCCTGGTGCTGGAACGCCAGCCCTGGAAGGATGCCGATCCCGCAACCATCCGCGCGGCGCTGCTGGATGGGCTGCGCCAACTGGGCCTGGAGTCGCTGCCTTGGGCTGGCGCCAACCGGCAACTGCAACACCGCCTCAACCTGGCCCACCAGCAGCTCGGTGATCCCTGGCCAAACCGCAGCGATGCCTGGCTGCTGGCGCAGCTGGAAGCCTGGCTCGGCCCCTGGCTGACGGATCAGCGCAGCCGGGAGGATCTGCAGACCATCCCGCTTGAGGAAGCCCTCTGGACTGACTGCCCGTGGAGCCTGCGCCCCGAGCTGGAGCGTCTCTTGCCGGAGACCCTGACCGTGCCATCCGGTCGCCAGGTGATCCTTGACTACAGCAGCGGCCACCCGGTGCTGGCCGTCAAACTGCAGGAGCTGTTCGGCGCCCGCGCCAATCCCACGGTGCTCGAAGGCCGCCTGGCCGTCACCGTGCAGCTGCTCACACCAGCAGGGAGACCAGCGGCCGTCACCCAGGATCTGGCCGGTTTCTGGCAGGGCAGCTACCCAGAGGTGCGCAAACAGCTGCGCGGGCGTTACCCCAAGCATCCATGGCCAGAGGATCCCACCCAGGCCGAGCCCACTGCCCTGACCAAAGCGAAGCTGCAACAGGGCAAGCCGCGGTGACCGACCGCCCTCGGCTGCAGGGCCCTGGGCTGGTTCAAACTGATTGTTCTTGGCTGATACCGCTTGGCTCGCTTCTACGTCAAGAACCGCCGTGATGGCTCAAGGTTGCTGAGCAGTGCCCTGGTGATCTGTGCTGCGGGTCTGATCCGGATCGACCAACCGATTGGCCGGGCGGTTGCCGTGGTGGCGGGCCTGATCAGCCTCTACTGGTGGAACTGCTACCGCCACCTGCAGCAATGACAGGCTCGGGCTCCAGCCCCACCATGCCGCGCTACAGCGTCGCGGAGCTCAACGGGGCCGTGGCCAGCCTGCTGGAGCGGGGCTTTGCCCCCCGCTTTCTGCTGGATGCCACCGTCAGCAGACCCCAGCTCAAGAAGGGCCATCTTTGGATGACCTTGGTGGATGGTCAGGCCTCGATCTCGGCGGTGGTGTGGGCCTCCCAACTGGCCAAACTCAGCTTCCTGCCAGCCGACGGAGACGGCGTGGTGGTGGTGGGCAAGCTGAATTTCTGGAGCAGTCGGGCCAGCCTGTGCGTTCAGGCCCTGGAGATCCGGCCGAGCCTCAGCAGCGTGCTGCGCCAGTTTGAGCAGGTGCGCGACCAGCTGGCCGGCGAAGGGCTGCTGGATCCAGCGCGCAAACGGCCCCTGCCCCCCTTCCCAAGCCGCATCGCCCTGCTGACAAGCTGCCCCAGCTCGGCGCTCGCCGACATGCTGCGCACGGCTGCCGAGCGCTGGCCGGCCACCCGGGTGCTGGTGGTTCCGATCCCCGTGCAAGGGCCGGTGCAGGGCCAAATCACAGCGGCCCTGATGCGAATCGGCGCCCAGGCCGAAGCCCTCGGCATCGAGGCCGTGGTGTTGGCCCGCGGCGGGGGCAGCCGGGAGGATTTGGCCGTCTTTGACAACCAGGATCTGGCCCGCTGCCTGGCCACCTGCCCGGTGCCCGTGGTGAGCGGCATCGGCCATGAAGATGACACGACCATCGCCGACCTGGTGGCAGACCTGCGGGCGGCGACGCCCACGGCCGCCGTGGTGGCGCTGCTTCCCGACCGGGTGACGGTGCAGCAGGGGCTGCGGCAGCAGGCCCAACACCTGGCCCAACTGGGCAGGGCCCGTCTGCAGGGGGAACGCCAACGGCTGGTCCATCAACGGGAACGGCTCGCGAGCCTGCATCCCAGCAGCCTGATCGCGGTCCAGCGGGCAGGCCTGCTGCAGGCCCAGCAACTGTTAAGGGCCCTCTCGCCCCAGCACCAGCTGGCACGGGGGTACAGCCTGGTGCACAGCGCCGATGGCCAGCTGGTGCGCTCCATCGTGCAGCTGAGCCCAGGGGCCAAACTGGTGATTCGGTTGAGCGATGGCGACGTGAACACGGAAGTGCGCGAGATTTGTGGTGGCCTGAATTCGGGCCAATCCTGAGCCATGCCCAAGGCCAAAAGCAGCAAAGCAATCCCCGCTGAAGGCGATTTGTCCTACAGCGAAGCCCACACCGCCCTGCAACTCACCCTGGCGGCCCTTCAGGCCAACGACCTGGACGTCGAGGAGATGGGTGGCCTCTACCGACGGGCCCGGGGCTATCTCGAGCGCTGCGAAGCCCTGCTGACCAGCGTGGAGAAGGAGGTGATGATGTGGGATGGGGACAACGACAACCCCGTTCCTCTGGGCGATTCCAAATGACCAGTTCCCAAACCATCCAGCCACCGCCAGGCCAACCACTGATCCAATGGCTCTACCTGGCGCTGGCGATCGCCGGGGCCGTGCTGCCCTGGCTGGCCAACCTCGAATTCATCCGCGAATACGGATCCAGCTTCGATCTCGGCCAATTTGTCCAACTGGCGA
>CBFIGH010000101.1:0-54085 GCA_965662115.1 Cyanobium sp.
CCGGCCAGGACGGAGCTCGTCGTGCAGACCTTCTAATCCCAGCTCTCTGTAGCGCTTGCGCCACTTGCCGACGGTCATCCCCGTCAGGCCCATTCGCCTAGCGATAGAGGTGTTGGTTTCACCGGCGCCGCAGGCCAACACGATCTGGGCACGCTGCACGATCGAATGCGGCAGGGATCGGGAATGGGCAAGGGCATTAAGTTGCTGAACCTCTTCTTCGCTGAGGTCCAGCGGCGGCATCGGACGGCCGACGGCCATGGAAAGACTCCCTCGGGAGACACTCCATATTCTATCAGTTATTTGCGGGACTGTACACTAGGAGCCTGAGGATTTGGCAGCAGAGTTCGCTGCCGATCGAGTCGCCCGGACCCGTGCCAGTGACACCACGTCTTCACTTGACCAGCGCACAGCAAACAACATCCCCACCGCAGCCAGGCCTCCGGCCGAAGCTCACACGTTGAACAGAAACTCCATCACATCGCCCTCGGCCACCACATAATCCTTGCCCTCAGCCCTGAGCCAGCCCTTGGTGCGGGCCGCGGGCAGCGAGCCGGCCTCCAGCAGCTGCTGGGTGCCGATCGTCTGGGCGCGGATGAAACCCCGCTCGAAATCCGTGTGGATCACGCCGGCGGCCTGGGGGGCCGTCATGCCGGCTTGGATCGTCCAGGCGCGGGTTTCCTTCTCGCCGGTGGTGAAATAGGTGCGCAGGCCCAGCAGGGCATAGGTGGCGCGGATCAGGCTCTGCAGGCCGCCTTCGGCCGCGCCCAGGCCGGCCAGGAATTCGGCGCGATCCTGCTCGGGCAGCTCGATCAATTCGGCCTCCACCTGGGCCGAGATCCGCACGGTGGCAGCGCCCTCCTGCTCGGCCACGGCGGCCAGCTCCTCGCAATAGGCATTGCCCGCGGCGAGGTCGTCCTCGCTCACATTGGTGGCGTAGATGATCGGCTTGGCAGTAAGCAGCCCCAGGGGCTTGAGCATCAGCGCCTCCTCCGCGCTGATCGCCACATTGCGCGCCGCCCCGCCGCGCTCCAGCTCCGCCTGGATCCGCTCGAGGACCCCATCTTCGGCCTGGGCCTCCTTGCTGGTGCGCGCCTGCTTCTTGAGCCGCTCGCGGCGCTTCTCCACCTGGGCGAGATCCGCCAGGCCCAGCTCCAGGTTGATCACCTCGGCGTCGCGGACTGGCCCCACCGAGCCGCTGACATGAATCACGTCGTCGTTGTCAAAGCAGCGCACGACGTGCACGATCGCGTCCACCTCGCGAATGTTGGCCAAAAACTTGTTGCCCAGCCCCTCGCCCTGGCTGGCCCCCTTCACCAGGCCGGCGATGTCGACAAACTCCACCTTGGTGGGGATGGTCTCCTTGCTGCTGCTCAGATCAGAGAGCAACTGCAGGCGCGGATCCGGCACCGAAACGATGCCCGCGTTGGGCTCGATCGTGCAGAAGGGGTAGTTGGCGGCTTCGGCCTGGGCGTTGGCCACCAGGGCGTTGAACAGGGTCGACTTGCCGACGTTGGGCAGTCCGACGATTCCGGCTTTGAGCATCACCAAAATCTACGGGCCGCAGGAGAGGGCTCCCAGCAGCGAAAATGGGGTTCACCGCCGCCGGGCTGATTCCCACCCTCACTCCGCTACCACCAGTGGCCAAACCAGTGGCAGAGGCCGGCCCAGTGCCCAAGCGCCCTTGGCCGCGACGGCGGCGCGTCTGGGCCGTGGCCGCTGCAGCGGCCCTGCTGGTGGTGGGCATCACCGTGATCCAACGCCAGCGGAGCTCGGGCACGGCCAACCTGGCTCCCTACACCGTGCTTGCCGCCTCCGGCAACCTGCCCGGCGTGGTGAGCGTCAGTGGCGAACTGGCGGCAGAAAAACGGGTCAATGTGAGCCCCAAACGCCAGGGGGTGATCGAAGACCTCTATGTCGAAGAGGGAGACCAGGTGAGCCGCGGCCAGGCCCTGGCCCGCATGGATCGCAACGACCTCGACGACCGCCTCGGCGAGCTCGAGGCCCAGCTGAGTTCAGCCCAGGCCGAATTGGTGCGCAGCCGCAGCGAACTCGAACGCAACGAGCAGCTCTACCGCCAGAACGCCATCAGCTTGAGTGACTACAACCGGGTGCGCAGCACCTTCCTGGTTGATCAGGCCGGCGTGCGCGCCGCGGGCCAGCGGCTGGCCGCCCGCCGGGTCGAGCTGGCCGAGCTGGTTGTGCGGGCTCCCTTTGCTGGGGTGATCAGCCAGCGGTTTGCCGATCCGGGATCCTTTGTCACCCCCACCACCACGGCTTCAGCCACCGCAGGCGCCACCAGCTCCTCCATCGTGGAGCTCTCCCAGGGCCTGGAGGTGGTGGCCAAGGTGCCGGAAAGCGACATCGGCAGGGTGCACATGGGTCAAACCGCCCTGGTGCGGGTGGATGCCTTCCCAGACCAACGCTTCGAGGCGCGGGTGAAGCGGATCACACCCCGGGCCGTCAAGATCAACAACGTCACCTCCTTCGATGTGGTGCTGGCCCTGGTGGGCGATCCACCCGAGCTGCGCATTGGCATGACTGCCGACATCGGCTTCCAGACCGGCCAGGTGCAGGCCGAAACCCTGGTGCCCACGGTGGCGATCGTGACCGAATCGGGCCGGCCTGGGGTGCTGCTGGTGGGCAAGAACAACCAACCCACCTTCCAGCCGGTTGAGCTGGGCATCAGCAGCGGCAAGGACACCCAGATCATCTCGGGGCTCAAGAACGGCACCCGGGTGTTCATCGACCTGCCGCCCTGGGCCAAGAAACGCCCCTAGCCGGCCAGGAAGCTTCGGGCCGCCTCCACAATCCTGCCGCTGGCCTGGCCATCGCCGAACGGGTTGTGGGCCCGGGCCATGGCCTCGTAGGCAGCCGGATCGTCGAGCAGCCGGCTGGCCTCGGCGACCATGTCGGCGCTGTCGGTGCCAATCAGCCGGGCGGTGCCCGCCTCCACCGCCTCGGGTCGCTCGGTGGTGCGGCGCAACACCAACACCGGCTTGCCCAGCGACGGCGCCTCCTCCTGCAGGCCGCCCGAATCGCTCATCACCAACGTGGCACCGCGCATCGCCGCCACCAGTTGGTCGTAGTCGAGCGGCTCGACCAAAAAGGCCCGCGGGTGCTCGCCCAGCAAGGCCTGCAAGGGTTCGCGCACGGTGGGATTGCGGTGCAGGGGCCGCAGCAGGGCCGTGTCCGGGTAGTGATTGAGCAAGGCCAGGAAACCGCGGCCGATCTCCTGCAGCCGCTCTCCCCAGTTTTCGCGGCGGTGCACCGTGGCCAGAATCACCCGCTGCTTGTCGAAATCCAGGCCAGCCAGTTGGTAGGGCGGAGCCTGCTCGGCCATCAGCAGCAGGGCATCGATCACCGTGTTGCCCGTCATCAGCACGGTGCCCACCACCCCGGAGGCCCGACAGTTGGCTGCCGAGAGGGGCGTGGGGGCGAAGTGCAGCTGGGATAGCTGGGAGATCAAGCGGCGGTTCGCCTCTTCCGGGAAGGGGTCGAGCAGGTTGTCGGTGCGGAGCCCGGCCTCCACATGGCCCACCGGGATCTGCTCGTAGAAGGCCGCCAGGGCTGAGGCAAAGGCCGTCGTCGTGTCGCCCTGCACCAGCACCAAATCGGGGCGGTGGGCCGTGAACTCCTCCTTCAGCCCCTGCAGGGCACCGCAGGTGATGTGGGTGAGGGTCTGCTTGGGCGCCATCAGGGCCAGATCGTGGTCGGCCGCCAGGCCAAACAGGCCCATCACCTGACTGACCATCTCCCGGTGCTGGCCGGTGAGCACCACCCGGGTATGAAAATCCTCGGCCTGCTGAAACGCCCGGATCACCGGTGCCAACTTGATGGCCTCCGGACGGGTGCCCAGCACGATCGTGACCAGGGGCTTGGACACCGAAGCTCTGCAGACCCCCAGATCCTACGAAGGGTGGCTCTCGCCGATCCGCAGCTGACAGGCCGATCCGCAGCCGCGAAGCTGGGTCAACCCGGCTGGCCCCATGGTGCAAGTCCCCGCTCCTCCCGATCCGATCAGCCAACCCGACAGCCTCGAGGGCATCGTGCGAATCGCTCACGCGCAGGGCTGTTCAGACGTGCACCTTGGTGTGGGTGAGGAGCCCCGTTTCCGGGTCAGGGGGGAGATCGCCGGCACCGGCTGGCCGATCACCGATCGGGCCCGCTTCCAGGCCTGGATGCGGGAGCTGCTCAGCCCGGCCGCGATCGACGCCTTCCAGCGCGATCAGGACTACGACGGCTCCCACGCCTTTGCCTTCGCGCGGGTGCGCATCAACCTGATGGATTCACTGCGGGGGCCGGCGATGGTGCTGCGGCTGGTGCCCCATAAGATCGCCAGCCTCGAAGAGCTCAACCTGCCAGCGGTGCTGAAGGACCTCTGCCGCCGGCCGAAGGGAATGATCCTGGTGACTGGAGCCACCGGCTCTGGCAAGAGCACCACGATGGCGGCCATGATCGATTGGATCAACACCAATCTCAGCCGCCACATCCTCACCATTGAGGACCCGGTGGAATTCGTGCACCAGAGCCGGCGGTCGCTGATTCGCCAGCGGGAGGTGGGCCTGCACACCACGCTGTTCCACAAGGCCCTGCGGGCTGCCCTACGGGAGGATCCAGACGTGATCCTGATCGGGGAGATCCGCGACCAGGCCACCCTGGCCACGGCCATCGAGGCCTCCCAAACCGGCCATCTGCTGTTTGCCACCCTCCACACCAACTCCGCCGTCAAGACCGTGGAGCGGATGCTGGGCATGGTTCCCCCCGGCGAACAGGCCAGCGTGCGGCGGGCCGTATCGGAAACCTTGCTTGGCGTCATCGCCCAGGGGCTTCTGAAAACCAACGACGGCAAACGGGCCGCCTACCACGACATCTTGATCAACACCGACGCCTGCAAGGACTACATCCAACGCGGCGACCTCGACGCGATCGAGGAGATCATGGGCCGCAGCAGCTTTGACGGAATGCAGACCGCCAACCAATCGCTGCAGCTCCTGGTGGAGCAGGGGCTGGCCAACCCGGCAGACGCCATTGCCCAGAGTCCCAAACCCGAGGAACTGGCCCAGGCCCTGCGCGGCAGGTACTGACAGGGCGCGCAGGGCCTGGCAGAGGCTCCTAACGGTTGGCCAGCCGGGCCACCAACAAAACGGACAAACCCACCGAGAGCCCAACCATCGCCAAGCGGCCATTCCAAATCTCTGCCTGGGGCGTGAAACCCCGGCGCCAGGCATTCAGTTCGGTTGGCGGCACCAGCTCGCCGTTGGGGGTTGACGCCAGACCCGGCCGTTGAAGGGGATCGCTCTCGCCGTCGAGGGGGGGCATGGCGCCGCACCGATCCGCAGATAGCCCCAGCTTACGGCCATTAAAAGCAAGGCTGCTGTTCATAAAGTCGATCGGCTTGCTCGAGGGGCAGGCGGGCGCCAACCCCAAGCTCCAGGGAGCTGCTTTGGCCGGCCGCCAGCCGTTGGGCAGCAGCCAGGCCGATCATGGCGGCGTTGTCGGTGCAGTAGGCCAGGGGCGCCACCCGCCAGGCCAGACCATCGCGCTGGCAGCGGTGCTCCAGCAGGGACCGCAGCCGCTTGTTGGCCGCCACGCCACCAACCAACACCAGGGTTTCGAGCCCCTGGTCGCGGGCGCAGCGGCAACTCCGCTCCACCAGCACCTCCGCCACCACCTGCTCGAAGCTGGCCGCCAAATCGGCCAACGGCAGGGGCTCCCCCGGGCTGCAAGCCAACTCCAAGGCCCGCACCTGCCGCAACATGGCCGTTTTAAGGCCACTGAAGCTGAAGTCATAGGGGTAGTAGCCCCCCTCAGGACGGGAAACCCGGCCCTTGGGCAGGGCAAAGCGCGTCGGATCCCCCGCCCGGCCGGCCAACTCGATCGCCGGCCCCCCCGGATAGGCCAACCCCAGCAGGCGCGCCACCTTGTCAAAGGCCTCGCCGGCCGCATCGTCATGGCTACGGCCCAGGCGCCGATAACGGCCCGGCCCATCCACCCGCAACAGTTCGGTGTGGCCACCACTGACCAGCAGCACCAGGTAGGGGCCCGGCGGCAGGGGCGCACCCAGCTGGGCCGAGCACAGATGGCCCTCGAGGTGATGCACGGCCACAAAGGGCTTGGCGTAGAGGCGCGCCAGGCTGCGGCCCGTCACCGACGCCACCAACAGGGCCCCCACCAGGCCGGGGGCGACGGTGGCAGCGATGCCATCGAGATCGGCCAGGGCGACCTTGCTTTCGAGGCACACCTGGGCAATCAGCTGGGGCAGGGCCTCCACGTGGCGTCGGGAGGCGATTTCCGGCACAACCCCACCCCAGCGGGCGTGCTCCTCGACCTGGGACGCCAGGGCACTGGCCAGCAGGGTGCGACCGCGCACAATCGCTGCCGCCGACTCGTCACAACTTGTTTCGAGGGCAAGAACCGTGGGCATCTGACCTGGGGAGCTCCCGTACTGTCCGTGGGTGACATCCTGCCCCGCGGCTCCGCGTCTGATGCGCCGTTTTCTCTCCCCCAGACTGCTCGCAGTCCTGCTCTCCGCCTTCCTGCTGGTTGGCTTCGCTCCGATGGCCCATGCGGACGTGGCGGGCCTGACCCCCTGCTCCGAAAGCGCCCGCTTCCAACAACGTGCCGCCACCGCCAAAACGGATCAGGCCAAGGCCCGTTTTGCGATGTACAGCCAGGCCGTGTGCGGTGCCGATGGCCTGCCCCACCTGATCGTGGACGGCCGCTGGAGCCACGCCGGTGACTTCATGATCCCGGGCATTGCCTTCCTCTACATCGCCGGTTGCATCGGCTGGGCTGGGCGCAATTACCTGCAGGCCATCCGGGGCGACAAGGACGCCACCATGAAGGAAATCCAGATCGATCTGCCCCTGGCCTTCAAGAGCACCCTGGCCGCCGCCACCTGGCCATTGGCCGCCTTTGGGGAACTCACCAGCGGCAAGCTGCTCGAATCCGACGACAAGGTCACGGTTTCGCCGCGCTGAACCCTCCAACCTCCGAATGCGATCCGACCCGTCACTGAATAGCCAACCATGAAAAAGTTCCTCACCACCGCTCCGGTCTTCGCGGCCGTCTGGTTCACCCTCACCGCTGGAATCCTGATCGAATTCAACCGCTTTTTCCCTGATCTGCTCTTCCATCCGCTCTGAAGCGGACCGCGTCGCCCAGGCCCATCAGCTGCTCCAGCTGGGCCAAGGCTTCGCCTAGCTCCCCATTCACCAGCTGGGCATCGAATTCCGATGCCGCAGCCAGCTCAATGCGGGCCCGGGCCAGGCGCCTCAGAATCGCCTCCTCGCTGTCGCTGCCGCGGCCACGGATGCGGCGCTCGAGCTCCCCAAAACTCGGCGGCTGCACGAAGATCTGAAATCCGGCCGCAAAACTGCCGCGCACCTGCCGGGCTCCCTCCAGCTCAATCTCCAGCAGCACCGGGCGGCCACTGGCGAGTTGGGCCTCCACCGGCTGGCGAGGGGTGCCATAAAGATTGCCGGCAAACTCAGCCCATTCCAGAAACCCTGCTTCGGCTGCTTGCCGCTCGAAGGCGGCGCGGCTGAGGAAGAAATAGTGTTCACCCTCCACCTCGCCCGGGCGGGGGGGGCGGGTGGTGGCCGAGATGGACAACCAAATCTCGGGGTGGCGCTCCAGCAATCCCTTCACCAAGGTGCCCTTGCCAACCCCACTGGGTCCGGTGATCAGGGTGAGGCGACCGGGCAGGGCGCTCATGGCAGATAGCAGCTCTGGCCTGCAGAGTAGAAGCCAGCCTCCACACCCCTGGCCCGATCCATGGCCCCCTCCCGCCTGCAGGCAGTGGACGTGACGACCCTGCGGGCGGTGTTGGCGGAATGGCGCCCCCTGTTGCTGCCCAGCCGGTTCGAGAAGGCCCAGCAATCCAGTCCCCACACCCTGCAACTCTGCCTGCGCAGCCTGGGCGGGCCCCACTGGCTTGAGCTCAGCTGGCAGGCCGAAGCAGCCCGGCTGCACACGATCGAGCCGCCGCCCCGCCAGGGAGATGGCAGCACCCTGGCCCAGCAGCTGCAACATGGCCTACGGGGCCTGGCCCTGGTGGAGATCCGCCAGCAGGGCTGGGAGCGGGTGGTGGAGCTCGGCTTTGCCCGGCGGCCTGGCGAGCCCGTGTTGGGCTGCCTGGTGATGGAACTGATGGGACGCCACAGCAATTTGCTGCTGCTCGATAACGCCCGCCAGGTGGTGGCGCTCGCCCGCCAGGTGAAACCCCAGCAATCGCGCCTGCGGCCGATCGGCACGGGCGACCCGTACCAGCCCCCACCCGCTCTCAGCGGCGAGCCAGCCCGACTCGAGGAAAACTTTGGGAGCTGGCAGAGACGGCTGAGCCTGCTGCCCTTGCCGCTGCCGCAGGCCCTGCGCGACGCCTACCAGGGGATGAGTCCGGCCTTGCTGCGCCAGCTGCTGCCATCCGGTTGGGAGGAGCTGGCGGTGGGCGAGCTCAGCCCAGCCCAGTGGCAACAGCTCTGGCAGCGCTGGCGCCAGTGGCTCGAGGCCGTGGCCGGGGAGCGGTTCGGCTGGCAGCTCGAGCCGCAGGGATACCGCTGCTGGGGCGAAGGGTGCCCCCAGGAACCCCTGGGAATCAACCGGGGGCTGGCCACCTATTTCAACCAGCAGCTGGAGGCCAACGCCCTGCTCCACCAGCGTCAGCAACTGCGCCACCGGCTCGAGGCCGTCGCCGCCCGGGAAAGCCGGCAGGCCCTGGAGCAGGAGGCCCTGCTGGCAGAGGTTCCCGAGGGCGAGGCCCTGCAGCGCCAGGCCGACGCCCTGCTCAGCCAGCCCCAACCCAGCCGCCAGTGCATCGACGCAGCCCAGAAGCTCTACAAAACCGCCCGCAAACGCCGCCGCTCCGTTGCGGCGATCACCCCGCGGCTGGAGCTGCACCACCAGCGGCTGGCCTGGTTGGAGGCCAGCCTCACCTATCTCGATCAGGCCGAAAACCTCGATCAAGTGCAGGGCCTGGCCGCTGACCTGGAGGGCATCGGGCCCGGGCCAGGCCGCAGCGCCCCCAGCCGGGCGCGACGGGGCACGCGGGTCGAAGCCGCGCCCCAGCCGCTGGAACTGCGCACCGCTTCCGGCCTGCCCCTGCAGGTGGGGCGCAACCACCGCCAAAACGACTGGATTGCCCTGCGGCAGGCCCGCCGGGGGGATCTCTGGTTCCATGCCCAGGAAGTTCCCGGCAGCCATGTGGTGCTGAAGAGTTCCCAGCGGCTGGCCAACGAGGGGGATCTGCAGGCGGCCGCCGATCTGGCCGCCCACTTCAGCCGCGGCCGCGGCAACCGGCGGGTGCCGGTGGTGATGGTTCCCACCGAGGAGCTGCAACGCATTGCCGGTGCTGGGCCCGGTACGGTGCGCCATCGCGGCGGCACCGTGCTCTGGGGCGAGCCCGATCGCGCCCTTCGCCTGTTAGGGATGCTGTAACGATGAGCTCCGAACCCGATCCCTTGGCCGCCAGCGGCGAACTCCCCCTGGCAGCACCGCCGCCGATCCGCCTGCCCGCTCCAGCGAACCCGGAGGAGTTTCCAGGCGAAGTGGAAATGAGCCTGGTGGACCATCTCGAGGAACTGCGCCGGCGGGTGCTGCGCAGCCTCTTGGCGGTGGTCCTGGGGGCCGCCGTTTGTCTGCTGGCGGCCAAGCCCCTGGTGCGCCTGCTCGAAATGCCCGCCGAAGGCATCCGCTTTCTCCAGCTGGCGCCCGGGGAGTTCCTGTTCGTCTCCCTGAAGGTGGCGGGCTACGCGGGGCTCACCCTGGCCCTTCCCTATGTGCTCTACGAGGGGCTGGCCTTTGTGTTGCCAGGCCTCAACCGGCGGGAGCGACGGCTGGTGGCGCCAGCGGTGGCGGGCTCAGCCGTGCTGTTTGCGGCCGGGCTGGCCTTTGCCTGGTGGGCCCTGGTGCCAGCGGCCCTGCGCTTCCTGGTCAATTACGGCGCTGATGTGGTCGAGCCGAGCTGGTCGATCGAGCGCTACCTCGATTTCGTGCTGCTGCTGATGGTGGCCACGGGGCTGGCCTTCCAGCTGCCGGTGCTGCAGCTGCTACTGGGCGCCCTGGGGCTGGTGCGGGCGAAGGCCATGCTCTCGGGCTGGCGTTGGGTGGTGCTGGCCAGTGCCCTGGCCGGGGCCGTGCTCACCCCCTCCACCGATCCGGTCACCATGCTGCTGCTCTCCGGCGCGATCACGGCCCTCTATCTGGTGGGCATCGCCCTGGTGGTCTTCAGCGAAAGACTGCGCCCAGAGTGAAGGCTGCCGGCAGCCAGCTCAGAGCAGAAACTCGCTGGCCCGCCCCGCGGCAATCTCCAGGGCCAAGCCCATGGCCCGCCCCTGCCTGGGCTTGTCGGTGGTGGTGAGCAGCCAGTGGCGCACCTGGCCCGCCACCCCCAACCCATTGAGCAGCCCGCTGAGCTCCTCGAGCTTGCGGCGATAGCCCTCCGAGGTGAGCGGAAACGACTGCTGCTCCAGGTAGGCCCACATCACCTGCAGGTAGACCCGGCCGCGCCGCTGCACCAGCTGGAGGTCGTAGGAGACCTGCCAGCGGGCCAGCAGCAGGTCCCAAACCTCTTGACCTGACAGAACCCGATCGCCGTCGCCAGGAACCGGCAGGGGACTTGGCGGCAGGGGCAGACCCGGGCTCACGCGGCGGCGGCGGCAATGGATTGCACAACAGCATGTTGCAGCCGGCGCCGCCCGACAGCAGCGGTGGCCCTTGGCCGCACAGGCAAGGTTCATAATGGGACATACGTTGTCCCGGCTTGCCGATATGACCCAGATGCCTGCGAGCGCCTCAACCAGCGCCTCGAATGGTGATGTGCCCGGAATGGGTCGTCGGCAGTTCATGAACCTGCTCACCTTCGGGTCGGTTACGGGCGTCGCCCTGGGTGCCATCTACCCGGTTGCCCGCTACTTCATTCCCCCGAAGGCCGCCGGCAGCGGCGGCGGCACCACCGCCAAGGATGAACTCGGCAACACCGTCACCGCCAGCGGCTGGCTCACCACCCATAAGGAAGGTGACCGCAGCCTGGTGCAGGGCCTCAAGGGTGACCCCACCTACCTGCTGGTCGAGGGCAGCGACGCCATCGGCAGCTACGGCATCAACGCCATCTGCACCCACCTGGGCTGCGTGGTGCCCTGGAACAGCGGCGCCAACAAATTCATGTGCCCCTGCCACGGCTCCCAGTACGACGCCACCGGCAAGGTGGTGCGCGGCCCCGCCCCCCTGTCCTTGGCCCTGGCCCACGTGACGGTGGAAAACGACACCGTGTTCATGAGCCAGTGGGGCGAAACCGACTTCCGCACCGGCGACAAGCCCTGGTGGGCCTGATCCCCCGATCCCCGTTTCCCCCTTCCCGTCTGTCGCCTGATCCCGTGATGCGTCGTTCCCTCTCCCTGTTGCTCGGCTCCCTGATCGCCTGTGCCGTGCTGTTGACCGGCGCCAGCCCAAGCTGGGCCTACCCCTTCTGGGCCCAGCAGAACTACGCCAGCCCACGGGAAGCCACCGGCAAGATCGTGTGTGCCAATTGCCACCTGGCCAAGAAGGCCACCCGCATCGAAGTTCCCCAGGCGATCTTCCCGGACACCGTCTTCAAGGCGGTGGTGGAAATTCCCTATGACACCAGCGTGCAGCAGGTATCCGGGGACGGCAGCCCCGCAGGCCTGAACGTGGGTGCCGTGGTGATGCTTCCCGACGGCTTCACCCTGGCCCCCCAAGACCGCCTCAGCGATGAATTGAAGGAGGAGACGGCCGGGATCTACTACACCCAATATTCCGACGACCAGCCCAACATTTTGTTGGTGGGCCCCCTGCCGGGCGATCAGCACCAGGAGATCGTCTTCCCGATTCTCTCCCCGGATCCCGCCACCGACAGCAGCATCCACTTCGGTAAATACCAGCTGCACGTGGGCGGCAACCGGGGGCGGGGCCAGGTGTACCCCACCGGTGAGAAGAGCAACAACGGCGTGTTCAACGCTCCTGTGAGCGGCAGCGTCTCGGCGATCAGTGCCGGAGACAACGGCGCCTCCCTGGTGGAGATCACCGCCGCCGACGGCACCAAGACCACGGAAACCGTGCCCGCCGGCCCCGCCCTGACGGTGGCGATCGGTGATGCGGTCACCGCCGGTGCCGCGATCACCAACGACCCCAACGTGGGGGGCTTCGGTCAGATCGATGCGGAGGTTGTGCTGCAGAACCCTGTTCGCATCTACGGTCTGCTGGCCTTCTTCGCCGCGATCGCCCTGGCCCAGATCCTGTTGGTGCTCAAGAAGCGTCAGGTGGAGAAGGTGCAGGCCGCCGAAGGCATCGTCTGAGCAGCGTGGTTGCCACCTTCAGCTCACCGGGGCCCCTGGTTTTCCAGCTGGGCCCCATTGCCCTGCGCTGGTATGGCCTGCTGATCGCCATCGCCGTGTTGCTGGGCCTCAGCCTCGCCACCAGGCTGGGCCGGGCCCGCGGCATCGAGCCCTCCCTGATCGCCGACCTGTTGCCCCTGATGGTGCTGGGGGCGGTGATCGGCGCCCGCCTCTACTACGTCGCCCTGGAATGGCGTCAATATGCGGGCAACTGGCTCGATGCTCTGGCCATCTGGCGGGGCGGCATTGCCATCCACGGGGCCCTGCTGGGGGGCAGCCTGGCGACGATGCTCTTCTGCCGCTGGCGCAAGCAGCCCTTTTGGCCCCTGTTGGATGTGCTCCTGCCCGCCGTCGCCCTCGGCCAAGCGATAGGCCGCTGGGGCAACTTCTTCAATTCGGAGGCCTTCGGGCTGCCCACCGACTTGCCCTGGAAGCTGTTCATCCCAGTGGCTTTTCGGCCGGCTGAATTTCTTGACCAGGCCCATTTCCATCCCACGTTCCTCTACGAATCCGTCTGGAATCTGGGGGTCTGCGCCCTGTTGTTGCTGCTGTTTCGCGCCGCCAGCCGTGGCCGCATCCAGCTGCTGCCCGGGGCCCTGAGCTGCGTGTATCTGATGGCCTACAGCAGCGGCAGGGTTTGGATTGAAGGGCTGCGCACCGATCCCCTCTGCCTGCTGGCCGATCCCCCCTTCTGCGCCGGGGGCCTGCGGATGGCCCAACTGGTCAGTTTGCTGCTGATCGCCCTCGGTGCCGCTGGCCTTTGGTGGCTGTACGGGCGCCACCGCCCCCTACCCGACCCCAGTGGAGTTTCCGTTTGACCAGCCAACCGGTTTGGATCGTCGGGGCCGGCCCCGGAGCCCCCGACCTGCTCACCCTGCGGGCGGCCAGGCTGCTGGAGCAGGCCGAGGTGTTGGTGTGGACCGATTCCCTGGTCAATCCCCAGATCGCCTCCCTGGCCCCGCCAGCTTGTGAACAGGTGCGAACCAGCACCCTCACCCTCGAGCAGGTGCTGGAGGTGGTGCTGGATCGGGCCCGGGCCGGCAAGCGCCTGGTGCGGCTCCATGACGGCGACCCCTGCCTCTACGGCGCCATCGCCGAGCAGATCTGCCGGCTTGCCGATGCCGGAATCGCTGTGGAGGTGGTGCCTGGCTTGAGTGCCTACCAGGCCGCCGCCTCGGCCCTGCAAACCGAACTCACCATTCCGGGGCTGGTGCAAACCATCGTGCTCAGCCGCGCCGGTGGCCGCACGGGCGTGCCCGAGCGCGAAGCCCTGGAGCGATTGGCCGCCCTGCGGGCCTCCCTCTGCCTCTACCTCAGCGCCCGCCATGTTGAGGAGGTGCAGGCCGAGCTGCTGCGCCACTATCCCGCCGATACCCCCGTGGCGATCGGCTATCGGGTCAGCTGGCCCGACCAGTGGCTCAGCGTCGTCCGCCTGGACCAGATGGCCGCGGTGAGCCGGGAACGAAGCCTAATTCGCACCACCCTCTATGTGGTGAGCCCCGCCCTGGCCGCGCCAGCCGAAGCCCGCTCCAAACTCTATTCAGCCAGCCACAACCACCTCTTCCGCGGCGGCATCGGATAGCGCCTCGCCATAGAGCTCCCGGGCCAGCCGCTGCCGATCAAAAGCGCAGCCCAGCCGCTCGGCAATGGCCGCCACATCCCGCGCCCCATTGCCCAGGCAGCAGGTGCCGCCAGGCGACGGGGTGACGTTGAACACCAGGCCTGGACAGGCATCAATGCTGGCCTCGCCCAGCATCAGCTTGCGGTTGGCCTTGTCAATCAGCTGGGGACGCACGCCGCCGTAGCCCTCCGCGAAGCTGAGGTCGGCCAGCTCCATGCCGGGCACAATCTTGCGGGCATCGGCGAGAAACAGGCGCCGCCGCAGCCAGGGCACCTCAAACAGCAGGTTTTTAAGGATGTACTGGCGGATGTCGGCGATGCGCAGCAACTGCCAGAACACCGACAGCACAGCCCAATCCAGCCGCAACACCTGCAGAAACTCCCAAAAGGATCCAGGCTTGTAGCGCTCCAGCAGCGGCAGCAACAGGGCCGTAGGGCCGAAGCGGGTCTTGCCGGGGGCGCGCACATCCGGGTCGCCGTGGATGGCGGCGAAGGGCAGCTTGTCGTTCTGCACGGTGTACACCTTGCCCTGCAGCACGTCGGGCGTGAAGTAAAAACTGCCGGCCACAGGCAGGCACGAATACTCCAGACCAAAGCCCATGCGCTGGGCCATCAGCAGGCTATGGGCACCGGCATTCACCACCACATGGCGGGCCAGGATGCTGCGCGGGGCTTGCCCAGCAGCCGTGGAGCAACCGGGGGTGGGCACCAGCTCCACCCGATAGCCCTCACCCTCCGGGTTGATCGCGGCCACGCTGGTGCCGAGCTGCAGCCTGAGCTGGCGTCCGGTTCCGGCCACCGCCTGCTGGGCCTGGTCAACGAAGGAGGCCGAAAGTTCCTCGTAATCCACCGCGGTGTAGGTGCGGCGAATCCCAATCGCCACCAGCTCCTCAGCCCGCAGCTGGCCATTCACCAAGGCCACCTGGGGCTCCCAGGCGGCGATCTGCTCTTTGTCGAGCAGCTCCATGGCCGGAAAGTGGGGCGAAAAGCGCGCAAAGCGCTCCCGCAGAAAGGCGCACTCCCGCTCGCCCACGCCGAGCACCATCTTGGGGGTGCGAAAAACGCAGCGCCCGCGGGTCTCTGGATCGAGCAGATCGGCGTAGTGGACGATCATCTCGGCCGTGCGCTTGACCCGCAACGCCTTCTCCAGGGTGTAGTTGGTCTCGATGTCGCCGCAGTGGATCGTCTGGCTGTTGTTGGTGGCCTTGGAATTCACCCGGGCCAGGGCGTCGTAGCGCTCCACCAGCACCAGGTGATCGAGATCCGTGTAGCGGGCCAGCTCAAACAACAGGGCCGTGCCGCACACGCCACCACCGACGATCAGCACATCGGCTTCAAAACGGCCTGGCTGGGCAATGGGGTGGGCGCTCACGCGATGCGGCTGGCTCTACCCCATGGTGACCGATGGGCAGCCAGCGGTGATTTAGGCTGCATCAGTGCGGGCGATTAGCACAGCGGTAGCGCACTTCCTTCACACGGAAGGGGTCACTGGTTCGAATCCAGTATCGCCCATTTGATCCAGCCGGATTCCACCTGCGGTGCTGGCCCAGAGGTTGGCTCGATGGCAAAAGCGCCAACAGCCGTCAGACTGAGCCTGGCTTTGCACAACCCCTGATTCTTTTGCCAGCCTCCACCCCTGGTGACGCCACTGCCGCGTTGGCGAGCCTGGGAGAGACCCTGCGCCGGGGACGCGAAGCCCAGGGCCTCAGCAGGGCCGAGCTGGCCGGGCGTCTCAACATGGGCCTTGAGCAGCTCGAGGCCCTCGAAGATGGCGATGCCAATCGCCTGCCGGAGCCCGTCTTCGTGATCGCCCAGGCCCGCAGGGTGGCTTCCAGCCTCGCTCTCGATCTCACGGTTCCCCTGCAGGACCTGCGCAACTGCGGGCCTTTCCAGGGCACCGCCCCCAGGCGGGAGACTCCCTCCGCCCCGAGTCCGGCCGCTCCTGTCCGCTCGCGACCCCTGGGCCAGAGCCTGGGTCGCCTAGCCCTGGCAGCCGCAATCCTGGCCGGATTGGCCACCGGGGGCCGATGGTTCGCCCAGCACTGGCAGCAGCAGCAGGCCCGGCCCGAAGCGCCCCGCCCCCCCATCGCCGTGGCCACCACCAGCCCCAAGCTCGTGCTGCGCAGCAAGCAGCCCAGCTGGTTGGAGGTGAAGGCCGCGGCAGGCCAGGTGCTGTTCCGGGGCACATTCATCGGCGAGCGCCACTTCCCCCTCAACGGCGGGCTGCAGGTGCTCGCCGGGCGACCCGACCTGGTGCAGGCCCAGCTGGGGTCAGCCCCAAGCCGGGCCTTGGGCCCGATCGAACAGGTGCGCTGGCGCCGTTTCGATGCCCAGGTCAAGGCTCAGCCACCCTGAGCTCCAGGCCACTGGCCTCCAGCACCACGCCGGCGCAAGCCTGCAGGCTCCAGCGCTCCAAACTGAGATCCACCTGGGGCTGCCCCGCTGCAGCCTCCACCGGCTGCAGGGCCATGCCCACGGCGCCCTCCAGCCGGTGCACCTGAATCCCAGCGATCGTCGCAGCCGGCCGGCGGTCCAGGGCGGCGGCGAGCCGCAGCAACAGCGCCATCCCGTTCACGGTGCGCCGCTGCTCGCGGCCCTCGATCAGCTGCCACGATTCGTGCCGTTTCTTCGGCAGGCTGCGGCGGTGGTAGCGGCCGATTGCGGCCACCATCAGGTGTTCCAACTCGGAGTAGCCGAGCAGCTCGCCATGGCGAATCAGATACCAGCTGTGCTTGTGATAGGCTGAGATATTGACGCTCTTGCCGCAGGTGTGCAGCTGGGCGGCAGCCCAGAGCAATTCCCGGCCAGGGCCAGGGTCGTGGTGCAGCAGCCCCCGGGACTGGTCGTAGAGGCTCAGGGCATGGGCCGCCACCCGATCGGCCCGGCTGGGGTCAACGCCAAAACTCTGGGCCAGGTGCAGCACCGTGCGCTCCCGAATCGTGCTCTGGAAGGCAAAGCGATCGCTGAGCAACCCATTGCGCAACATCCAATCGACAATCAGTCCCTCCCTCAGGGCCCGATCACACACCACCAGCTCCCGCACCTTCAGCATCGCCATGGCGGTCTGCAGGATCAGCGCCCCGGGCACGATGATCTCTGCCCGCCGCTCGTTGATGGCACTCAGGGCCCGGCGCTGCTCCGGTGTCATCGCCAGCAGCCGGGCGGTGAGCTGGTCGATGCGCTCCCGGCTGAGGCGGTAACCATGAAGCTTGAGCGGCGGCTTGGGATCCTCGGCCGCCGCCAGGGCCGCCAGGGCTAGGGCCGTGCCGCTGGTACCCACCATCAGCGGCAGTTCACCCCGCTGCAATGCCGCCTTGACTTCGGCAACGGCCGGATCCAGAGCCCCCTGGATGTAGGCCTGCAGGAAACCGCGCCGCTCGGCCGGAAGGGGGTCCTGCTGGCAGAACTCCCGCTGCAGCCGCACCGCACCGATCCGGGTGCTGCTGAAGCAGCGGCCATCGCGACCATCGGCCAGCACCAGTTCGGTGGAGCCGCCGCCGATGTCAATGATCAGGTGGGGTTGGTCGCCGAAGGCCATGCCCGAGAGCACCCCCAGATAGATCAGCCGGGCCTCCTCCGGGCCACTGACCAGGTCCACAGCCAGCCCCAGCTGCTCCTGAAGCGCCAGCAGGAAATCCCGTCCATTGGGCGCCTCCCGCACGGCGCTGGTGGCCGCGGTGACGATCTGCTCAACACCATGGCTCAGGGCGAGGTCGCGGTCGTGGCGCAGGGTGCGGAAGGCCCGCTCAATCGCCTCAGCGCTGAGGTCGCCACTGTTGGGATCCCGATCCCCAAGCCGGGTGGTGGCCTTCTCGGCGAGCACCACGCTGAAGCTGCAGAGCTTGGGATCCACCTCCGCCACCAGCAGATGAATCGAATTGGTGCCGATGTCAATCGCCGCCACCCGGCGCCGGCCGGCCTGCTGAAGGTTGGGGGCCTGAACCATCGGGCTCGGCTGTTGCCGCTGGGGCGCCACTTTGCCATCCGCGGGCCACTCCGCCGGCACTCCTAGGGTGCGCCGCAACGGAAAAGGTGCATGGCCTCCTCCCAACTGCAGGCCTGGCTGGAGCTGGTGCGCTGGCACAAGCCCAGTGGCCGTCTGATTTTGCTGATTCCGGCCGGCTGGAGCCTCTGGCTCAGCCCCAACGCGCCGCCGTCCGCCCAGCTGGTGGGCCCAATCGTGCTGGGGGGGCTGGCCGTCAGCGCGGCGGGCTGCATCGCCAACGACCTCTGGGATCGGCGCATCGACCCGCTGGTGGAACGCACCCGCAGTCGTCCGCTTGCCGATGGACGGGTCGGTATGGCCGAAGCCCTGGCCTTGCTGCTGGTGGCCCTGCTGGTGGCCCTGGCGGTGGTGATCTGGGGCCTGCCGCCCGAAAACCGCAGCCTCTGCCTGGGGCTGGCGGTTGCCGCCCTGCCGCCGGTGCTGCTCTACCCCTCGGCCAAGCGCTGGTTTGGCTACCCCCAGCTGGTGCTTGCCCTGTGCTGGGGCTTTGCCGTGCTGATCCCCTGGGCCGCCGCCACAGGCTCCCTGGCCGGCGGCAGGCCCCTGGCCCTGGTGTGGCTGGCCACCTTGCTGTGGACCTTCGGCTTTGACACGGTGTATGCCATGGCCGACCGGGACGACGACCGGGCGATCGGCGTGCGCAGCAGCGCCCTCAGCCTGGGCCATGCCGCTCCCGCGGCGGTGGCGATCAGCTATGGCCTGGCCTGCCTGGCCCTGGGCCTGGCGGCAGGGCTTCAAGGCACGGGCTGGATCAGCTGGCCCCTCGGCCTGGTGGCCGCTGCCGGCATGCAGCGGGAAGCGGCCCTGCTGAGGCGCCCAAATCTGCCCCGCTCGGCCTTCGGGCGCCACTTCGGCCGCCAGGTGCAACTCGGCGGCCTGCTGCTGTTGGCCCTGGTGCTGGGCCAACTGCCATGAGGCAGCCCGCCCCACTCCAGCCCGGGGCTCGGGTGCACCTGGTGGCCGCCAGTTCAGCCCTGGGCGGGCACGACGCCCTGGCCCGGCTGGACGCGGGCATCGGTGTGCTCGAGGGCTGGGGGCTGGACGTGGAACGCCTGCCCCTGGCTGGACGCCACTGGGGCTACCTGGCCGGCCGCGACCCGGTACGGCGCAGCGACCTCGAAGCGGCCGGCCGGCGAGGCGCCGACCTGCTGGCCTGCGTGCGCGGCGGCTGGGGCGCGGCCCGCCTGCTGGAGGAGCCCCTGGCCCTCGGGCCCCGCTGGCTGCTGGGCTTCTCCGATGTCACCTCCCTGCTCTGGGCCCAGCTGGCCCAGGGCCAGGGCGGCGCCATCCACGGCCCCCTGCTCACCACCCTGGCCGCCGAACCGGCCTGGAGCCAGGCGCGGCTGCGGGGGCTGCTATTCGGCGAACCCCTGGCCAGCCTGCAGGGGGAGGGTTGGGTCGGCGGCATCGCCAGAGGTCCGCTGCTGGCAGCCAACCTGACCGTGGCCACCCACCTGCTCGGCACCCCCCACCTACCCGATCTGCGCGGCGCCATCCTGGTGCTCGAAGACGTGGGCGAGGCCCCCTACCGGATCGAGCGCATGCTCACCCATTGGCGCCTGTGCGGGGCACTGCAACAGCTGGCCGGTATCGGCCTGGGCTCCTTCAGCGACTGCGAGGGGAGCAGCGCGGGGGAGGGGCCATCCCGAGCGGAGCCAACAGGGCCCGCAACGACTCCCCGCACGGGCACCCCTGCCTTCAGCCTCGAACAGGTGCTGCGCGAACGCACCGCCGACCTCCACATCCCGGTGGTGGCGGGGCTGCCCGTGGGCCATGTGGCCGGCAACGCAGCCTTGCCCCTCGGGGCCATGGCCGAGCTCGACGGCGACAGCGGCCAGCTGCGCGTCAGCCCCTTTGGGCCAACACCGCTGCCGCCACGCTGAGATCGAAGGGGGTGGTGAGCTTGATGTTGGAAGGGGGTGCCTCCAGCACCTGCACCGGCAAGCCCAACCGTTCAAACAGGGCCGCGTCATCGGTGACCGTCCAGCCCTGCGCCAAGGCGATCGCATGGGCGTCCCGCAACTGCTCGACAGGAAAGCCCTGGGGGGTCTGGGCCGCCCAGAGGGCGCGGCGATCAGGAGTGGCGGTGATCGTGCCCTCGCCATCCACCTGCTTGATCGTGTCGGTCACCGGGGTCGCGGCGATCACGGCAGCCCCGCCGGAGACGGCCGCGGCACAGCGCTGCAGCAACGCGGGCTCCACCAGGCAGCGGGCCGCGTCGTGAATCAACACCCCCCCAGCCCCAGGGGGGAGGGCCGCCAGGCCCAGGCTCACCGACTCCTGGCGGGTGGCGCCGCCGAGAATCCAGTCGACCGGCCGGTCTGGGCAGGCCGTCGCCACGATCGCGGCGATCGCCTCGGCATCGACAGCCTGGCCAACAATGCCGATCCAGGTGATGGCGGGGCAAGCCAGGGCGGCCTGCAGGGTCCAGGCCAGCACGGGCCGGCCCGCCACGGGCAGCAACACCTTGTTGCCCGTGGCACCCATGCGGCGGCCACTGCCGGCGGCGGCGATCAGCAAATGCACAAGCAACTCCCCTGGGGAGGGGCAAACCGGATCCCATCCATACAATCAGGGCAAGGACACTTCGCCCTTCCAATGCGCGCCCTGTTTTTGATTCCGGGCGGCAGCAGCCAGCAGCTGCAGAGTTTTGCCGCCGTCGCTGCGGTGGCCGCCCAACTCAAGGCCGACGTTCAGGTGGTTTGCCCGATCGCAACCGTGCCGTTGTGGAGCCTCCATCCAGCGGTGGCCCGGGCCCTGCCCTTTGCCTATGAGCAGGCCACCCTGGCGGACTGGGCCAACCTGATGGGAACGGTGCGCGAGCCGGATTTTCAGGTGTGTCTCAACCTGGCGCCCAGCCGCCAGATGGACCTGATGCTCTCGATGAGCCACATCCCAACCCGATTGGCCGCCAGCGGTTTCTCCGCAACCCAAACGGTGCCGCCCAGCGGCGAGCCCTGGCCCAACCAGGCCTTCGCGGCCTACCTCGACCCGATCGGGGTGCGGCTGGAGGCCGACAGCTTCCGCCTGCCGCTCTCCCAGGCTGATCTGGATGCCGCCGCCGCAGGCCTACCAGCTGGAGAAGGCCCGGCCCTGCTGCTGGCGCCCTCGGGCGCGGCCAGCGACTGGCCGATCGACCAGTGGCAAGCCCTGCCGGCCACGATCCGCGCCAAACTGCCCAGCCTCAGAACCCCGGCCCCCCTGCAGGGCGGCACGGCCGGGGCCCTGCGTCGTCGGGCGGCCCAAATCGCCAGCGTTGATGTGGTGCTGGCCAGCGATCCGGTGACGGTTGAACTGGCCCTGCTGTTGGGGATCCCCCTGGTGGCCCTGGGGCGGGACGCCACCAGCCTGCCCAAACGCACCGGGGTGCAGGGGGTGGGCAGCGCCGATGGCCTCAACCAGCTCGGTGGCGCCGAGGTTTTGGCCGCCCTGGGCCTGGGCTGATCACGCCATACGATCAGCCCCACTACAGCCATCGCTGCGATGTCCAGCCCCGCTCCCCTGGCCGATCACGTCGCCCTGGTTACCGGAGCTAGCAGGGGGATTGGCCGTGCCATCGCCCTGGAGCTGGCCGCCGCCGGGGCTCTGGTGGTGGTGAATTACGCCAGTTCGCCAGAAGCTGCTGAAGCGGTGGTGGCCGAGATCACGGCGGCTGGGGGCCAGGCCTGGGCCCACCAGGCCAACGTGGCCGAGGAGGAACAGGTGGAGGCGATGGTGAAGGCGGTGCTGGCCAAGGAGGGCCGCCTCGATGTGCTGGTGAACAACGCCGGCATCACCCGCGACGGCCTGCTGATGCGCATGAAAACGGCCGACTGGCAGAGCGTGATCAACCTCAACCTCACCGGCGTGTTCCTTTGCACCCGCGCTGTCAGCCGCTCGATGCTCAAGGCCAGATCCGGCCGGATCATCAACATCACCTCCGTGGTGGCGCTGATGGGCAACCCGGGCCAGGCCAACTACAGCGCCGCCAAGGCCGGAGTGATCGGCCTGACCCGCAGCAATGCCGCTGAATTTGCCGCCCGGGGCGTCACGGTCAATGCCGTCGCACCGGGATTCATCGCCAGCGACATGACCGCCCAACTCGACAAGGAACCGATCCTGGCCGCCATCCCGATGGGCCGCATGGGCAGCGCCGCCGAGGTCGCCGGTGCCGTGCGGTTTCTGGCCGCCGATCCAGCGGCCAGCTACATCACCGGCCAGGTGCTGCAGGTGGATGGCGGCATGGTGAT
Organism: Cyanobium sp.; assembly: GCA_965662115.1. Classification (GTDB taxonomy): domain Bacteria; phylum Cyanobacteriota; class Cyanobacteriia; order PCC-6307; family Cyanobiaceae; genus Cyanobium_A. The sequence goes on from CBFIGH010000101.1 coordinate 22,206, forward strand.
GCGGTGAGACCCTAGGTGTTGGTGATCGGCTGACCCAGCTCCTCCCGCAGCCGGCGAATCCTCAACAGCAACCGCAGGCGCCTGCTCCGGGCGGTGAGGGTGAGAAACAGCCGCACCGGCACGTACACCAGGGCCATCAACACCCCGAACACCGCCACCAGCACAAACACCATGGCGTTGGCACTGGTCGCCGGGGCCAATGCAATCGCCTCATCAGCGCTGTCGAGGGCCGTTTGCAGCAGATCCTCCATCGCCAGCCACGCTCGGTAGCTCGACCCTATCGAGGTTAGCGGGATTCAGCCGGCCATGGGGGTGAACGATTCGGCTTTCCCCACCCCACGCCCCCTCCGCGGGGCAGGGGTGCTGTGGGACCCTGAATTCAACCGCTCCAATCCCCTTTCCATGGCCAAGCTGATCAGCTTCTCGGATGCGTCCCGCGGCTCCCTTGAGAGGGGTGTCAATGCCCTGGCCGATGCGGTCAAGGTGACGATCGGTCCCCGCGGCCGCAACGTGGTGCTCGAGAAAAAATTCGGCGCCCCCGACATCGTCAATGACGGCGTCACCATCGCCAAGGAGATCGAACTCGAGGATCCCTTCGAGAACGTGGGCGCCAAGTTGATGCAGCAGGTGGCCAGCAAAACCAAGGACACCGCCGGCGACGGCACCACCACCGCCACCCTGCTCGCCCAGGCCATGGTGCGCGAGGGGCTCAAGAACGTGGCCGCCGGCGCCAATCCGGTGGGCCTGCGCAAGGGAATGGAGAGGGCCTGCGCCCAGATCGTCGCCGCCATCGCCGCCCGCTCCCAGGCTGTGGCCGGTGATGCAATTCGCCAGGTGGCCACGGTGAGCTCCGGCAACGACGAGGAAATCGGCCGGATGATCGCCGAGGCCATGGACAAAGTCAGTGTCGATGGCGTGATCACGGTGGAGGAATCCACCTCCCTGGCCACCGAGCTCGAGATCACCGAAGGGATGGCTTTCGACCGGGGCTACAGCTCCCCATACTTCGTCACCGACCAGGAGCGCCGGGAGTGTGTCTTCGAGAACGCCCTGATCCTGATCACCGACCGCAAGATCAGTGTGATCTCAGACCTGGTGCCCATTCTGGAGGCCGTGTCCAAGAACGGCCGGCCGCTGTTGATCCTTTCCGAGGACGTGGAAGGCGAAGCCCTGGCCACCCTGGTGGTGAACAAAAATCGCGGCGTGCTCCAGGTGGCCGCCGTTCGCGCCCCAGGTTTCGGTGATCGACGCAAGGCCATGCTGGCCGACATCGCCATCCTGACCGGCGCCACCGTGGTGAGCGAAGACCAGGCCATGACCCTGGAGAAGACCGGCCTGGCCGACCTGGGCCAGGCTCGCCGCATCACCATCACCAAGGACAGCACCACGATCGTGGCCAATGGTGAGCACCAAGCCGCCGTGGCCGACCGGGTGGCCTCGATCCGACGCGAACTCGACAACACCGAGTCCGACTACGACCGCGAGAAGCTCAATGAGCGGATTGCCAAGCTGGCCGGGGGCGTGGCCGTGATCAAGGTGGGAGCCCCCACCGAAACCGAGCTCAAAAACCGCAAGCTGCGCATTGAGGACGCCCTCAATGCCACCCGGGCGGCCGTCGAGGAAGGCATCATCGCTGGTGGTGGTTGCACCCTGCTCGAGCTGGCCCAAGGCCTGGATGCCTTGGCTGACGCGAGCCAAGGCGATGCCCGCACCGGCGTCGAAATCGTGCGTCGGGCCCTGGCCGAACCCGTGCGTCAGATCGCCCACAACGCTGGTGCCGACGGAGCTGTCGTGGCCAACGAGATCCTGCGGCTGGGTAAGGGCTACAACGCCCTCACCGGCGTCTACGAAGACCTGCTGAGCGCCGGGATCCTCGATGCCGCCAAGGTGGTGCGCCTGGCCCTCCAGGATGCGGTGTCGATCGCCTCGATGTTGATCACCACCGAGGTGCTGATCGTCGACAAACCCGAACCCGAAGCCCCACCGGCTGGCGGCGACATGGGTGGCATGGGTGGAATGGGCGGCATGGGCGGCATGGGTGGCATGGGTGGCATGGGTGGTATGGGAATGCCCGGGATGATGTGAGCCCGGACCCCGGCTCAGCAGGCCTGCACGTAGGCGGCCACCTGCAGATCCACGCCGGTGATGGCCGTACCCACCACCACCACATCAGCGCCCTGATCGAGGGCCTGGCGGGCCTGCTGGGGGCTAGCAATGCCCCCCTCACACACCAGGCAAACCGCCGGGTCCAGCTGCTGCCTGAGTGGCGAGAGCAGGTTCCAGGCAGGGGGGCACTGGTCGGCCGTGGCCTCCGTGTAGCCGTAGAGGGTGGTCCCCACCCATTCACAGCCGAGGGCGGCGGCCCGCACACCATTGGCAACGCTGTCGACATCGGCCATCAGGGGAGCCCCGAGCTCTCGCCTGGCCCTGCCGATCAGCAGCTCCAACGGCTCACCGCCCGGCCGGCGTCGCTCGGTGGCATCGAGGGCGATCACGTCGGCGCCCGCTCCCCACACGGCCAGAATGTCCTGCCAGCCTGGGGTGATGTACACGGAACTATCCGGGTAGGTGCGCTTCCAGAGGCCGACGATCAGGGCTTCGGGGCAGCGACGTCGCACGGCACCGATGTGCTCCGGGCTCTCCAACCGCACTCCGATGGCCCCCTGGCGCAGGCTGGCTTCAGCCATGGCCCCAATCACATCGGGGTGCCGCATGGGAGAGCCCTCCGGTGCCTGAACCGAAACGATTAATCCAGTCGGGTTGGGTAGTCCAGTCGGGTTGGGGCGGGGGGATGACAGCACGCTGTTGGCCGGGAGCTCTGTGCCGGGCAGCCTGACAGCCGATGCCAGGCCCCTAGCTGAGCTTGCGATCCAGCAGGGGGCGAATCAACAGAAACAATCCTGCTGCCAGCACGGCGAGCACCCCCAGGCAGGTTGCGGTGGTGAGGGCACCGAAGGGGGCTTCAAGCACCACCGCCCCCAGGGAGAGCTCCCCGGCGTAGGCGGCCCGGATCGGTTCGATGGCAAAGGTCAGTGGGTTCAACGCTGCCATCCACCCCAGCCAGGTGGGCATGAACGACAGCGGAGCCAGTGCCGTGCTGGCAAACAGCAATGGCAGGTTGGCAACAAAAATCACCGCAATCAGCTCGATGTGCCCCGGCAGGGCGAAGGCCAGGCCCAAACTCAGGGCCGTCACCGCAAACACGAGCAACAACAGGGTGACCAGCACCAGCAGCAGGCCGCCCGCTCCAGGCCAGCCGTAGCCGAGCAGGGCCGCGGTGCCCATGATCGCCAGGCTCTGCACCAGGCTGAGGGAGGTGATGTAGAGCACCGAGGCAAACACGATCGAGCTGCGGGAGCGCAGCGGCGCCACCAGCAGCCGGTTGAGGAAGCCAAACTCCCGGTCAAACATCACCGGCAGGCCGGCGTTGAGGGCCGCACTGAAGGCGGTAAACACGATCACGCCGGCCCCGAGGAAGCGGCCATAGCTCATGTCACCGGGCAGGAGCCCCGCTGGCGCCTTGGCAAACAGGGCTCCAAACAGCACCAGCCAGATCAGGGGCTGCAGGACCCCGGCCACCAGGGTGGAGGGGCGGCGCTGCAATTGCACGAACAGGCGGCCTGTGAGGGCCAGGGTTTCCTGGCTGATCTCGGCCAGGGCGGAGGGAGAGGAGGACGTCATCACATGCTCGCTTTGCGTTCAGCCTTGGGATCCCGGCTACCAGCAACGGCCAGCTCCGCATCCATCATGGTGCGGCCGGTGGCCTGCAGGTAGACGTCATCGAGGCTGGGACGGCTCTGGGCCAAGGCAAACACCGGCAGGTCAGCCGCCGCCAGCTGGCGGCGCAGCTGCTCCACCACGCCGTCGTGCTCGATGACCAGGTTGAGGGAGTAGCCCTGGGACTGGTTAACCACCACCTGGCGAACGCCAGCGCAGGCGTGCAGGAGGCCACGCACCCGCTCGGCCTCCTCGGCATCGCTGAATTCCCGCACCCGCAGGGTCACCCGGTCTCCCCCCAGGGCGGCCTTCAAGGCTGAAGGGGAGCCCTGGGCAATCACCCGGCCGGCTTCGATGATGGCCAGCTGATCCGCTAAGGCATCCACCTCTTCGAGGTAGTGGCTGCTGAGCAGCACCGTGGTGCCACTGTCGCGCAGCTGGCGCAGCACGGCCCAGATCACCGCCCGACTCTCGATGTCGAGGCCGACGGTGGGCTCATCGAGCACCAACACCTGGGGTCGGTGCAGCAGCCCGGCCGCCAGATCCAGCCGCCGCCGCATGCCTCCGGAATAGCTGCCACAGCGGCGGTCGATCCAGTCGGCCATGCCCAGCAACGCGATCAACTCGCCAATGCGCTGGTGGCTGAGCTGGGCGGGCAGGTGGTAGAGGTTTCCCTGCAGCCGCATCAGCTCACGGCCCGTGAGGATCTTGTCGATCGCCACCTCCTGGGCCACATAACCCAGCAGCCGCCGCACGGCCCGGGGCTCGCTCAAGGCATCCAAGCCCCCCACCCGCACCTGGCCGCTATCGGGGGCGAGCAGGGTGCAGAGGATGCGCAGGGCGGTGGTCTTGCCGGCACCATTGGGGCCCAGCAAGCCGTAGAGGCTGCCGGCTGGCACGTCCAGGGAGAGCTGATCGAGGGCCAGGACCCCCACCCCCCGCTTGCCGCCGCCGTAACGCTTGCAGAGCTGCTGCAGTTCGATCACCTAGCCAGGCCGCTCCAATCAGCCGACCAATGTAGGCAGCATGGCCAGCCTGACGTTGAACAGCTCCGGGCCGAGCAGGGAGGCCTGGGGCAAGCGGGCCATCAGCAGCAGCAGACAGATGCCGAAGAGGTAGAAAATCGACCAGCGGAACATCGCTTTGGCCCGCTGGGGGTTTTCGGGATCCGCGCGCAGCTGGGAGCTGAGCTGCAACAGCCGGCCATTGAATGGCAACACCAACAGGCCATAGAGCAAGCCCCCGCTGGGCAGGGCCAGCACCCCCAGCATGCTGAGGGCCACGGTGGCCCAGGCGTAGTGGGAGATGGCCCTGGTGGTCACCAGCACGCCTTTGACCACGGGCAACATCGGGATGCCGACGGAGCGGTAGTCGTCCTTGAGCAGCAGGGCTAGGGCCCAGAAATGGGCTGGAGTCCAGAGAATGACCAAACCAAACAGCCACCAGGACGACCAGCCCAAGGCACCGGTGGCCGCGGCAGCGCCGACCAGGGGAGGAATGGCGCCGGCCACACCACCCACCACGATGTTCTGGCTGGTGCGGGGCTTGAGCAGGGCGGTGTAGAGCAAGACGTAGCTGCAGAGCCCCAGCAGGGAAAGGCTCGCGGCCAGGGGGTTCACACCGATCACCAGCACGGCCACCGACAGAACGGTGAGCCCTATGGCCAGGGCAAAGGCCTGGCGCTGGGCCAGCCGACCCGAAGGCAGGGCGCGGCGACTGGTGCGCTGCATGCGGCCGTCCAGCTCCTGCTCCCAGAGGCAATTGAGCACCCCCGCCGCCGCAGAGGCCAGGCTGCCGCCCAGCAGGGTGCAAGCGATCGTGGCAGCAGAAACGGGCTCGCCACCGCTGAGGGCCATCCCCCCCAAAGTGGTGGCGAGCAACAGGGGAATCAACCGGGGCTTGGCCACCTCCAGCCAGGCAGGAAGCTGCACGGAGGGGCGAATCGGCGCTGGTGCAGGCCCAGTCACTGTTGGGCTGACGGTGGCACTAACCATGGATCACCTCAGCTCTCACCTGGGCAAGGGCAGCGGCTGGAACCGATCGGCCCAAGGAGCGGGCCAGCACGGCGGCCAGCGCACCCACCAACAGGGCTGCCACCAGCTGGTGGCCCACGGTCACCATGGGGGTTTGGAGTTGGAGTTTCAGGGTCCAGACACCCAGGGCCACCTGGAGAGCCACCAGACCAGCAGCAGAGAGGGTCAAGGCGGGCAACGGGCCGAGGCCGCGGGGCAGCAGCGGGGTTGTCACCGCCAGGGCCAGCACGGCGAGGGAGGCCGGCATGGCGACTTGGCGATGGGCCGACAGCCAGGCGCAGCCACTGGCTTGAGTGAAACATTGATCAGCAGCCCACTGGCTGGCCATCGAGCCACCCAGCAGGCATTGGGCAAACACCAGAACGAGCGCCATAGCGGCCAGCAGCCGCCACCACAGGGGTGGGGCGGCAAGGCTGGAGCCAACCATGGCCAGCCTTTGGTAGAGGCCACTGCAAAGGGCCACCAGCACCAGGGCGGTGGCCAGGTGGGCCGTGACCAGCGGAGCTGCTAGCAACTGGGTGACGGTCAGGGCACCGAGGGCCCCCTGGACCGCCACCAAAGCCAGTGCCCCAGCGGCGCACCAGGGCAGCCAGGAGGGGAGCCGACGCCGGAACACCAAACTGGCCCCGGTGAGCACGAGCAGGGCGACGCCAACGACGAAGGCATCGAGGCGATGGAACCATTCGAGAAAAACCTGCCCGTTCATCTGGCGGCCAGGCAGCAGCTGGCCGTAGCAAAGGGGCCAATCCGGACAGGCCAGGCCGGCCTCCCTCACCCGGGTGGCCCCCCCTATCCCCACCAAGGCAACCAGGGCGATAACCAAGTGGGAGCTAAGCAAGCCCAAGCGACTCAGCAGAGCGGGGTCGCTGCCGGCATCCGTTGTGGAGTGAAGATCCGCTGCCACGGCAACGACCAGCCCTGAGGTGGAAACAAGTTAGCCAGTTTGATCCAATCCACAGATCAGCAATCCCGCACATCTCTGCCGACGCACGGCTGGGTTTGGCAACCAAAGCAACACCACCGGCGCAACTCACCGCCAAGACCCATAGGCTGGAGGAAAGGTTTCCGCCCAGCGTGCAGATTCGCACTCCACTAACTGTGCTCACGGCAGCCACAGCTCTGGTGCTGACAGGGCTTTGGGTTGGCAACAACATCAACATGCTGCCCCTCGATGCCAGCAGCAACGCCGCCACCTACGACGCGCTCTTTAAGGTTTTGTTCAGCATTGGCACGATGCTGTTTGTCGGCATCGTGGTTTTGCTCGTGTACAGCCTGCTGCGTTTCCGTCGCCGCAGCGGCGATCTCAGCGATGGCCTGGCGATCGAAGGCAACCTGCCCTTGGAGATTGTCTGGACCGCTATCCCAGCCGTCGTGGTGCTGTTCGTCGGCATCTACAGCTACGATATTTATGAGCGGATGGGAGGCATGGTGGCGCTCAACGACCACTCCGCGATGGATCACGCAGCCATGGATCAGGCGGCCATGCAGGTTTCGACGGAGAGCAGGGTGTGGGGGGGCATCGGCGCGGCGGGGATGGATGCGGCCGATGGCGGAATCGCGATGCCTGTTGAGGTGACGGCGATGCAGTTTGCCTTCATCTTCCACTACCCAGAAGCCAACATCACCAGCGGCGAGCTGCATGTGCCCGCCGGCCAGTCAGTGGAACTGCACATGGAGGCCAAAGATGTGATCCATGCCTTCTGGGTGCCCCAGTTCCGGCTGAAGCAGGACATCATCCCCGGCCAGCCCACCGTGCTGTCGTTTACCGCCACCAAGGCGGGCACCTATCCGATCGTTTGCGCCGAGCTGTGCGGGCCTTACCACGGAGGCATGCGCTCCAACGTTGTGGTCCATGAGCCTGAGGCCTACAGCGCCTGGCTGCAAAAGAACAGTCCTGTTAGCACCACCACCACCTGAGCAGCCATGACCCTGGCCAATCCAAGCGATTTCAATGGCAGCCTCCAACCCCAGGGTTGGCTCAAATACTTCAGTTTCAGCCTTGACCACAAGGTGATAGGCCTGCAATATCTCGTCTGCGGCTTCATCTTTTATTTGATTGGTGGGGCCTTGGCTGGTGTGATCCGCACCGAATTGGCCAGCCCCATGTCCGACTTTGTCGCCCGGGATACCTACAACGAAGTGCTCACCCTGCACGGCACGGTGATGATCTTTCTTTGGATTGTGCCGGTGGTCAATGGCGCATTCGGTAATTATCTGATCCCCTTCTATGTGGGCGCCCGGGATATGGCTTTCCCCCGGCTCAATGCGGTGGCCTTCTGGCTGATTCCCCCGGCTGGAATCCTATTGATCAGCAGCTATTTTATTGCCGGAGCTGCGGCCCAGTCTGGCTGGACGGCCTACCCACCCTTGAGCCTCACAACCCCGGCAGCGGGCCAAGTGGTATGGATTCTGAGTGTGTTGCTGCTTGGGGGCAGCTCGATTTTTGGAGGCATCAATTTCATTGCCACCGTGCTCAAGCTGCGGCGGCCCGGCCTGAAGTTGATGCAACTGCCGATGTATTGCTGGGCCATGCTTGGCACCAGCATTCTCGTGGTGCTCTCCACCCCCGTGCTGGCTGGCACCCTGATCCTGCTGAGTTTTGACATCATTGCCCACACAGGTTTCTTCAATCCCGCCCTGGGCGGCAATGTGGTGGTGTATCAGCACCTGTTTTGGTTTTACTCCCACCCAGCTGTTTACATCATGGTGCTGCCGGCCTTTGGCCTGGTCAGCGAGATCCTGCCTGTGCATGCCAGAAAGCCATTGTTTGGATACACCACAATGGTGTATTCGATCATGGCGATTGTTTTTCTCGGCTTGATCGTTTGGGCCCACCACATGTTCACCAGTGGTACTCCTCCGTGGATGCGTCTCTTCTTTACGATTGCCACCTCCTTCATCGCGGTCCCAACCGGCATCAAATTCTTTAATTGGCTCGCCACCCTCTGGGGCGGCAAAATCGCCCTGAATTCGGCGATGCTTTTTTCCTGCGCCTTCATCGTTAACTTCGTGTTAGGCGGGATCACTGGCGTCGCCCTGGCCCAGGTGCCATTTGATATCCACGTGCACGACACCTACTTTGTTGTCGCCCATTTCCACTACATCGTTTATGGGGGTACGGTTTTCGTGATCTTCGGATCCCTCTACCACTGGTATCCCAAATTCACCGGCCGCATGCTGAACGAAGATCTGGGCCGCCTTCACTTCCTGCTCACCTTCATTGGCTTCAACCTCTGCTTTGCCCCCCAGCACTGGTTGGGTCTCAACGGCATGCCCCGTCGCGTCGCTGAGTACGACCCGACTTTCACCACCCTCAACCAAATCAGCAGCGTCGGTGCCCTGCTGATGGCAATCAGCACCCTGCCCCTGCTGATCAATGTGGTGATCACGGCCATCAACGGCAAACCAGCAGGGGACAACCCCTGGAACGCCCTGACCCCCGAATGGCTCACCAGTTCCCCACCACCGGTGGAAAACTGGCTGGGCGAAGCACCCTTGGTGCGTGAACCCTACGGCTACGGCCAGAAGCAAGAGGCCACCCCATGACCAGCACAGCCCCCCTTCAAGACACCAGCGTTGGCCAACACGGCGAGGTGTCAGCCGCCGCTGAGGCCCATACCGAAGTCCACTCCGATTTTCGGCTGTTTGGCCTGGCCACCTTCCTGGTGGCCGATGGCATGACCTTCGCAGGCTTCTTCGCTGCCTATCTGACCTTCCGGGCCGTCAATCCCCTGCCCGAGGGCAGCAGCTATGAGCTGGAGCTGATTTTGCCCACGATCAACACCGTGGTGCTGATCATCAGCAGCTTCACCTTTCACCGGGCTGGCAAGGAGTGTCGGGGCGGACATCTGGGCGCCAGCCGGCTGTGGCTGGCCATCACGGCCGCGCTCGGAGCAGCCTTTCTGGCTGGCCAGATGGTGGAGTACTTCAGCCTGCCCTTCAGCCTCACCGACAACCTGTTTGCCAGCACCTTCTACGCCCTCACCGGCTTCCATGGCCTGCACGTCACCCTCGGGGTGATCTGCATCATCATCGTGGCTCTGCAGACCCGGGCCGGCGGCCGGATCAGCGCCAGCGACCACTTCGGCCTGGAGGCCGCTGAGCTGTACTGGCACTTCGTAGACGGAATCTGGGTGATTCTCTACGGCATCCTGTATCTGCTCTAACAGGATTGCCAAGCTCCGTTGGTCTTCACACCCTGGCAACAATGGCGACATTGATCGGCTGTGGTCAGAATCATCATGAGACAAGATTCAAAACGGGTGACCCATGGATTCCAGGCCGGGAGACGGTCCATTGGAGATGCTGGCAGGCCAGGCCCTGCTGGATCGGGCCCGCGCCCTGAGCAACCAACCTGAAGATCAGATTGCCAGGGCCTGTGGCTACGTCGGTCCGAGCGGTCGGGTGATGAAAAAGAGCTTTTACCGTGCCCTGGTTGCCGCCAAGGGCTACCAGATGCCCGAAAGCCCCAGCAGCCGCGGCACGGGCCAGGCCAAGGGCCGTCAGGCCGAATTCCGCACCCGGGTGCATGGCAACGGCAATCTGCTGATTGGCCACGCCTACACCCGGCGCCTGGGGCTGGAACCCGGCAAGGAATTTCGGATTGAAATTCACCCGGAAAGCGGCTCGATTTCGCTGTCACCCCTGGAGGAGTGACCCTCAGGGCAGCTCTTCGTCGCCTGTGTGGAAGCTGGCGCTGAAGGCCAACAGGTCAAATCCACTGAACAGGAAACTAATTCCCACCAGCACGCCCAGCACCCAAAGCAGGCCCCAGCCCTGCATGGTGACAATCAGCACACCGAGCACCAGGGTGACGATGCCGTTGAGCAGGCCCCAGCCCCAGCCCATCACCTCGGTGTGGCCAAGCGAGACCAGGGTTGACACGACGCCCTCCAGGATGAACACGATGCCGATCGCGAACGCCAGGCTGGCGACAACCACCCCCCCCTCCAGCGGCCCGCCCCGGAATTGCTGAATCATCCAGGCCCCGATCACGACAAAAAGGGTGGAGATCACCAGGCGGGAGAAGCAATACCAGCGACCCAGCTGGCGGGAGCGGGCCAGATTGTTCACCCAGCCAACGATCCCGCCCACCAGGAAGCCGATCGCCACAATCACGGTGACCCAGGCCGAGGCCAGCACCGGGAAGATCAGGGCCAACACCCCCAGCACCAGCATCAGCACCCCCTCAAACAGGGTGAAGGCCTTGAGGCCGGCCCCATGGGCTGAACGCAAACTGGAACCCATGGGTGTGCCGCCCAAATCCATCAAACCGTAGCCGGGGGCCTCACATCCAGCCGTGGTCGGCGAGCCAGGTGGCATCCACCGGTTCGAGGGGCCTGGCCGGCTGGGCTAGCAGTCGCTCGGTGTATTTGGCCAGCAGGTCGGCCTCGAGGTTGACCGCCCCCCCCACCGCCAGCTGGCCCAGGGTGGTGCTGGCCCAGGTGTGGGGAATGACGGCGATCCAGAACTGCCCCCCATCGGGCTGGCAACCGGCCACGGTGAGGCTGATGCCATCCACCGCCACACTGGCCTTCTCGCAGATGTAGCGGCCATAGGCAGGGTCGCTCCAGGCCAGCTCCAAGCGCCAGGAAGCCGGCTGGCGGGCAATGGCGTGCACCGTCCCCTGGCCATCCACATGGCCGCTCACCAGATGGCCGCCCAGACGATCGGCCAGCCGCAGGGCGGGCTCCAGATTCACCGCCGCACCCCGGTCCGCCTTGGCCGCCAGGGTGCTGCGATCCAGGGTTTCCTCGCTGACGTCGGCGCGAAAGCCATCGGCCATCAGGCCGGCCACCGTGAGACACACCCCATCCACCGCCACGCTGTCACCGAGGGCCAACTGGTCTGGCCCCCAGCGGGCGGCCTCGATTGGGCGCCAGCGCACCTCCACCCCCCGGGGACAGCGGCGGATCGCGCCGATCGCCTGCACCAGCCCGGTAAACATGCGTCGTCCAGCCCAGGGTCAACCGATCTGGCCATAATCGTCCACAGGGCTCTGCGGGCAAGCGATGGTCGAGATGCGCGTTGCTGGAATTGGCCTGGATGCGGCCAGCCGCAGCCCAATCGTGCTGCTGAGGGACCCCTCCGGCCGCCGCCAGGTGCCGATCTGGATCGACCAGGCCCAGGCTCAGAACATCCTGGCTGGCCTCAGTGACGAGCCCCCCTCCCGCCCCCTCAGCCACGACCTGATGGTCTCCCTGCTGGAGGCGGGCGGCCTGCAACTTGACCGGGTGATCATCCACACCATCGAAGCCAGCACCTTCAGGGCCGTGCTGAAACTCAGCCCCACCCCTGCCGCCGGCGAGGCCGAGACCGGCGACGCCAAAGCAGCGGCCAGCCTGGAGCTCGATGCCCGGCCCAGCGACGCCATCGCCCTGGCCCTGCGCACCGGCAGCAGCATCTGGATGCTGGAGGAGGTGGTGGCCGATGCCTCGATTCCGGTGGATGCGGAAGCCGACGCCGCAGACCAGGACAACTTCCGCCGCTTCCTGGACAGCACCAGCCCCGCCGACCTGGTTCGCCACCTCAGGCAGGCCCAGTCGGAGGCCGACCAAGCCGAATCCGAACCCCCGGAAGCTGGGCCCGACGCGCCCAACCCTGACGCCCCGACCCCATGAACGTGGCGGCCCCGGCCGGGCGTCCCTTTGGCGCGGGGCAGGTTGTCTCCCCCTTCACCTTGGGCACGATGCGGGCCCTGGGCAGCCCTGCCCAGATGGAGGCGGTGCTGCGGGCAGCCCTGGCCGCCGGCATCAACCACCTGGAGACGGCGCCCGCCTACGGCCCCGCCGAAACCTTCCTGGGCCAGGCCCTAGGGGCCCTGCAGCGGGACAACCTGGGTCCCCCGGGCGGCTGGCGGATCACCAGCAAAGTGCTGCCTGGCTGCACGGTCGCCTCCGGCCAGGAGCAGCTGCGGGCGATCCTCAAGCGCCTGGGTGTCGCCCAGCTCACCAACCTGGCGGTGCATGGGCTCAACCGCTCTGAGCACCTGGACTGGGCACTGCAGGGGCCGGGCTCCGACCTGCTCGAGTGGGCCCTGGGCGAAGGCTTGGTGGCCCAGGTGGGCTTCAGCAGCCACGGCAGCCCGGAGCTGATCGAGGCGGCCCTGGCCACTGGGCGCTTTGGTTTCTGCAATCTGCACCTGCACCTGTTCGACCAAACCCGCCTGCCCCTAGCCCGCCAGGCCCTGGCCGCGGGCCTGGGCGTGCTGGCCATCTCCCCGGCCGACAAGGGCGGCCGCCTCTACGACCCACCGCCGGAACTGCTGGCCGACTGCGCCCCGTTCCACCCCCTGGAGCTGGCCTACCGCTTCCTGCTCGATCAGGGGATCTCCACCCTCAGCCTGGGGGCCGAGCAGCCGGGCGATCTGGCCTGGGCCGCGGCCATCAAGGGGCCCTCGCCCTGGTTGAGTGCCGCGCAAATCGCAGCCCTGGAGCGCCTGGGCGCCGCCGGTGCGGCCCGCCTGGGCGCCGAGCGCTGCGGCCAGTGCCGCGCCTGCCTGCCCTGCCCCAACAACGTGCCGATTCCGGCGCTGCTGCGCCTGCGCAACCTGGCCGTGGGCCATGGCATGGAGGCCTTCGCCCAGGAGCGCTACAACCTGATCGGCCGCGCCGGCCACTGGTGGGAGGAGCTCAATGCCGAGGCCTGCCAAGCCTGCGGCGCCTGCCTGCCCCGCTGCCCCCACCAGCTGCCGATTCCGGCCCTGCTGGCCGAGACCCACCGGCGCCTGGCCGCCTCCCCCCGCCGGCGGCTCTGGGGTTAAATCCGGTGGACTGGCTGGTCCGATGGCGGGGATGTCCGAGCCACCGAGGGTCTGGATTCTGTACTGGTTGTACTGAATCCGCACAGGGCCGCGACCACACCCGCCGCCAGCCCAGGCCGGCCAGCGGCGGCTCAGGTCCTTGGGGCGGCCGCATCCCAGAGGTTCTGCTGGGCGAGCTGCTGGGCCAGGCTGAGCGGCGGCAGGCTCCAGCAGCGCTGCAGCAGGCCCTCGCCGGGTAGCAGCAGCGCAGCCATCGCGGCCGGAAAGCGCTGGGTCAGCGGTGCCAGCTGGGCCTGGGGCAGGGGCGGCACCCAGCCGCGGCCCAGCAGTTGCTCCAGCAGGGGCGGCTCCAGCACGGCCCCCAGCCACTCCAAGGGGGGCAGCTGGGGCGAACTCGCCGCCGGCCGCAGCAACAGTTGCCAGCTCAGCGGGGCCCCGCTGGCGGGCCAGATCACCGCCAGGCGCGCGTCGCGGCGCAGCAGGGGAATCAGCCGCTGCAGGGGCAGCACCGCCGCTGCAGCGTTGCCACTGAGCAGCAGGTTGAGGCCATCCATGTCGTCGTAGGCCAGGGCCTGGGCCCGCAGCCGCGCGAGGCGGTCGAAATCGCCCCCCATGATCTCCAGGCTGATGCGCGGGCTGGAGGGCAACACCAGCTGGCCCCGCAGGCTGGGATCAAGCAGCAGGCCCCAGCCCTCCTGGCGGCGGGCCAGCAGATCGGGGCGGCTGCGCAGGGCGATCACCCAGGGGCTATAGGCCCAGGGGAAGGCCAGTTCCGCACTGCCGGCCGGGCCAAACAGGCGGGCCGGTGCGGCGCTGAAGGGCGCCAGACGGGCCCACAGCCGCGGCGCCCCAAAGGGCTGCAACCCCTGGCGGGCCAGCCCGGAGGCCCAGCCGTCGCCGAGGGCGACCAGGCCCGGCGGCATCGGCCCGCTGCTTTGGGGAGGCTGGTTGCCCTGCTTCAAGAGCAGGTCTTGCACCGCCGCCGGATCCGCCAACGCCCGCGATCGCCAGGGTGGCGGCAGTTGCTTCAGCCAGGCAGCCGGCAATTCCCCCTCCACCAGGAGCAGCTCGGGCCCCAGGGCCGGGCGGCAGGCAGCCAGCATGCCCGTGCCAATCCCCAGCTGTAGCAGCTGACGGCGGGACAGCGACGGGGAGGGAGGGGCCATGCCAGCGACCCTAAACACCGAGCTCGCTGTGGCAGGCCTGGTCGCAGGCCGCCGCCAGGGCGGCCGGATCGCGGCCAGCCAGTTGCCAGAGCAGGGCCAACCCACCAGCCCCCACACCCTCCTTGACGTAGCCACGCTCGTAGTCGCGCAGGGCAGAGCTGGCGCAGCCGTGGAAGCGCAGGCCGGCCACCTCCAGCCGGAGCCGCACCTGCCAGGCCGCGCCAAGGCGCTCCAGCAACAGGGCCAGATCACTGCCGGCCTCCTCGGCCACCCAGGCCGTGGTCGCCACCACGATTCGTTCCGCCAGGGCCGGCCGGGCTGACTGCGGCGCCAGGGCCAGGGCCAGGGCCAGCACGGCCGCCATCTGGCTGCCGCCGGCCAGCAGCACCGGCGTGCCCCTGGCCGCGGCGGCGCCCACCAACCCGGCCGCCAGCACCTGCATCGGATCCCCCACCGCCGCCAGCACCGCCAGGGGATCCGCAGCAGCGCCCCCACCCAGCCCCAGCCCTGCCGCCGCGAGCCCCCGCTGAACCAGGGCCGCCTTGAGGCCGTGCACGGGCTTGCGCAGGCTGCCACTGACCAGGCCTGCCGCCCGAACTCCCAGACCCTCCAGCACCGCCAGGGCTGTGCTGGTCCCGCCAGGCACACACTCGGCCAGCAGCAACGGCTCGGCCGGGTTCCAGGCCTGCCCCCAGGCTCGACCCCGCTGCCATAGGGCCGCCACCCGATGGGGAGCAAGGGCCTGGCCGGTGCTGAGGCAGCGGGCGGGCCCGGCACTCTCCAAACCGGGCAGGCGCAGGTGGGGCACCGCCGCCGCAATCGGACAGCCCAGATCCACCAGCTGGGTGCGCTGCAGCAAGCCCAGGTGCCGCAACACCACATGGCTGATCAAGGCCGGACTCACCCCGGCCGGCAGGGGTGGCAGGGCATGGCAGCGGCCGCGGCCGGGCCCCTGCAGCAGCAACTCCGCATCGGCCGCCGCCGTGGCGCGCCGGGACTCGGGGGTGGCGCCGGCAGCCGAGATGCCTGCCACCGCCGCCGTCTCGGTGGCGGCCAGCAGCACCAGGGTGTGGGCGGCTGGCCAGCGCTGCTGCCAAGCCCCCATCCACGGGTCAGCCGCGATCGCCCCGGTCAGAGCGGATCGAGGGCGACCAGGGCACGCAGGGCTTGCGGGGGCTCACTGATCGGTGCCTTCAGGCGCGGAAAAATCCAATAGGCCACCGCGTGCAGGGCCAACACCACAATCACGTTTTGAACCCACACCATCGCCAGCGCCGCCAGCTGCACCTGCACCAGTTCGATGCCAGGGGCCAGGCCCAGCCAACCAGCCACCTTCTCGACCAGACCGGCCGCCGCGCTGGTGATCACCACCCAAAGGTTTTCGCCCACCATCACCGACAACACCGCCACCCGCACCAAAAAACCAGCCATGCCAATCAGGCTGCCGATGCTCCAACTGAGCCACCAACTGGCCCGCCGACCCCAGCACCAGCCCAGCCAGAGCGCCAGGGAGCCATAGGGAAAAATCACCAACGGCCCCCGAATCGGGCCCATCAGCGCCACCAGCAACAGCACGGTTACCACCAGACCCTCCGACGCACAGCGCCAGCCGTGCCGCAACTGGAGCAGGGCCAGGGGCAGGGGCAGGGCCAGGCGAAACAGGGGACTGCCCACGGGCAAGTAGTAGAGCGCCACCCAGAGCAGGGCGGTGGCCGCGGCCAGGTAAGCGGTGTCCATCAACTGACGCGCCTGGCGCCGACTCAGCTGGCGCGAGGGGTCGCCCATCAGCGCGGTGCCGGAGCGGGGGTGACCGTCGGGGCCCCGGCGGGAGCGGCCGGAGCACTGATCCGCTCGATCATCTCCACCTCAAAGCGCAGCCCGGCCGCCCGCAAGGCCTCGGTCACCGCCTCGGCGGGGGCGGCTGGATCCGCCGAGGGCAGCTGGATCGTGATCCGGTAGGGGGCGGGTTTGCTGGGGGAGGAGGGCGCCTGCGGCAGCGGCTGGGCAGCTGGCGGCGGCGCTTTGGGGTCTGTGGTTTTGGCGGCGGGGGGCTTGGTCCCAGGCGGCTTGGGCTTGGGGAGCGGGCCAGGGGCCGGCGTTGGCACCGGCGTTGGCCCCGTGGTGGGCGCCGTGGTGGGCGCCGAGAAGCTGCGGGACAACTGCTCGCCCAACGGCGTACTGCTGCAGCCCGCCAGCACCAGGCCACAGGCCGCCAGCAGCACGCTTCGGCGACCGGCAGCTGCCATCAGCGATCGGCCGCCTTGATCACCCGCACGGCACTGGCCCGCAGGCGACCTGTCTTGGTGGTGCTGGGGGCCTTCTTGGCCGCGGGCTTGGCAGCAGCTGGCTTCTTTGCGGCTGGCTTGCGGCCCTTGGGCTTGCCCGTGGCGGCCTTGGCAGCCAGCAGCTCCACCGCCTGCTCCAGGCTGATGGTGTCGGCCGTGGTGCCCTCCGGCAGCGACGCATTCAGCTTGCCCTGCTTGACGTACAACCCATAGGGTCCATCGAACAGCTGGATCGTTTCGTCACCGCCTTCGGGGGTGCCGAGATCCTTGAGGGCCGTGCGGCCACCGCGGCCCTTCTTGGGCATGGCGAGCAACTCGATGGCGCGGCTGAGGCCCACCAACAGCACCTCATCTTCGGCCTTGAGGGAGCGGTAGTCCTTCTCGCCCTTGCCCTTGTGGTGCACCACGAAGGGCCCGAAGCGGCCCAGGCCCGCCTCCACCTTGCCCCCCTCGGGATGCTCGCCGAGGTGGCGGGGCAAACGCAGCAGGCCAAGGGCGTCCTCAAGGCTGAGCTCCTCGGGCTTGGCGCCCTTGGGCAGGGAGGCCCGTTTGGGCTTGGGGTTGTCGTCACTCACCTGACCCCGCTGCACGTAGGGGCCGTACTGGCCAAACAGCAGATACACCTGGTCGCCCGTTTCCGGGTCTTCGCCCAGGGATTCCGGGCCATCGGCCTTCTGTTTGAGAATCAGCTCGGCCTTGTCGGCATCGAGATCGGCCGGGGTGATCTCCTGGGGGAGGGTGGCCTTGAGCAGCTCCTCGCTGCCGTCCTCGGCGACACGTTTGGTTTCCAGGTAGGCCCCAAACCGGCCGATGCGCACCACACAGGGCAGGCCTTCGAGCTCCACCGTGCGTGAGGCGCCGGGGTCGATGTCCCCCTCCCGTTGGGCCACCTGGGTTTCCAGGCCCTTTTCACCCTTGTAGAAGCTCTCGAGATAGGGCAGCCATTTCAACTGGCCTTGGGAGATCTCATCGAGGCTGTTCTCCATCCGGGCCGTGAAGCTGGTGTCCACCAGATCGGGGAAGTGCTCCTCCAGCAGGGCCGTGACGGCAAACGCCGTGAAGCTGGGCATCAGGGCATTGTTCTGGAGGGTGGCGTAGCCGCGATCGACGATCGTGCCGATGATCGAGGCGTAGGTGGATGGCCGGCCGATGCCCTCTTTCTCCAGCATCTTGACCAGGGCCGCCTCGCTGTAACGGGCTGGAGGCTGGGTTTGGTGGCCCAGGGCCTCCACCTCCCGGCAGGCGGGGGCATCCCCCACCTTGAGGGCGGGCAGCAGCACCTCCTGGCCCTCGAGCGCCGCATCGGGGTCATCGGAACCCTCCACATAGGCGCGGAAGAAACCGGCGAAATCGATGCGTTTGCCCGAAGCACGGAAGCTGGCCAGCCCGAGGGCGCCGCACTCCACCTGGAGCTCCACCGACAACATGGTGAGCCGCGCTTCGGCCCTCTGGCTGGCCACGGTGCGCTTCCAGATCAGCTCATAGAGGGCCAGGTCACGGCCATCGAGGCCCGTGGCAACAGGATCGCGGAAGCTTTCGCCCGCTGGGCGAATCGCCTCATGGGCCTCCTGGGCATTGCGGGCCTTGGTGGTGAACTGCCGCACCGACGGGCTGAGGTACTCCTTGCCGTACTTGGCCGTCACGCAACTTCGGGCGGCATTGACGGCCTGGTCGCTGAGGTGCACCGAATCGGTGCGCATGTAGGTGATGAAGCCGCGCTCGTAGAGCCCCTGGGCGGCGCGCATCGTTTCGCGGGCCGAGAGGCGCAGCTTGCGGTTGGCCTCCTGCTGCAGGGTGCTGGTGGTGAAGGGGGGAACGGGCTTGCGCACGCTCGGCTTGGCCTCCACCTCGGCCACCCGCCAGGGGGCCTGCTGCACCGCCTGCTGGAGCTGGCGCGCCTCGGCTTCGGCCAGCAGGCGCACCTTGCTGCCGGCCTTAAGGCTGCCGGTGCTCTCATCGAAATCGGAGCCGCCGGCGATCTTGACGCCGCCCAGCTGGCTGAGCTTGGCCTCAAAGCTGCCGCCAGGCTGCTCCAGCCGGGCCTTGAGGTCCCAGTAGCTGCCACTGCGGAAGGCCCGGCGGGCCCGTTCGCGCTGCACGAGCAGGCGCACCGCCACGGACTGAACGCGGCCGGCGCTCAGCCCCCAGGCCACCTTCTTCCACAGCAGCGGCGAAAGGGTGTAGCCCACCAGCCGATCGAGGATGCGGCGGGTTTCCTGGGCATGCACCAGCTCCATGTCGAGCTCGCGGGTTTGCTCGAGGGCGCGGCCGATCGCTTCTTTGGTGATCTCGTGAAACACCATCCGCTTGACCGGCACCTTGGGGCTGAGCAGCTGCAGCAGATGCCAGCTGATGCTCTCCCCTTCCCGGTCTTCGTCCGTGGCCAGCAGCAACTGGTCGGCACCCTTGAGGGCGTCCTTGAGCTCCTTGACCACCTTCTTTTTATCCTTCGGCACCACGTAGAGGGGCTCGAACTTGCTGGCGGTGTTGACGCCGAGGTTGGCCCACTTCTCGCCCTTGTGGGCCGCTGGAATCTCGCTGGCGTTGTTGGGCAGGTCGCGCACGTGGCCCATGGAGGCCTCCACCTTGAAGTCCTTCGGAAGGAAGCCGCGAATGGTGCGGGCCTTCGTGGGGCTCTCGACAATCACCAGGGTGTGACCCACAGACCAGCGCATAACCGCCTCCCTCTTTATCGCATCCACGGACCAGGTCCACCGCCGGGCACGGCTACAGTCCTCCACATCACAGCTCCCAGCTCACCGCCACCACGCTGATGTTTCTGCTCGGCGCCCTCTCCACCGTGGCCGATGCGATCGGCAGTGGTGCCGGCACGGGGGGCTTGAATCTGCAGCTCAACGCCGGGGCGATCGCCCCTGAGGCGGCCGTTTTGATCGCCCTGCTGGCCTGCCTGCTGGTGGATCTGGCCGGCGAAAAGGCCGCCAGCCGCTGGGTGCCGCCAATCTGTTACGCCGGCCTGGGCAGTGCCCTGGTGCTGCTGGCCCTGCAGTGGAACACCCCAAACCTGCAGCCCGCCTTTGTCGGCTCCTTTCTGGCCGACAACCTGGCGATCGCCTTTCGGGCCGTGGTGGCGGCCTCCACCCTGATCTCCCTGCTGGTGAGCTGGCGCTATGTGGAGCGCAGTGGCACGCCTGTAGGGGAATACGCCGGCATCCTGCTGGCCGCCACCCTGGGGGCGATGTTCCTCTGCGGGGCCACCGACCTGGTGAGCATCTTCGTATCGCTCGAAACCCTGTCGGTATCGAGCTACCTGCTGGCCGGCTATATGAAGCGCGATGCCCGCAGCTCGGAGGCTGCCCTCAAATACCTGCTGGTGGGTTCAGCGGCGGCAGCCGTGTTCCTCTACGGCGCCTCCCTGCTGTACGGCATCACCGGCGGCGGCACCGGCCTGGATGCGGTGGCCGTGGCCCTGCGCACCAGTGCGTCGCCGGTCACCGCCCTGGCCCTGGTGTTCGTGCTGGCCACGGTGGCCTTCAAAATCGCCGCCGTGCCCTTCCACCAGTGGACCCCCGACGTCTACGAAGGCTCCCCCACCCCCGTGGTGGCCTTCCTGTCGGTGGGCTCCAAGGCGGCGGGCTTCGCCCTGGCCCTGCGCATCCTGGTGGGCTGCTTCGAGAGTTTTGATGCCCAGTGGAAGCTGCTGTTCACCGTGCTGGCGGTGCTGAGCATGGTGCTGGGCAACGTGGTGGCCCTGGCCCAGACCTCAATGAAACGGATGCTGGCCTACAGCTCGATCGGCCAGGCCGGCTTCGTGATGATCGGTCTGGTCTGCGGCACCGAGGACGGCTTCGCCGCCATGGTTCTTTACATGGCCGCCTACCTGTTCATGAACCTGGGCGCCTTTGCCTGCATCATCCTGTTTTCGCTGCGCACCGGCAGCGACCGCATCGCCGACTACGCCGGCCTCTATCAGAAGGATCCACTGATCACCCTGGGGCTGAGCCTCTGCCTCCTGTCGCTGGGTGGCATCCCGCCGATGCTGGGCTTTTTCGGCAAGATCTATCTCTTCTTCGCCGGCTGGGCCGACCACCAATACCTGCTGGTGGTGGTGGGTCTGGTCACCTCGGTGGTGTCGATCTACTACTACATCTCGGTGATCAAGATGATGGTGGTCAAGGAGCCCCAGGAAGCCTCCGACGTGGTGAAGGCCTACCCCGCCATCGCCTGGAACGTGGCCGGCCTGCCCGCGCTGCGCACCGCCCTGGTCGGCTGCGTGATCGTCACCGCAGTGGGGGGAATTCTCTCCAACCCCCTGTTCACCTGGGCCAGCCAGGCCGTCACCGGCACACCAATGCTGGTGACGGCGATCGGTTGAGCGGCGATGAGCTCCCCTGTCGCCCAGCTCGAAGCCGTCGACAAGGTGTACGGCAGCGGTGACACGGCCGTGCATGCGCTCGACAAGCTCGATCTCACCGTCAACCGGGGGGACTACCTGGCGGTGATGGGGGCTTCCGGCTCGGGCAAGAGCACGGCGATGAACATTCTGGGCTGCCTGGATCGGCCCAGCAGCGGCAGCTACCGGCTGAATGGCACCCCGGTGGAGGGGCTCAGCGATGACCAGCTGGCCGACCTGCGCAACCGGGATCTGGGTTTCGTGTTTCAGCAGTTCCACCTGCTGCCCCAGCTGAGCGCCCTTGACAACGTCATGCTGCCGATGGTGTATGCCGGAGTGCCGGCCCCCGAGCGACGCCAGCGGGCCCAGGCGGCCCTGGAACGGGTGGGGCTGGCCCAACGGCTGCACAACAAGCCCAACCAGCTCTCTGGAGGCCAGCAGCAGCGGGTGGCGATCGCCCGGGCGATCATCAACCAACCGGCCCTGCTGCTGGCCGACGAGCCCACCGGGGCGCTGGATTCCCAGACCACCGCCGAAGTGCTGGACATCTTCGATGCCCTGCACCAGGGCGGCATGACCGTGGTGATGGTGACCCACGAAGACGACGTGGCCGCCCGAGCCGAGAAAATCGTGCGCTTCCGCGACGGTCACATCCTCGGGGGCGGCAACTGAACGCTAACTTCCTGCTCGAATCGAATCAACTGGATGGTGGATCGCTCTGAGGTGCTTAGCAGCGATCTGGCGCGCTGGGGTTTGGTGGATCAGGTGGCCCGAGAGCGCTGCATCGATGGGCTGGTGCGGCATCGGCCGCTGCCTGGACCGGAGAGGCTGCTGCTGTTGCGGCAGGAACTGGAACAGAAGCTGGGACTGGCAGACCCCGGGCGGCGAGGGCAGTGGCTGAACCAGCATGGCCTCAGCGAAGGCGACTTCGACCACATGGCAGCCCGCTCCTGGCAGTGGTTGATGTGGTGTAAGGAGCGCTGGGGCGGCGAGCTGCAAACCATTTTTCTGCGTCGCAAGGCCGAGTTTGATCGGGTCAGCTACTCGCTGCTGCGCCTGCGCGATGCCGAACTGGCCGCCGAGCTTTACCAGCAGATCAAGGAAGGCGAAGCCCCGTTTTCCGATCTGGCCAGCCGCTTTTCCGAGGGACCGGAAAAACACAGCGGCGGGTTGGTGGGGCCGGTGCCCCTCAGCGAGCCCCACCCCGCCCTGGCCAAACTGCTGCGGGTGAGCAAACCAGGGCAGCTCTGGCCGCCCAAGGGCCTGGAAGGCGGGTGGGTGCTGGTGCGCCTGGAGAAGCTGATCCCCGCCAGCCTCGATCCGGCCCTGCAGGAAAAACTGCTGCTGGAGGAGGGAGAGCGGGCTGCGGCAAGACAGCGGAACCAGCCGCCAGGCCAGCAGGGCTGATCCGGAAATCCTCACCCGACCATGGGTTAATTCAGCCAAACGGCCGTTTTGCCACCAACATTCATTGTGTTAAAAAAATTTAACCCTAAAAACATCCTGCTCAGTGAGGGAATTTGGATTTAGCCCTTGCGCTGCGGGTCGTCGCTGGCTGGGATCCCTTTCATCAGCTCCAGCAAAACGATCAAGCCCGCCTAGCCGAGGCTCTTCAGCCCCTGCAGCTGCGTCCCGGCCAGAAACTCTGGGATCATGGTTCGTTGCCGCCTGGGGTGGCCTATGTGGTGGCGGGCCAGCTGCGGCTGCTGGCCAAGGACGACAACGGCGAGCCATTCACCTTGCAGCGCATCGGCCCTGGGTCGATGGCCGGTGAGAGCAGCCTGCTGCGGGGCTCAACCGCCCTGGCGCTGCAAGCCGCCCTGCCAACCCAGCTGTGGTTGCTGCCAGCAACCGCCTTTCTGGCTGTCTTGGATGCGCTGCCCAGGCCCTGCCCTGCCCTAGACACCCTGAGCTTGGCCGAGCTCTACGCCACCCTGGCCGCCAGCCCGTCGCCCAACCTGCCTGCCTGCCAGAGCCTGCGGGACTGGGCCTGCAACCATCTTCAAGCGCAGCCAGCCGACCAGCAGGTGCTGCTGCTGTCCCCCGGCAGCCACAGCCTCGAGGCTGGGTGCGGGTCCTGGTTGGTGAGCTCGGACAACGTTGAGGGTTTCAGCCCGGGGGCCGAGTTGCAGGGTCCGGTTGATTTGTTTGTGCGCGGCAGGCTGCCCGGTCGGCTGGTGGCCCGCCCCCCAGGCTGGCCACCCGATCCGCAGCCAGCCATGGTGGTGCGCGTGGATCGGAGCTCCGATGACGCGGTGCTCGAGCCGGAATGGGTGACAAGCCCCGGCACGATCGTGGCGGTGGAACGTCAAACCGATTCCCTCGAAGACTGGTACGGCCGGCTCAGCGACGATGGCAGCTTCCCCCAGGCCCGCGGCGACGGCCCCATCGATGAGCCGATGGCCTGCCTGCGCATGCTGGCTCGCCACTTTGACCTGCCCTTCCGCAAGGACGTGTTGCGCAGGATCCTGATGTCGCAACACCAGCGCGAAGGCGATGCGGGCATCTCCCTGCAACAGCTGGCGGCGGTCTGCGACCTGATGGGCCTGCGGGCCTCCCTGCTGGAGGTATCCGCGGCCCAGCTGCCGCGGATACCGCTGCCGGTGTTGGTGCTGCAGGAGGGCCACCCCCAGCTGCTCTGGGAGGTCGGCGCCGGCGATGCCTTGGTCGGCGATCCCCGCACCAAGCAGGAGTGGCGCGGCCTGGAAGCATTCACAAGCTTCAACGAGGCGGGCCGGTTGGCGGTGTTGGCGGTGGAGCGCAGTGCCTCCACCCCCACCGCCCGTTTTGGCCTGGGTTGGTTCCTGCCGGCGATTCAGCAGCACCGCAGGATTTTGATCCAGGTGCTGGTCGCCAGCTTCTTTGTGCAGTTGTTTGCGCTGCTCAATCCGCTGCTGATCCAGCAGATCATCGATGCGGTGATCAGCCAGGGCAATCTCAGCAGTCTCAACGTGCTCGGGACCCTGCTGGTTGGGATGGCGATTGCCCAGGCGCTGCTCGGCGCCCTTCGCACCTATTTGTTCTCCGACACCACCAACCGGATCGACATCAGCCTGGGCGCGACGATCATCGACCACTTGCTGCGCCTGCCACTCAGCTATTTCGCCCGCCGGCCGGTCGGGGAGGTGAGCAGCCGCATCAACGAGCTGGAGAAGATCCGCCGCTTCCTCACCGGCACCGCCCTGACGGTGGTGCTCGATGCGCTGTTTGCCTTGATCTATATCGCCGTGATGCTGCTCTACAGCGTCAGTCTCACCTTCTGGAGCCTGGTGGTGGTGCCCTTCTTCGTGGGGCTGACGGCCGCCACAGCCCCGATCATTCGCGCCCAGCTCCGCGACCAGGCCGAGGCCAATGCCCGGGTCCAAAGCCACCTGGTGGAAACCCTCAGCGGCATGGAAACGGTCAAGGGGCAGGGGATGGAGCTGCAAAGTCGCTGGCGCTGGCAACAGCTCTACGGAGGTCAGATCCAGGCCAGCTTCCGCAACACCCTGACCAGCACCGCCGCCGGCTCGGCCAGCAAATTCCTCGAGCAGCTCTCCGGCCTGCTGGTGTTGTGGGTGGGGGCGGGATTGGTGCTCAAGGGCGAGATGACCCTGGGCCAGCTGATCGCCTTTCGAATCCTGGCCGGCTATGTCACCAGCCCGCTGCTGCGCCTGGCCACCCTCTGGCAAAACTTCCAGGAAACCTCCCTGTCGCTGGAGCGTTTGTCCGACATCGTGGATCACCCCGAGGAAATCGAAATCGCCGGCGAACAGCTGCCCCCACTGCCACCGGTTGATGGATCGATCCTTTACGAAGGCGTCAACTTCCGCTTCGGGAACCAGGGGCCCCTGCAGCTGGCCAATGTGAACTTTGAGATCCCTGCAGGGTCGTTCATCGGCATTGTCGGCAGCAGCGGTAGCGGTAAAAGCACCCTGCTCAAGCTGCTCACCCGGCTCTACGACCCACTCGAGGGCACGATCCGCATCGATGGCTATGACATCAGCAAAGTGGATCTCTATTCCCTGCGCGCCCAGATCGGCGTGGTGCCCCAGGACAGCCTGCTGTTTGATGGCACGGTGCTGGCCAACCTTGCACTGACGCGGCCCGATGCCTCGTTTGAGGAGATCAGCCAGGCGGCCCAGGTGGCCTGTGCCCACGACTTCATCCAGGCGATGCCAGCTGGCTACAGCAGCTCGGTGGGCGAGCGGGGGGCTGGTTTGAGTGGCGGCCAGCGCCAGCGGATCGCCATTGCCCGCATGGTGCTGAAGCAGCCGCGGCTGCTGGTTCTCGATGAGGCCACCAGCGCCCTCGATGGGGAAACCGAAAGGCAGGTCACCCGCAACCTGATGGAGGCCTACCGGGGCCGCACGGTGCTGTTCATCACCCATCGCCTCGGCGCGCTGCGGCATGCCGATCAGATCCTGGTCATGGATCAGGGTGCGGTGGTGGAGCAGGGGCCCCACGCTGAGCTGATGGCCCTTGGCGGCCGCTACGCCACGATCTACAGCCAGCAGGAGGCTGCGTTGGCATGATCAACCTGAGCAAACGCAGCCGTGCTGCCCAGGTGGCGAAGCCCCTGGATTACCAGGAAGTACGCCTCAAGCCAGCACCGGTGTGGAGCCAAGCGGTGGTGTGGTCGATCATTGGCACCGCCTCGCTGGGGTTTCTTTACACCGTTACCGCGAAGATTGATGAAGTCGTGATCGCCAACGGCACCATCCAAGCCCTCGGAGCAGCCCGGCCGATCATGAGCCCGGCTGCCGGGGTGGTGAACCAGATCTATGTGAACGAAGGCCAAACGGTGCGCGCTGGCGAACCGCTGCTCCGCTTCGATCCGGACGTGAGCGAAACCCGACGCAAAACCCTCCAAAACCAGATCCGCCTGGAGCGTCAGCGATTCCAGGAACAGGAAAGGGCCTTCAAGGCCCGCGAGCAGAGCCTTGTCTCCCGGACCCAGAGTCTGCTCGCCTCCATGCAGACCGAAAGGGTGATTCTCAACCAGATCGAACCCCTGGCCCGCGAAGGTGGCGTTCAGATGGTGCAGGTGCTGCAGCAGAAAAACAAAATCCAGCAGCTGCGCTCGGAAGTGGCCCAGTCGGAGGCCAACCAGCGGGAGGTGCAGGCCGAACTGGTGAAACTGCGCCAGGAATCGCTCCGTAATCTGGCCGACCTGGAGCGTCAGTTGGTCGAAGTGAACAAGGCCCGGGAATATGAGATGTTGCGTTCACCGCTGGCTGGGATGGTGTTCGAGCTCAAACCATCCAGTCCAGGCTATGCGGCCACGGCCAATGAGACCCTGTTGAAGGTGGTACCCGGTGGGACCTTGGAAGCAAAGGTGTTTCTGACCAACCGTGATGTGGGCTTCGCCCGACCTGGCCAGGAAGCCCAGGTGCGGGTGGATGCCTTCCCGTTCACCCAGTTCGGCTCGGTGCCAGGCCGGCTGAAATCGATCGGCACCGATTCACTGCCGCCGGATCCACAAAACCCACTGCCGCGTTTCCCTGCCTATGTGGCCCTGGATCGGCCCTATCTGGAGAAAAACGGCACCCGCCACCTGGTGAGCTCGGGCCAAACCGTGTCGGTGAATCTCGTGGTCCGCGACAAACGCGTGATCACCCTGCTCACCGATGCGGTGCAGAAAGCGATCGACGCCCTGCGCCGCATCCGTTCCTAATGGCCACAACCTGCCGGATTCGCCGGCGGCGATCGCGCAACCCCCGCCTGCTCTGGCTGGAGCGCCTGCGCGATCGTCTGCCGCAGCGCAGCAGCCTGCCCCAGTTGATGTTCGCGCCGTTTGCCGCCCAGCTGCTGGTGGTGATGGCCCTGGTGCTGGGGTTGAGTTACCAGATGGCGGGCCGAATCATCAACCAGCTCACCAGTGAGCTGGGGGGGCAAATCGGCGAGCGGGTGCTCCAGGAGCTGGACGGGCAGCTCAGTACCCCGCGCCAGGTGAATGCCATCAATGCCAGGCTGCTATCCAGCGGCCTGATCAGCCCAGGGCGGCTGCTGGAGCTCGGACCGCTACTTCAGTCTGAGCTGGAGCAGTTTCAAGACCTGGGCTACGTGCAGCTGGCCCGCCCGGATGGCACCTACATCGCCCTGGAGCGCAACCAGCAAACCGACGAGCTGGAACTGAGCCGCCAGGGGCCTGGCTCAGGTGCCCGCCCAATGATCACCAGCCGCGTGGGCGCGGAGGGGCAATCGGGAGAGGCGATTCGCAGCCAGAGCTTTGATGCCCGGCAGATGCTCTGGTACCAGAGAGCCATTCGCAACCCGGAGGCGATCAGCGGATTTTCGATGCCGTTCGGCTCCAGCAAAGCTCCCAGTGGCGTCGCCGGCGCAGACATCTGGCCCGTTCAGATCACCCGCTTTCTGCAAAACCTCCAAATCGGCAAAGGGGCAGCGGTGCTGGTGGTGGACCAGCAGGGATTTGTGGTGGGTAGCTCCAGCGCCCAGAAGCTGTATGCGATCCAGGACGGGCGACTGGTGCGGCAACGGGCCACGGAAGCCAGTGACCCGCTGGTGCGCGGCATGGCCCAATTGATGCAACCGCGCTTTGGCCAGGAACTGGCGGAGCGCCGCAGCATCAACGGCAATGCCTCCATGCTGGTGACACGGATGTGGAACGACCCCTCCGGCATCCGCTGGCAGGTGGTGGTGGCCACGCCGGAGGACAACTACCTGGCGGCGGCGAAACAGACGCTGACCACCAGCCTTGTGCTGGTGTTGCTGAGCTTCGGAGTGGTGGTGTTGGTGAGTCGCACCACGGCTGGTCTGGTGAGCTCACCGCTGCAACAGCTCGCTGGGGCCGCCGATGCGATGGCCAAAGGGGAGTTGGATCAACGGCTGCAAGGCAGCGCCATCGATGAGGTCAACGACCTCACCTTGTCCTTCAACGGCATGGCCGGCCAGCTGCGCCAAAGCTATGGCGATCTGGAAGCACTGAAGAACTACCAGGAATCGATCCTTGAGAGCATGCCCAGCGGCGTGATCACCTTTACCGATGCCGGGCTGGTGCGCACGGCCAACCAAGCCGGTTGCCGCATTCTGGGTTGTGAAGCCGAGCAATTGATCGAGCGCCCCGCCACCGAGCTGTTTGCCGGCCGCAATGGCTGGCTCACAACACAACTGCAGGAGGTGCAGCACAGCGGCGAGAGTCGCCAGCTTCTGGATACGGAGCTGGCCCTCCCTGGGGGCACCACCTCGGTGAACATCACCCTCCAGCCGCTTCAGGATCCCCGCCTGGGCACGATCGGCACGATCCTGATGCTCGATGACATCAGCGAGGAGAAACGCATCAAGGGCACGATGGCCCGCTACATGGACCCGCTGATCGCCGAGCAGTTGCTGCGCAGTGGCGCCGACCGGCTCGGTGGCACCGAGAGCATGGCCACCGTGTTGTTCAGCGACATCCGCAGTTTCACCAGCATCACCGAAACCCTGGGTGCCCAGGGCACGGTGCGCTTTCTCAACGACTACTTCACCTTGATGGTGGACTGCCTGCAGCAGGAGGGGGGGATGCTGGATAAGTTCATCGGCGACGCCGTGATGGCCGTGTTTGGCCTGCCGATGGCCACCGACAACGACGAAGATCGGGCGATCCGCTCGGCGATTGCCATGCAGGAGGTGTTGGGGCGTTTCAATATCGAACGCCAGACGCGGGGGGAGCAGGCGATCGGGATCGGCATCGGCCTGCACACCGATGCGGTGGTGAGCGGCAACATCGGTTCGCCCAAGCGGATGAACTACACGGTGATCGGCGATGGCGTCAACCTGGCAGCGCGGCTGGAATCAGCCTGCAAGTTTTATGGCGCCAAACTGCTGATCAGCGATGCCACCCTGCGCCGCGCCAAGGGCCGGTATGTGAGCCGGGAAGCCGACCAGGTGGTGGTGAAGGGCAAAAGCGAGCCGGTGCTGGTGCATGAACTGCTGGATTTCAGCACCGAAGCCAGCTTTCCCAACCGCACAGCGGTGTTGGCCCGCTATGGCGAGGGGCTGCAGGCCTACCGGCAGCAGCAGTGGGCTGAGGCGATGGGCGCGTTCCAGGCGGCACTGGCGCTCCATCCGGCTGACCGGCTGAGTGCGCTCTATCTGGAGCGCTGCGGGCACCTGCAACACAACAATCCCGGCCCAAACTGGAACGGCGTGTGGGTGATGGAGGGCAAGTAGCTCAGGCGAAACGCTGACCCAGGGCCAGGCTGAGCTCGAGCAGGCTCACCAGGGAGGCCTTGTCGGCATCCATGCGCTGGGCCAACTCACGCTGGCGTTTCTCAAGGCAACCACCCACGGGGTGCTCGCGAATGTCGGTGCCAGAGGGGCGATGGGTCCAGCTACGCAGCTCATCCAGCTGGTCTGCAGCCAAGCTGTCCAACAGGGTGCCGAGAACCTGCGGCTGCAGCTCGGCCTGCCTGGGTGCAAGGCTGACATAGACGGGCAACTCCTTGCGGAGATGGGGATCGAAGAGCAACAGGTCGTGGCTGAGCCCCTGGTGACCAACCCTCTCCACCAGCTCGCGCAACGGGAGCTCGAGGTCAACCTGGCTCGGTGCGGCGGCCGCACTGAGGCTCATCGGCAAGGCCTGCTCAGCCAAGATCTCCAGCTTGTCCCCATCCACCCGGGCTGCCACCAGGCGCTGCAGGCCGGCTGCGGAAAGCAGCTTGAACACCACCACGATGCGCTCGACCGATGCCGCGGCCGCCAGGCCTACCCCTGGTAACCGTACGGCAGGCAACAGCTTCGTCCACCAGCGGCTGAGCTTGGCGCCGCTGAAGCGGTTGATGGCATACAGGCTTGCCCCCCCGAGCACCAAGGCCTCGTGCATGCCATTGGCCAGGCTGGGCTCAATTCCCAGGGCCTGCGAGACAAAGGCGAGAGGGCTGGCTCCTCTGGTGGTGGTGGTGGTGGAATGGGCTTCACCATCAGCTGGGCTGGCGAGCAGACCGAAGCTGGTGGCCCAGGTCATCAGGTCTTCGGATGCCTGCTGCGCATAGGCCTGAAATAAGGAGATATCGGGATTGGCAGAACCTGATCCATCACCGGAGCTGGTGCCGTTACCCGAATCCGCCCGCGCTTCGACGGTGACGGTTTCCACTGGCGCGGTGACCGATGCAAAAGTGCTGTCGGTGGAGCCCACTGAGGCAAGTTCAAACACACCGGATTGGGCTACCTGCTGGGTGCTGGGTTGGGTGCTGGGTTGGCCAACTCCAGCCGGAGATTCTGTGGTGACCAGGCTGTACATAATGCCAGGGTCAGTGAGAAAACCCTCCGCTAAGTCGGTGTCGCCAAATTCGTTGTCGGTCAAGTGGATTACGAGGGTCAGGCTGCCATCTGACCCAACGACGAACTGTGCGCCATCCCCATAATAAACTCGATTACCTCCGTCCTCTGTGAATTGGCGCATGAATGGAACCCAGCCTTCTTCTGTAATTTGGTTGCCATCAAGGTCCAATAACTGTCCGTCGGCAGCTATTGCAGCATCGATAACAGCCTGAGAATAAAATTTGGCATAATTCAAGGTCTCAAGCGCAAATTCCTCCAAGCCCTGCCCCGACAAGTCAATTCTGACTACCACCTGGGTACCAGGCCTTGGGTCAGCATCCGCGTCATCTATCGTGCTTAGGCTGAATAGCAGTGGCTCACCGATCAACACAACTTCAGACGACGCGCTTCCCCCCTCTGAATCACTGGGTGCAGCGATGTTCAATTCCTCTAATGTAGGAGCTGGAATCGTCACCTCAACTTCCTCGCCGTTAACCACCGCTGTAAATACGAATGAGGAAATAACACCTGTAGCATCCACAATGCTTTCAGCCTGACTGACGCTCTCTAGCTCATAGCCGCTTTCAGCGGAGACGACGAAGCTGTCAATACTCACCTCAAGTTCCACCACTGTCACCGGCGGAGCGTCGACGGCGGTGACAGTGCCGTTGACCATGGCCGTAGCGGCACCGCCTTGGCCATCGGAGATGGCATAGCTAAAAGCGACATCCCCTGTGTAGTTGGCATTGGGTATGAAAGTGATTTGACCTGTGAGGCTTACACTGACGGTGCCATTGGTGACGGCAATGATCTGGGCAGTACCCAGTCTGAGGGTGGTGCCAGCGATCGAAACGATCGAGAGAGTATCTCGATCGGGATCACTGTCATTAGCCAAGAGGTTTAGGGCAGAAGTTGTTGAATTCTGTGCAACCGTGAAGGTGTCGGCGCTGCCCGTCGGATCATCGTTGATGTTGGTGACTTCAATAGTGAAGTCTTTTGTCGCCTCGGAACCATCGGAGCTGATCGCCTTAACGGTGATGATGTGGCTGGTGGCGGTTTCAAAATCGAGGGCCCCAGCAACGGTGACGACACCGGTGGTGCTGTTGATGGCAAAGAGGCCGCCGGCGTTATTGGTGAGGCTGTAGCCGCTGATGGTGGCGACTGAATCGGCGTCCGTCGCCAAGGCTGTGATGCCAACGGCGGTGCCGATGGCTGCGTTTTCTGCCACCGCGTTGGCGGCGGCATTGCTGTCACTCAGGAGAACCGGATTGTCGCCAATGTTGGTGACTTCAATAGTGAAGTCTTTTGTCGCCTCGGAACCATCGG